>JAQTMA010000037.1 GCA_028714615.1 Anaerolineaceae bacterium | reverse complement strand
CGCCCGCGCCGCGCCCCACCCCCAGCGCCTCATCCACACCTCCACCTCCGACGTCTCCGGCACCGCCCTGCGCGTCCCCATCGACGAAACCCACCCCCTCCAGGGCCAACCCCCCTCCTCCGCCTCCAAGATCGGCGCCGACAAGCTCGTCGAAGCCTTCTACAATTCCTACGACCTCCCCGTCGTCACCGTCCGCCCCTTCAACACCTACGGCCCCCGCCAGTCCGCCCGCGCCGTCATCCCCACCATCATCGCCCAGGCCCTCACCCAGCCCGCCCTCCGCCTCGGCGCCCTCGACACCCGCCGCGACCTCACCTACGTCTCCGATACCGTCGCCGGTTTCCTCGCCGCCGCCGCCGCCCCCGGCGTCGAAGGCCAGACCTTCAACCTCGGTACCGGCTCCGAAGTCACCGTCGCCGAGATCGTCCGCCAGGTCCTCGCCCTCACCGGCCGCGACCTCCCCGTCCAGCTCGACCCCCAGCGCGTCCGCCCCCCCAAGTCCGAAGTCCTCCGCCTCCTCTCCGACAACACCAAAGCCCGCACCCTCCTCGGCTGGTCCCCTGAAATCCCCCTCCCCGCCGGCCTCCGCCTCACCCTCGACTTCATCTCCTCCCACCTCTCCCTCTACCACCCCGATCGCTATGAAATCTAGTGCCTTAACACAGAGGACACAGAGTTTAAAAACAAGAGATCACAGAGGAATATTTATTAATAACTCTGTGTCCTCTCTGTTCTTAAACTCTGTGTCCTCTGTGTTAAAGTCCTTTGTTCTTAAATCTAAAATCAGCAATCTACAATCAACAATCCCATGAAAGCCATCATCTTAGCAGGGGGGAAGGGTACTAGGTTGGCCCCCTACACCCGCATCTTCCCCAAGCCCCTCATGCCCATCGGCGACATGCCCATCCTCGAAATCCTCCTCCACCAGCTCAAGCGCGCCGGCGTCGCCGAAGCCGTCCTCACCGTCGGCCACCTCTCCGAGCTCCTCCGCGCCTTCTTCCAGGACGGCGCCCGCCTCGGCCTCCCCATCTCCTACTCCCGCGAAGACTGCCCCCTCGGCACCGCCGGCCCCCTCTCCCTCATCCCCGCCCTCGACTCCACCTTCCTCGTCGCCAACGGAGACGTCCTCACCACCCTCCCCATCCCCGACCTCCTCCAGTTCCACCGCGACAACGGCGCCCTCGCTACCATCGCCATGCACCGGCGCCAGGTCAAGATCGACCTCGGCGTCATCCACCTCAACGGCGGCAACATCATCACCGACTACGTCGAAAAGCCCACCCTCGACTACCACGTCTCCATGGGCATCTACGTCTTCGAGCCCCGCGTCCTCGACTACATCCCCCACGCCCAGCCCCTCGACTTCCCCGACCTCGTCAAGAAGCTCCTCGCCGCCGGCGAAAAAGTCGTCGGCTTCCCCTTCACCGGCTACTGGCAAGACCTCGGCCGCCCCGACGACTACGAGCAGGCCGCCCTCGACTTCGAATCCATGCGCCCCCTCTTCCTCCCCGATTGTTAAGTGCGTTATCCGCTAATTACGCGAATAAGAACTAATTTTAAGAAAGAGCATTATAAGAACCATTTGTTTTTTGTTCTTAAAAATTGGTTTTATAAAGTTTTTAAAATTCGCGTAATTAGCGGATAAAGTTCTTGCCCTTCAAATCTCAAATCAGAAATCTAAAATCTAAAATGACAAACTGGATCGTCCCCCTCGCAGACTTAACTTATGACGCCCAAGAAGATAATGCAGTGTTGGAGGTCCTCCACTCCAAGTGGCTCACCATGGGCGAAGTCACCCAATCCTTCGAATCCGAATTCGCCGCCTTCACCGGCGCCAAACACGCCTTCGCCCTCTCCAACGCCACCCAGGCCCTCCACCTCGCCTGCACCGCCCTCGGCCTCGGCCCCGGTGACGAAGTCATCACCCCCTCCCTCACCTTCGTTGCCACCAACAACGCCGTCCTCTACACCGGCGCCACCCCCGTCTTCGCCGACGTCATCGGCCCCCAAGACCTCACCCTCGACCCCGCTGACATCGAGCGCAAAATCACCCCGCGCACCCGCGCCATCATCGTCATGCACTACGCCGGCTTCCCCTGTCGCATGCCCGAGATCCTCGCCATCGCCCGCGCCCACGGCCTCGCCCTCATCGAAGACGCCGCCCACGCCCCCGGCGCCTACCTCGACGGCCAGCACCTCGGCGCCTGGGGCGACCTCGGCTGCTTCTCCTTCTTCTCCAACAAAAACCTCTCCACCGGCGAAGGCGGCATGCTCATCACCAATCGCGACGACCTCGCCGACAAAGTCCGCCTCCAGCGCTCCCACGGCATGACCACCCTCACCTACGACCGCCACAAAGGCCACGCCTACACCTACGACGTCGTCGACCTCGGCTACAACGACCGCATCGACGAAATCCGCGCCGCCCTCGGCCGCGTCCAGCTCGCCAAACTCCCCGCCAACAACGCCCTCCGCCGCGAATTAACCCTCAAATACTGGCAGCTCCTCGACGGCGTCGTCGACCTCCCCTTCCGTGACTCCCTCGCCCCACGAAGTGGGGAGAGGGTGGGGGTGAGGGGTCCTGTTGTCGAAAGTCTCCAGACCGAGACAAGTGGTTCTTCAATCAGCAATCAGCAATCTACAATCTACAATCCTTCGCATCACTTATTGCCCATAATCCTCCCTACCGGCGTGAATCGGATTCAAATCATCGACTCCCTAAGGGAGAAGGGAATTCAAACCTCCATCCACTACCCCCCCACCCACACCTTCACCTATTACAAAAACCGCTTCGGCGACCCCTCCTCCTCCCTCCCCATCACCACCGACCTCGCCGCCCGCGAACTCACCCTCCCCCTCTACCCCACCATGGGCATGGATTCCGTCTCCCTCGTCTGCTCTGAACTCATCAAAGCCTTACCACAGAGCCCACAGAGATAAATAAAAAGAGTTCACAGAGCTTTTATTAAAAAAAGCTCTTCTCTGTGTTCTCTGTGTTAAAGTTCTTCTCTGTGTTCTCTGTGTTAAAAGTCCTTGCACTTCTTGTCCCCCTGTGTTATAAATAGAACATCTATTCTACTTATCCCCAGGAGGTCCCCATGCACAACAATTCCTACATCGCCCTCGACGCCCAAGTCGACCCATCCGCCCGCATCGGCGAAACCTGCTACATCGGCGCCGCCGCCCAGCTGGGCCCTGATGTCACCACCGCCCACGAGTGTGCCATCGGCGCCCGCACCCGCCTCATCGGCTCCGTGGCACTCGCCAAGCGCGTCCAGGTCGGCGATGACTGCCTGCTGATCGGCCCCCTCGTCATCGGCGAGGGATCCCGCATCGGCCGCGGCGTAACCATCGGCCAGCTCACCGCCGCGGACGTCCCCGGCTTTCGCGAGCCCTACGATCGCCCCACCTACCCCGGGCAGGCCGGCGAGCGCTACGTCAACGGCGTCCCGCCCTACGGTCCCCAGCCCATCGCCGCCTTCCAGGTCCAGGGCGCCGGCTACGGCGCCCCCGTCACCCTCCCCGGCCCGGACGGTGTCGGCGAGATCCCCGTCAGCCGCATTGGCCAGCACGTCCGCATCGGCAGGGGCTCGCGCATCATCGCCGGCGCCACCCTCGAGCACGGCGCCTGCCTCCTCCCCGAAACCGTCCTGTACGGCAACGTCCCCGAAAACTGCCAGGCCGGCGGCGACCCCGCCCGCCTCTTGGGTGTCATCTGCCGCTGCGGCAAAATGGCTTTTCCCAGCCGCAGCCTGGGTGCCCAGGTCTATGAATGTCCGGACCACCCCAACGACCGCATCGACACCTCCGTCATCCTGGCCCATTACCAGGGCCGCGTCATCTTACCCGGCGGCGGCATTGGCCCCTACCTCCCCTTGAAGAACCAGGTCCGCCAGTTCTACTCGGATTGGGACCTGTAAGCCTACCGGCATCAAGGCTCGCCGGTTGGGAAATCCGCCCCGGCCGGCGAGCCCCTCTATCTCGTTATGTTCTTAAAATCTTAGTGTTCTCTAAAGTAATTCTCTGTGTCCTCTGTGTTAAAGTTCTTAATCTTTTCAATCTAAAATCAGCAATCTACAATCTAAAATCCATGCATGATCTCTTAGCCAAAATCCAAGACAAGTCCGCCCGAGTCGCCGTCGTCGGCCAGGGCTATGTCGGCCTGCCCCTCGCCGTCGAATTCGCCTCCGCCGGCCTCCGCACCATCGGCATCGACCTTTCCACCGAGAAAGTCGCCGCCATCAACGGCGGTCGCTCCTACATCCCCGACGTCCCCACCGCCCGCGTCGCCCGCCTGGTCTCCTCCGGTTACCTCTCCGCCACCACTGACTTCGACGTCCTGAACGATTGCGACTGCGTCTCCGTCGCCGTCCCCACTCCCCTCAGCAAGACCAAGGATCCCGATCTCTCCTTTATCCTCTCCGCGGCAGATGCCATCGCCAAACGCATGCACCCCGGCATGCTCATCGTCCTGGAGAGCACAACCTACCCCGGCACGACCGAAGACGTCTTCCTGCCGCGCATCCGGACTAACGGCTACCAGGTTGGCTCCGACGTCTTTCTGGCCTTCTCCCCCGAGCGCGTCGACCCCGGCAATCCCAAATTCCACACCCGCAACACCCCCAAGGTTATCGGCGGCGTCACGCCCGCCTGCACCCAGGTCGCTTCCGCCCTCTACCACCACGCCGTCGACTGCGTCGTCCCCGTCTCGTCCACCATTGTCGCTGAGATGGTCAAGCTGCTGGAGAACACCTTCCGCATGATCAACATCGGCATGGTCAACGAGCTGGCCCTCATCTGCAACCGCCTTGGCGTGGATGTGTGGGAAGTCATCGAAGCCGCTGCCACCAAGCCCTTCGGCTTTATGAAATTCACCCCCGGACCGGGCCTGGGCGGCCACTGCATCCCCATCGATCCCCTCTACCTGTCCTGGAAGATGAAGTCGCTCAACTACTCCGCCCGCTTTATCGAGCTGGCCTCCGAGATCAACACCAACATGCCCCGCTTTGTGGTGGGCAAGGTGCAAGACGCGCTCAACGAGCGCGAAAAGCCCTTGAAGGGCTCAGCCGTGCTGGTGCTGGGAGCCGCCTACAAGCCCGATATCGATGACCTGAGGGAAAGCCCGGCTTTAGACGTCATTCACCTCTTGCAGCAAAAAGGGGCGAAGGTGAGCTACCACGATCCCTTCATCCCCCACCTGGACCACGACGGCTGGCAGCTCGACTGCGTACCCGACCTGATGGGGGCGGTGGCAGAAGCCGACTGTGTGGTGATCATCACCAACCACTCCAGCTACGACTATCCGGCGCTGCTCGAGCACGCTTGCCTGATCGTCGATACGCGCAACGCCCTGGGCAAGCTCGGCTGGCAGAACCCCAAGGTGGTGCGGCTGTAGTGGCCCACTACCTGGTCACCGGGGCAGCCGGCTTTATCGGGGCGCGCGTTAGCCACTTGCTGATGGCGCATGGACACACGGTGTCCGGCGTGGATAACCTCAACGACGCTTACGACGTGCGCATGAATGGTTGGTCTTCTCACAATACTGCCGCGAGCCAATCAAATAGTCCGACAGGTTACTATCATCCGCTATGCATTTGAATATCTTGAAAAAAACAATGAAAACTATCCAACAAACAATTAGGCTGTTAACTGTTCGGTATCTGACATTTTGGCTATGAAAAAAACTTTAGAAAGGAAACATTCTATTGTTACAAATGTAATAGCAAATTTCTTGGGGCGTATTTTTGATCGTGGAATTCAGATAGTATTGGTGCCTATACAAATTAATCTGCTTGGCGTAGAGGCATTTGGGTTAATAGGGTTCTTTACTGCTTTACAAGGATTACTATGGTTCCTTGATTTTGGTTTAACAATTACTACCAATCGTGAAGTCGCAAGAGCCATTGCTGAACAACGAGAAGATAATAGACATGTAGGTGACATAATTAGAACTTTCGAAATACCATACTGGCTAATAGGAATTGCAGCGGGTATTTGTCTGTCATTATCTGCCGGTTGGATAACACAAAATTGGATTAATGTTTCTAGCTTATCTACTAAAACGGTATCATTCGCGGTTGTGGTAATGGGTTTGATTTTTGTCTCTAGGTGGCCAGTTTCTCTATATGTTGGTATTCTTCATGGGCTGCAGCGTCAAGTTGAGCTCAATTCGTTTGCTGCTGTAAGTGGTTTGGTACGTGGTTTCGGGTCTATTGTTGTTTTACTCATATGGTCTTCGGTCGAGGCGTTCTTCATTTGGCAGTTAGCAGCCGGTATTCTAGAAATTACTGGTTATGTCTCGCTGACTTGGTGGTTCGTACGACCCCTTAACTCTACCCATCCGAACTTTCGTGTAAGTCTATTCAAAGACATATGGCGATACGCTCTTGGTGTTAATATTGCTTCCCTTTTTGGCACCACACTAGGACAAGCAGACCGACTAATAGTAAGTAAAGTACTACCGCTGGATCAACTAGGATACTATACAGTGGCTACTGGAATTGTGGGCGTGTTGGGCATGTTACCAGCAGCTATTGTTCCGGCGACTACACCCAAATTTATTATGCATTTAGCGCATGGTGAAAAATCTGAAGTGCGAATTCTCTACCATCAGCAGACTAAATACTTAGCCTTTATTGCTGCTGTTTTCTCATTGTCGATTGCTATGTTTGCAAAACCGATTCTACTATTATGGACAAGATCTGAAGCCACTGCCGATGGGGCTGCTTTGCCATTGATGTTCATCGCAGTCGGAGCATTTTTCAATATTGTCTGTGCATTACCTAATCAATTATCGTTAGCCGAAGGAAAAACACGCCCGGCAATGGCTATCAATCTGTTATCAGGAATAAGTTTAGCCACAATTACACTAATCACGATCTCCAAATGGCAGATTATGGGTGCAGGATTCGCGTGGGGTTTATCACAAATACTGGCATATCTTCTATGGATCTGGACGTTAGAGACTAACATCCTGCCCGGAGAAAGTGTTATTTGGATGCGCCGCGATACTCTCCCGTATCTTGTTCTTGCTGGGATTGCATATATAGGTGGATACTACCTATCAAGAATTATTCCAGAACCATTTAATTGGATCTTGGGTTGGTCAGTAGCAACCTTCTTTTATTTTAGTGCCGCCTTCGTTCTGCATCTACTGCCAATCAACAGAACAGTCCTCAAAAGCCTGATCGGTCTACCTGAACATTAAACAAACTTGTCGTTTTGGGACCCTAAAATGAATAATTATAAATTGGAACGGCTTGCTTGTCCAAGTTGTCATGGTTTGTTCAGCAAAATAGATGACCGGTTAATTTGCACCTCGTGTAATCGTACTTTTTCTATTCAATCAGGTGTACCAATACTTCATCGAGACCTATCCTCTATAGAGACTTTATCGTATGATATTCCAGATTATTCGCCAGCCTACCGGCTATTACGCTCAATTCCAATATTCCCATTTTTACGATATATGTACCACTTTGCGAGGAATCTAGACAAACGGATTTCGCCTAGTACACCTTTAGACCGTGAATACAATCTTGAGCGTGCTTTCCCAGATTTGCGAGAATTATCAACCACAATTCAGCCACGAGTTATCCTTGATATAGGTGGTGGTGACGGACGGTATCGACCATTGATGGCAAGAACATCTGACGAATATTGGAACTTAGAAATCGATCCTACAATACAGCGTCTAAACATTGGTGATTTTGGCACAATTGGTGATATTCACTTCGCGCCCTTTCGTGATGAACAGTTTGATGTTGTTATCATGCTGGAGGTCCTTGAACATCTTTATGACCCATTTCGCGCAGTATCTGAATGTTATCGTTTACTAAAGCCAGGTGGTACAGCATTCATCACAACTCCCCAATATTGTATGATCCATGCTTTCCCCAGTGACTATTATCGGTATACGGCATATGGATTACGTCATATCTTCGAACAGGCTGGTTTTAAAATGGTAAGTTGCCAACCAATGGGCGGGAGATGGTTATTGCTTTACTTCTTACTTTCGCGTAGCATAATGCCTGTTATCAGGCAACCACCACTCAACTTATTAATTAATCTTCCTTTACTCATGTTTTTCCGAGGGCTCGATCTGCTATTTGACCGATCATCCTGGGAACAGCAACGCAATCCGGATACATACGGATGGTCCCTGCTTGCGCAGAAGCCACAGAATATGGTTGATTTATGATACATACTGGTACACCTTTGGTTACTACGATTATTCCAACCTATCGTCGCCCCAATCTATTGAAACGAGCTATCCGTAGTGTACTTAGGCAAAAATATACCAACTTACAGGTTTTAGTTTTAGACGATTGCTCGAGTGATGAAACGGAGGCGGTGGTTCGGGCTCTAGCAAGAGAGGATCGCCGTGTTATCTATATGCGTCATACGCAAAACATAGGACAAACCGCCAATTGGATTTATGGTATGGAGCAAGTTAATACTCCATTCTTTTCATTTCTATCAGATGATGACTTTTTATTACCGGATTTTTATGGAGCAGCGATATCATGCTTGACCAATAATCCTGAGGCGATGTTCTTCTGTGGATCGACATTTCGAGTTAATAATAACCATGAAGTGTTATCGGTGTCGACAAGTGGCTGGCGAGAAGGGATGCATCGACCACCTAGTGGATTCTTCGAAATGTTGAATCACACCTTATCGTGGAATGGTATATTATTTCGTCGGGAGATAATTGAACATCTTGGCATTCTTCGTCCGATGATATCAACTGATTTTGATTATTTGATACGCGCCTCGATTGAACATTCGTATTATGTATCAAAAATGCCATGTGCGGGTTTCCTTGTACACACTTCTAATACTTGGTGGTATATCGACGTCAATCGCAGTTATCAAGATTTTCTTGATACAGCAATAACAGTGTTGAATATGATACCAGCAGAATGGCGAGCGCAAGCTTGGCTGGATCTCTCATCGCATAATTTCCAGGGGCTGATTAACGTTTTCTGGTCTCAAATACGTGATGAATTATTAACAGAAGCGATGGAGACTTCACGGTTGCTCCGCCTTCAGAAAAATGGCGCTACAAAAGCCTATATACTGTCGTTACTTCCACATCTTAGTCGGTTGGGTTTGTTCCGTAAAATTGTTGTTAAATGGCTACAGCACCAGTCGGTAATATTGGTACGCAATCAAAAGCAGTATCTATGTGTGAGCAAATACTTAGTAGAATTAGAAACAGTCTAATCTATTATCATTTTGGATCGTTTGTCGAAATCTGAGTATTTCAAGAATTAAGGAATTTCCAAATATGCCATTTAGATTTTCTAGTCCAATAACAAGCTTTCTAACAGGATTCTACTCCTTACAGTATAAACACCTCTTACCTAGTAATTATTCACGTAACAATTTTTACAAAATTGCTAATGAGGCAAGAGATCTCTATGAGGAAACATCAAACCATGGAGTACAGATACAGGACTTAGTTGCTTCCGGTTTGGTCCACCCACATTGGGCGGAAGTAATTACCACAATTGGGAATATGATCAGGCAGGGTCTTCCAGAAGATTTCTTGAATATTCGCCTATTAGCCGAACATATGGTTCCACGAAGGTGGAATAGCTCCCAGCAGTTTGAGTTAGATTCCTTACTTGCCGACCAATCAACGGATAAAGAGTTACAAGGATTTATTGAATCAAGAATAGGTTGTCCTCACTTAGAATGCAGACGGCTTCGTTGTTCTTCCTCGACATTATTACATTTATTCAATTTATGTCACCTGACAAATCGTTTTTCTGATTTAGGTGGTACGTATAGATCAATGAATGTTCTTGAATGGGGTGGGGGTTATGGCAATTTTGCACGGATTTTTAGGTGGCGATTCAATCCGCAACGATATACAATTCTAGACTTTGCAGAAATGAATGCGATTCAATACGTATACTTAAAACTTACAAACCCAGATATTAAAATTGAGTTTTCAACCGAATCTTTACAGACATCATGCCAAGTCAGCCTCTTTCCCATTCAAGCGATTAATAAACTAGACTTGAATGAATCTTATGATTTATTCATTTCTCACATGGCACTATCAGAATCAGGTGAGCAGTCTGTCCGATTAGCATCACAGATGGATTGGTTTGGCGCACATTTAATTCACATTATTGGACAATCAAGTACAAACAACATGTTTGGAGCATCGGCCGATTTCATAGAAAATGCCTTAAAAGAGAACAATAAATGGGAATTTGTAAAGGAACCATATCATATTGGCGATAATTACGAAATTTATGCGAGTTTTTAACGTGACGAGTGAATTAAATATGCCAACTCTTTCAATACTTATTGTTTCATGTGATCATTATGCTGATTTATGGAAGCCATTTTTTGCATTATTTTGGAAGAATTGGCCTGATTGTCCATATAAAGTCTTTCTTGGTGCCAACTTCAATAAATTTGACGATGCACGTGTAATTCATCTATTAATTGGTCAGGAGAAGGGTTGGTCTGAGAATGCGCGGCTTATGGTTGAACAGGTACCTAGTGAATATGTCTTACTCCTTCTAGAAGATTTTTTTCTAAGATCAGATGTCAATAACAACCTAATTATTCAATGCTTAATGTCCCTTTCCGAGCTAGATGGTGGATATATGCGCCTAAAGCCATTTCCCAAACCTGATCGAAAACTAGCCCTAAGCCCAGGTATTGGCCTTATTGAATGCGGTGCGCCCTATAGAACCGCTCTTCAAGCAGCAATTTGGGAAAAGACTACTCTATTAACATTATTGAAAAATGGTGAAACTGCATGGGATTTTGAACTTAAAGGGTCAAGGCGAAGTGATGATATAACGAAAGGATTTTATTCAACATGGAAGCCATTAATTAATTATGAAGCAGGCGTCACTCTAGGTAAATGGTTACCACATGTGTTAGAGAGATGTATTAAGCAAGGAATTGAAGTTGATACAGGCGCCAGATCAGTTATGTCTCAGAGGGAAGAAAATATTTGGAAACTGCATCAAGTAATTAATTTTCTCTATTATTCAATTCCTTGGAAACCGAGAAGAAAAGTTGGCGACTTTCTACGGTGGGGAAAATTGCTGCCACCCAGATCAATTTAGGTGATAAGTCATGAGCACCCCTTATTTCAGTATTATTATCCCAGTGTATAACAGAGAGAAGTCGATTGGTCGTGCCATTGAAAGTTGTTTGTCGCAATCTTTCGAAGATTATGAGATTGTAGTAGTTGATGATGGGTCAGTAGATGGTTCAGCGAAAGAAGTTGAAGGTTATTTAAATTCCAGAATCAGACTAATTAAGCACAGACAGAACAAGGGGCCATGCCCAGCTAGAAACACGGGTATTTCGCACTCATCAGGACGATGGGTTTTAATGCTTGATAGCGATTTTTCTTTCGTAGATGGTGCATTAAATTTGTTATACAAACATACAGACTGCGCTTGTAGCGAGATTGGAAACCTTGCTACATGCTGCCTTTGGGATAGTAATCAGGTATCACCCATTCCTACAATTTCTGATTGCTCATTGGATTACGTTGATTATCTCAAATGGAGTGACACACTCGTCGTCTCCGAATATTTTAATTGTATCCGCCGGGATGTGTTTAATTCTGTAATGTACCCCGATTCTAGGGCATGGGAAACGTTATTCCATTTAAATCTAGCAAAAGAATGGCGAATATCGTTGTGTTCTGATTTGAGTGTAAGAATATATACAGACGCATCAAATCGATTAACGACGGCAAGGGGATACCAAGCGTACACCCGGATACTTTTAGATGCAGAAGATAGATTGCAAAATATATATGATATTTGGGCGCTGCACGGGAAAGCAATAAAAGAATATGCACCCAACCGCGAAAAAACCATGTATAGGGAAGCTGCTAGATTATCATTTTTATGCGGATATAAAAGAGCAGGAATAAGGTATATATCTAATTATTTGCGCGCTGAACCGAATAACCTCAGGGGGTGGTTAATATTAGTATGGGGTATTGTTAGCCCCAAGGCTTTAGCATGGGCTAATACCTTTAGATAATTTCTGTCTTCCTCAAGAATATCATTAAGTTACATTTCTCGAGTCATCTTAATCCTTACTTCGATTATATTGATGATCTATAGATATTTTAGTAATGAGCATCACTAAAGACTACAAAAAGTGGCCAATTTATTTATCAATGATAGCTTTTGCTACCATCGTTATTATTTTGGTTGGATACTTAAGTGCTCAAGGCTTCGGCGGAAACCTTATCGTTATTGTCGGAGGTATTTTACTATTAGGTTGGATTCTATTCAATCCTATAGTTTCGATTTCAACCATATATCCATTAATTATTATCTTAGGTCAAATTTCAATCTCATCTTTTCCATTTAGTATTTCTTTAGAAAGAATCATTGTTTTTTTTGCAGGTGTTGGTATTTTGAGTAAGTATTTGGCAAAATCAATCAGCTTACCCAAATTGCCACGTAATCTTTTTGTCGGTTGGAGCATTTGGGTTATTGCATTTATTATTTCTCACTTTGCCAATACAATGTCAATTGGTAGTTTGGGTACAGTATTAGGGTATCTCCAAAAAATTGCCTTCGCGTGGTTGGTATTTATCTCAATCACGAAAACCAAGAATATTGATTTATCTTTTCGGTTCTACGTTCTTTCATATTTCGTCGCGACATTTATTACCGGAATATTGATTTTAACCAATTCGGGGTTTCTTTCTGTGATTAGATCGGCAAGTTATGAAATTGGTTCTACTTTAGGTGAACGCTTAATCAATGGGGTTGGGCGAGCAGGAGCTAGCGGGTCCCTTGCATCTATAGTCGCCTTTATGGAATTCAGATGGTCAAATAAATATTCTCACAAATTATTCTGGGGTTTCATTTGCATATGGTTGTTTGCATTTTCTTTATTCAGTTTACGGAGGGAAGTATTAATTGTTTATCCTCTATGCATTATTCTGATTGCATTATCAAAATCTATTAACTTTACTAAACAAACAATAATATTCTTTGCTTTTATAGTGCTTATCACCATAGGAGTAATTTATTACTCCCCGGAATGGCAGAGCCGGTTGATTAACGAGACAGTTTCAACATTTTCTGATAAAGCAGACCTTCGTTCAAGTTTTTTTGTAGCATCTTGGCATGCACTTGTTGATTCCCCGTTTATTGGTCATGGCCCCGGGAGTTTCGGCCAAATCCTATTAACCCAATACCTGCAATATCTACCCAATAATTTCACACGGGTGATGTTTGAGAATGAAATGAACTTGGGTTCTCATAGTTCTATTACCACAGCTATGGTTGAAACTGGGCTCCTTGGGTTGATAGGATTATGCATTGCATTTATTAATCTTATTGGTGCGGCTTTTCAAATTGCTAGTCGTGATAATAGTTCAATGATATCTCCAATCAGCAAATTCCTACCTATCTATGTTTCCTATTTATTCTTATCGATATTTTTTGGAGATGTACTTATAAACAATTGGTTTTGGTTTTGGGTGGGTCTGCTCATTGCAGTAATTTACCAATCAAATGCTACTTTAAACAATGATACGAGAATTTCGAGGGAAAGAATTTAATGTGTGGTATTTGTGGGAAGGTTACCTTTGGGGAAAATCCTCCGCCAGTAAATTTTGAACTGATACAATCAATGACAAATAGTCTAGTCCACCGAGGCCCAGATAATGCTGGATATTACATTCATAAAAATATAGGCCTAGGCTTCCGGCGTTTAAAGATAATCGATTTAGTAACCGGCGATCAACCTATTACTAACGAGGATGGATCTATTCAATTAATCTTTAATGGGGAAATATACAACTACCAGATTTTACGCAGTCAACTAATAAATAAAGGTCATGTTTTTTCAACATCAACTGATACAGAAGTAATTATTCATGCTTATGAAGAATATGGAACCAAGTTTGTAAATTATCTAAGGGGAATGTTTGCCATCGCCTTATGGGATCCAAAAAATGATGTGTTGATTTTAGCAAGAGATAGGTTAGGCAAAAAACCTTTATTTTTTTCTTTCAGTTCATCCTATTTGATTTTTGCGTCCGAAATTAAAGCGATTCTTCAAGACCGACAGGTTAATCGAGAACTCGATCTGTGCGGAATCGATATGTTCCTAACATATAAATATATACCAGCTCCTCACTCAATAATAAAGTCACTAAAAAAAGTAATGCCTGGTTCAATTCTTATCTGTGACCTAAAAACAAGAAGTATACGTCAAGAAGTATATTGGGAAATCGATATATCGAATAAACGTCAAATCAACGAATTTGAAGCAATTGAAGAATTGCGTTCTAAACTTGACGAGGCTGTCAAGTATAGGATGATAAGTGATGTGCCTATCGGGGCATTATTAAGTGGGGGTATAGATTCATCTATCATCGTCTCTTTGATGGCAAAAAATTCTACTGGTCCAATTAACACCTTTTCAATAGGCTTTGACGAAAAAGATTACAATGAGTTAGATGCGGCAAGATCAGTAGCCGACAGATATCGAACAACACATCATGAAATAATCCTAAAGCCAGATGTTATGGAAATATTACCTGACATTGTTTGGTATTTAGACGAACCAATGGCAGATTCCTCAGTAGTTCCCACTTATTATGTGTGCCAGGCCGCGCGCCAAAATGTAACCGTTGTCTTAAATGGTGATGGTGGGGATGAATGTTTCGGTGGATACAATAGTTATCGAGCAATAAAATTGGATTATTACTACGGGTTATTACCCGATAAAGTGCGCCATGGTTTTATTGATCCAGTTATTCTAAAGTCATCAAATGTCAAGAGCGATTTGTATCTTTTGTCTCGGCTAAGTCGATTTGTCCAATCCTCTTATCTACCACTGCCTAATAAATTTCTGAGATGGATGCAATTATTTAATAATGACCAGCGGTTATCGTTATATCGCCCTGAAGTGATGGAGAATTTTGGCAAGGTTTTGGAAACCGATCAACCTTCAGAAAACTATTTACTAGATAAATTTGAAGCATATGCAGGTTGTCCCTCAGATATTGATAAAGTTACAGCAGTAGATCTAAACACATATTTACCTGGTGATCTCCTTGTTAAGATGGATAGAATGAGTATGGCAAATTCCATCGAGGCTAGGTCACCCTTATTAGACCAAGAAATTGTTGAATGGTCGGTCAGCTTGCCTGATTCATATAAAATAAAACTCCTTAATGGTAAATATATCTTGAAGCAAGCATTTAAAAACGATTTACCGCCTGCTTTGTTAAGACGGAAAAAACATGGTTTTGGTATCCCCATTAACAAATGGCTCCGAACAGATTTACATGCATTCTCAAAAGAAATTATTTTTGACAAATCTAGTATTGTCTTAGAGTTGTTTAATGAAGGGCTTATCAGAGATATGATAGCTGCGCATAAGGCGGGTCACATAGATTGTTCACAAGAAATATGGTCGCTAATGGTTTTTTCACTATGGTATGAAAAGGTCATTAAACAGTAGGAGCATATCTTGACGCAAAGTAATAAAATAATACTGTGTGTAATTGGTCAATTAGGGATTGGGGGTGCTGAGAAACAATTTTCATATTTAGTGAGGAATCTTGATCGATCCATTTATACCCCGATTGTGTGTTCATTAAATGAACCATTAGATCTAATGGAAGAGTTAGAACGGGATGGTATTACAGTTGTCCCCCTTCTACCAAAATCAAAACCCGATTTATTTAGATTGTTTGGATTGATTAGTATAGGGAATAAATTCAAACCATCGATTATCCATTCATATTTATTCACGGCTAATTTTTATAGTAGACTAGCTGGATGGTTTCTTAATATTCCTGTGATTATTTCTGAAAGAAGTTCAGAGATTAATAAAGAATTTCCCTTTAGAATAATCGATCGGATAATGAAGCCCCTTGCATTCTGTATGATTGCAAATTCATCATCAGGCGCAATTATTGCCATTAATCATAATGAAATTGATGCGAAGAACGCATTTGTTATTCATAATGGTATACCGATAACGAATAACAGCTGTTCTCTTATACCTTCTAAATTTATCTGTGGCTTAAATATTCCCGCAAATCATAAAGTAATCGGAATTATTGGGAGGTTGTGTGATGCAAAAGACCACGAAACTTTCTTCAAATCAATACTAATCGCGAAGCAAAAATTCACAAATATATCGATATTATGTATTGGCGATGGTCCACTCCGCGGTCGATTACAAAGGCTTGTTCGAGAATTACAAATCGATGATATTGTTATTTTTACTGGGACAAGAAATGACATTCCGGATATCATGCGGATATTGGATATCCTTGTATTAAGTTCAAAATATGAAGGTATGCCTAATGTTATTTTGGAAGCAATGCTCGCCAACAAACCTGTAATATCTACTAATGTGGGCGGAGTGCCCGAAGTAGTAATTGATGGCGTAACAGGAATTCTAGTAGAGCCACATGATCCAACTCGCTTAGCAAACGCGATATGCAAATTACTATCAGACCCAATCCTTGGTAAACAGATGGGTGATTGTGGTAGACAGAGGGTGGAAAAAGATTTCACTATAGAAAAGATGGTACACGAGAC
This sequence comes from Anaerolineaceae bacterium, assembly GCA_028714615.1. The sequence continues at coordinate 9,332 of JAQTMA010000037.1, read as the reverse complement.
TCATAAAGTATATGAATACTGTCTTTCGAAAATTCCTAAATAGTCTTAATAAAAATTCTGGGGAAATATCTGGGGCCTAAAAATATGAGAGTTTCTATTATTGAATCCTATCCCGATTATGTTATTGACAAACCTTTTCATCCGTCAGATCTCTACCCAGAATACCCATTTCAGTCGAGCATGTTATCAGCGAGACCGAATCCAAACTATGAAGCAGTGCGAAATTCATTATTCAATCTTGGATTAGACAATGAAAATTTTGGGACTCCTTGTTGGAATCCATTTGGTAAATTTCTACACGAAAACAGTAAAATTGTCATTAAACCCAACTTTGTAAATAACGAGAATTGTTTGGGTAATTCTGTAATAAATTCTCAAGCGTTAGTTACACAAGCCAGCATTCTTCGACCGATTATTGATTATGTAGTCATTGCATGTCGTGGTAAATGTGTACTGACAATACTGGATCTACCAATGCAATCAGCTGATTTCAATCAAATAGTTGCTGATTCTGGCCTTAGTGAGGTAATAAGCTTTATTGAAAGCGCAACAAATAATCAGGCATATATCAGGTGTAACGATATACGAAGAGAAAGAATTATTATCAGCAGAACTGGGGCATTTCTAGAGAAAAAATCTTTGATCGGTGACCCACTAGGATACGTTTCAGTTAACTTGGGTTCAACGAGCTGTTACGTGCCAATCGAGAACGATTCAATTCTTTTCAGAACCCCTGATTATGCGGGTGATGCAACCGTCAAGATGCATTCACCAGGGCGGCATGAATATATCATATCTAAAACAGCTTTGGATTCGGATTTATTTATTAATGTTCCAAAGCTTAAGGTGCATAAGAAGGTGGGGGTCACCATAAGTTTAAAAAATCTAGTAGGAATTGTTGCTGATAAATCATGTCTACCTCATTATCGGTCTGGAAGGAAAGAAAATGGAGGCGATGAATATATTCATCCAAGTAGTATAAACAGGCTTCGGAGTTTATTAAGTCTGAAATTTAGAATGCTCGGCAAATATCCTTGGCAAATAATCCAACCCATTGGTAAATTCTTGCTGAAGATCAATGAAATCGCTAATAACAATGATCGATTAATTAATATCAATTCTGGCGATTGGTTTGGCAACGACACAGCCTGGCGTATGATACACGATCTTAATAAAATAATTCTATTTGCAGATAAAGAGGGAGTACTTAAGGATACTCCTCAGAGGTACTATTTATCAATAGTTGATGGAATTATTGGGGGGGAGGGGGAGGGGCCACTTAGTCCCCAACCTGTTAAAACTGGATTAATTGTCGCAGGTCACGATCCACTAGCTGTCGATATTTGTTGTACCAAATTAATTGGTTTTGATTGGAATAAAATACCCCAGTTAAACCGCTATGATCCGGGTATGAAATATCCATTTTCTAATGTTTCTAGAGATTTATCAAATTTAGAGATCATATATAACGACAATAAATCAGCAATGAAATTTTCCGAAATTGAACCGATAAAGTATTACCAACCATCTCTTGGATGGAGAGATTACATTGAGATAAAGTAAGAATATTCAAGGCAATTGTTTAGGAAGGTATCCCAAAGGTGATTAAAGTGGAAACAAAAGATCAAATTGCCAATGAAAAACAGATCTACATGTTAGTCGATTATCGGGGGCATTTTTATAGTTCTACTCGATATAAAGGTGCTAGCATGGACACCACTTTGCTGCAGGAGTATTTCCGCGCAGTTGGGTTTGATCTGATCATCCTTGGCTATCCCGAAATTAATTTTAGAGATAACAATTACTCTGGCTGTTATTTTATATATCAATCATCTGAAGATCAAGGTGGGCTATATAAAAGTTATATAGACGATATTCTATGTGGTTTAGCACTTCAAGGAGCAATACTGATCCCTAGGTATGAATTATTCAAAGCACATCACAATAAAGTATTCATGGAAATATTACGAGATTTAAATGAGAATCTATTAATAAAAACCATAAAATCAAGCTATTTTGGTACTTTAGAAGATTTTGTTCGATTTCCTTGCGGTGGAAACGATTCAACCGTAATGAAGCCAGCATTCGGAGCCGCAAGTAGGGGGGTAGTATTAACCAATAGTAGAAAAGAAAGGATGTATTCGGCGGGCAAACTTAGTGGATCGTATAACATATTTGAAGCAATCAAAATCTTCTTAAAGCCCTTATTCAGAGAACATTATGTTAAAGAATCACTACATAGGAGAAAATTTATCAGTCAAAATTTTATATCTGGTCTAGACAATGATTTTAAAGTTTTGGTCTATGGGGAGAAGTATTATGTATTGAGGAGGAAGAATAGAAAAAACGACTTCCGCGCAAGTGGAAGTGGGTTATTTACATATGATACGGAATTACCTGATGGATTACTTCAATTTATTAGGTCCGTATTTTCCTCTTTTGATGTACCTTTTCTTTCTGCCGATATTTGTTATGACGGAATCAATTTTCACTTACTTGAGTTTCAATTTATCATGTTTGGTCAGTATACGCTTGAGAAATCAGGCCATTATTACTCTTTGATTAATAATTCCTGGGTTTCCACTTCTGAGAAGCCTAACCTAGAGAAAGAATTTGTTAATAGCATTGTCCAATATATATGTAAATAGGTTCCTGGTCGGCTGTTTACATCAGCATTACACGCAAATAATCTCGTCTTTTGATATGATTGATAAGACCTTTGTGGCTGGTATATTCGGATGAAAATTTTATTATCAGCACATATTGGTTATCCTTGGGGTGGGGTTTCTCGACGATATGGTGATTTAATCCAATCAAGCTTAAATCATAAAGTCTTCTTAACTTTTTTTGAAACTTCCCCAGATAAGAATGATTTCTACTCATCTGGTTTGTTTAATTTTAATAATGTTATTCAAGCTTTCATTGTCTCCTTGAAGTTTTTTAGAGTTCTATTGTCATCCTCACCTGACATTGTGCATATAGCCACAGCCCACGGATATTCCTTTGTGAAACACAGCTTATTGGTATTGATATCCAAAATAATGGGTAAAAAGGTGATTTTAGCCCCTCACTGCAGTATAAAGGTGTTTTTGGCAAGCAAAAATCAGCTTTGGAATAGATGGGCACATTTTATAATTAATCTATGTGATGGAGTGATAGTTCTATCAAGTGAATGGCTCACTTTATCGGATGTAATTCCAAAAACAAAAATTATGTATCTACCAAATGCAATAGATATTACTCGATACCTCTCATTGCCTTTAGACAAGAAGCGTAATGATAATGTTATTAAATTTCTATTTTTAGGCCATATTGGTAGAGAAAAAGGGGTGTTTGATTTGTTAAAAGCTGCAAAGTTGTTAAATGAAAGTTATGTTACGAATTACCGAATTGACATTATAGGTGAAGCTTTAAAAATTCATGAGGCAGAAGAAGCACAAAAAATGATCGATGAATACCACTTATGCAATAATGTCCATATTTACCCCGCTGAATTTGATGGTGATAAATTTCATCGATTAGTAGACGCAGATGTATTTATATTGCCATCACATCACGAAGGTATGCCTATTTCAATTATTGAGGGTATGGCTTCTGGATTGCCAGTAATTGCCACGGATGTTGGAGGAATACCTGATCTTGTATCTTCAGGGGATAATGGGATCCTTGTTCATCCTTCTTGTCCTGAAGAAATTGCTTTTTCAATTATCCAACTAATAGAAAATCCGTCTCTTCGCATTCAGATGGGAAAAAGGGGGCGAATTCGGGCATGTCAGCATCATGATATTGAAAAATATGTAGATGCACTGGTTGAATATTATTCTGCTGTGTTAAACAATTAGGTTCTTGCTTTAGGATACTATTCAATAAGTAGTAAGTAGATTTTGTTTTGCTGCATCCAATTATCAAGAAATCCATCGATGAGAATATATCTCTTAAGCTGCGTATTTCCACCAGAACCTGTAGTTTCAGCTCAAACTAGCATGCAAATTGTCCGGGAATTAGTGGTTCAAGGATCTGAAGTAACTATTATTACTTCATTCCCAAATCGTCCATCTGGTCAACTTTTTCCTGGATATAAGCGCACTTTGTTTGCTAGTGAACATAGTACCGATGGTTACTTCTTATTGCGTTGCTTTTCTTTTTTATCCAGAGAGTCGTCGATGTTTAGTCGCTGGCTTGAAAATATCTCATTTGGGTTTACAACAAGCCTTGCTTTATTCTTCTTGCCGCGACCAAATGTGATTTATTCGAATACCTGGCCAATCTTTGCTGCAGGATTAGTCTGCTTAGCTTGTAGAATCCGTAATATTCCGATAGTGATCAGTGTTCAGGATATGTATCCCGAATCTCTGGTAATGCAAGGGCGGATCCAGCCAGGTCAATGGCAGTATAAGCTCTTGCTATTAATCGACCGATGGATTGCCAATCAAGCCTCTGCGGTTATCACACTTACTGATCGGTTTGCAGATGGTTTTACCGGATTACGCCTTGTCAATTCATCCAAAGTGCATCTCATCGCTAATTGGGTGGATTCCGATTCGATCGTGATGATAGGAAAAGACGATTACAGAGAAGAATTAAATATTTCAAAAGAAGCCTTCGTGTTGGTTTATGGCGGTAATATCGGGATGGCAGCTGGAGTTGAAACGGTTATTGAGGCATTAAGCAAAGTAAATAGAATCCGTGAAATTGTATTGGTTATTGCCGGTTCGGGAAGCCGGCTGGAAGCGTGCAAAAAACTGGCTGAGGGATTTGAGGGTAGAAGGATCTTGTTCCATTCCCCATGGGCAACATCTGACACATCGAAAGTTCTGGCGGCGGCAGACGTTCTGGTCCTGCCCACGCGGGGGTCCCAGTCTCTTGCCTCGGTCCCTTCTAAGCTACTTTCCTACTTGCTTTCAGCCAGGCCGGTACTAGCGTTAGTTTTACCAGAAAGTGACACGGCTGATATTATCAAAAAGACCGGTTGTGGGTGGATCATTCCACCAGATAATGTGAACTTGTTAGCCAAAAAAATTGAGGAATTATCCGATAACCCTGAGGAAGAGCTTAAGAAAATGGGGTTGTTAGGGCGGAAATATGCCCTCATGAATTTCACAACAGAGACATGCCTTCCGAAGGTGATTGATATCATCACGAAAGCTGCGGGGGTGAAGTGTGAGGGAAATGAGAAAGAGATGATAGAAAGGTGTTAAATCTGTTTTCCTAGTTCATTTGGGCACTCCCTTTTTAACAACACTCTACAGTACCTTAATTACAGATTCAGCTGGTATAGCAATCATTTTGGTATTGGGTCACCTAGAATAATGGGTTAAATTACCAGTGTGTTTTCCAATACAGATCTTTTGGCTTTATCTTTCTCTAGGCAATCCTACACTAGAAGGTTGTTAATAAAACTAGCATAAATCAACTCTCAATGGGTATACTCAAACCAAGAATTCTGATTGTCGCGATGATTATTTTGCTGGCTTTCGGGTTATCAGCGAATTCAGCCAACCCGTTAATTATCAATAAACTATTTTTAGATACTCAAAAGGCAGTTTTTTCCCATCCTGACCAACTAAAGATTGCATCAAAGAACCTAGCAACCCTATCTATCAAAGAATGTCGCTCAAATTGGCTTTTAGGCGTGGCGCTTTCGAAAATTGGGGATATCACCGGGGAAAATAATGCATGGGAGCGCTATCTTCAGTGCTCTACAATAGGAAAGCAGACAGTAAGTATGCTTCGAGCTGTCCAACCTCAGAATGCAGTTCTAGCTACCAGTGCAATTAATCATTTTCCTCGAGAGGCAGCTTCCTACATTTGGCTGGGGGAAATAACCGCTCAGCAAGATACTAATAAAGCAATAGAGTTATATAACCAGGCAGTTGGTCTAGATCCGAGAGATGGCCTTACATGGTGCCATTTGGGATCATTATATTATCAACGCGAAATGCATATTGCATCAGCCAATGCTTATCTACAATGTTGTCTCAATGGGGATCCTGGTGTAAATGGATGTTGGGGAGCGGGTCAGCTCATGGAAGAACTTGGCGCGCCTAATATAGCTATCCAATATTATAGGTACTCCACGTGGCAAAAGTCACAAGATCGTGCCGATCAATTAGAAAACCAACTCGTTGGTAAACAATAATTGAATTAATCCCACTAGAAAACTGAGAAAGAATAGTGCAATATTGTAATGATAAATTTGTATATCCTGTAGTTAAGACCTATACATCAACATATTAATACTGAGAGAGTATATGACCAGTGGTTTAGTCAATGTGGGCTTAAAATCGCTCGAAGAAAATATTTTTCTAGCTTAATTTACAATACAATGCCAGATAAACGTATTGGAATTATCACAAATGGAAACTTTTTCGCTCGATTGATTCTAGATCGGGTAATTCATCAATATCATGATCAAGTTATTAGTATTATCGTTGTTACAGGTGATTATAAAGGACGGACCGGGATAAATGCCTTATGGGAATTATCAAGGTCCATGGGGCTGTCATATTTCACTTACAAGTGTTTTGTTGCCGGGGTATTTTTAATCCTGAGAAAACTTAATCCTAAGAAATTATTATCAGTAGAGAAATTTGCTAATATATATAACCTTGACACAATAAATACACCCTCGATTAAGTCGGAAGAAATTACAGAATATATCCAATCTCTTAAATTGGATTTAATCGTCTCAGTTAGCTGCCCTCAATTAATTGGGCGAAAAATCCTTTCATCAACTCAATTGGGCGGGATAAATATACATTCTTCACTGCTCCCATCTTATGCGGGGCTTGCACCGTATTATTGGGTATTATCGAAAGGAGAGGGCATAACCGGCACGAGCGTGCATTTCATGACGGTGAAATTTGATCAAGGGAATATCCTATTACAGAGAAAATTAAAAATTGAACCAGGAGAAAGTGCATTTCACTTATTCACCCGTTTGTCTCTTCTTGGTAGTGAAGTATTACCTGAGGCTATAAAATGTGTGTTCAATGGGGGTCAAGGTTTTGCTCAAGATTTATCAAAATATTCGTATTATTCCAATCCCACCTTTTCCTCATATTTTGATTTAAAGAGAGCAAAACATTGTATGATTAAAATTTCAGATATCTTTGAACTAGTAAGGGTTATATCTAATAACTCAAAATCCTTTTTCGAGAGCATGTAACCAACAGTTCAGCGCTAGTTCCCTTCCACTTGCCATCCCGGAAAACTTCCAAAAGCTTGAGCGACCTTAATGCAAGTCTACTTTCCACCTTGGAGCAGCCAGTCATCAAGCCTTCGCTGGTTAATTGCGCCTTAAACGAGGGTATCCTACCGCTTCTCTATCAGTCTGTCCAGCCCGAAATCGGTCCCCCAACCTCTCTCGCTTGGGAAGGAAAATCCTCTGAGCTGACCGCCTTATACAAGGCCAACGCTTATCGCAATTTGCACTTGGTCACCTCCCTGTTGCATCTGGTTGGCCTCTTCTCTCAACTGGGCATTCCCTACCTCGCCATCAAAGGCCCCGCCCTTGCCGTCCAGGCCTACGGCGATCTCTCCCTGCGCAGCTTCTGCGACCTTGATGTTCTGGTCAACCCCGCCGATTTCCCCCGCGTGTATGCTCTGCTCGTGCGCTCTGGCTTCACCCCCCAATTCCCCCTCGATCCCGCCCGGCAGAAGTGGTGGGCGCGTTTTGACAAGGAGTTCCCCTTCCAGTTCCATGGGGAGACGGTCGAGATCCACTGGCAGGTCGCCGATCGGGGCATGCTCTATCCCTTATCCAACCATCTCTTTTGGACGGACCCGCAGCCGGTGGATCTGCTCGGCTGCCCGGTGCTGACCCTTTCGCCGGAAAACGCCATCTTCTACGCCTGCTTGCACGGTACGATCCACGAGTGGTCTCAGCTCAAGTGGGTCGCCGACCTGGCCCACCTCTGCCACGCCTTCCCATCGGTCGATCTTCTGAAGCTGCTCGATCGGGCCAGGCATACCGGGTTCCATCGCCTGGTATGCACCGCGCTGCAGCTCGCGGAGGAGCCCGGTGGGGCCGCCTTCCCTCCGGATGTGCGCGCCGCGTTCCTCTCCGATCCACAGGCCGGCCGTCTGGCTGACATCATCCGCGAGCGCCGGAACCCGACCCGCCTGGCCGAGACTGGTGAGCGCGCCCCGGTCAATACCGGCTTCTTTGTCCGCACGCGCGAGCGCCCCTTGGACCGCCTGGTCTACTTCCTCGACCGCATCTTTACCCCTCGCCAGGCCGACTGGGAGCTGCTGCGCCTCCCCAGCGCCCTCTCCCCCCTCTACTACCTCATCCGCCCCTTCCGCCTCCTGTCCGCCTACCGCCCCGCCTACCTCTGGAAGATCTTCAAGGAATAGCCCCCCAGTCCCGAACCCCCTCACCCTTACCCATTTCCCAATGAACTCCATGTCGTTGCAAATAAAGGTTCTTTCCCTCTCCGCACATGTCTTTGCGAGGAGCCATGGCGACGACACTTGCACCGCACTGCGTGCTGTGCAGTGCAGGTGAGTAAACCCCAACACCCCACGGGAAGCTCCCTCTCCCTATGCTTGTGAGGGATCGCGGAGCATCCCGGTAGCGGTGAGAACTCCCTCTCCCTATGCTCGTAAGGGAGAGGGTTGGGGTGAGGGTTGTCCGAGTCCAAGTACCCGCTAGTCCGGGGAATCCCCTCAGGGTTACTTGGGGGTTGCTCACCTGCCCAGGACAGCACACCGTCCTGGCGGACTGTGCCAGGGGGTACTGGGTCGTCGCACAGAACGCTCCTCGCACACTGTCCCGGTGCTCTCCCGGGAACGACATGACTGTGATAGAGGAGTCCCAATGAAGGCTCGTCTTCTACGGAAAACCACGAAGCATTAATTGCGTTTTCTAAAAGAGTTTTAAAATCTGTACTAATCCGTGTTTATCCGTGTCCAAAAGTCCTTTCTCCCCCTTGACAAACACAGAACACATGTTCTATAATACTCCTGGTTCTATGTAGAGTTTGCTCAACCTGCTCTTTCAATCAGCAACATTGTCCCCTTGTGGGATCAGCAATCAGCAATCAGCAATCTACAATCACCAATCCCAGGAGGTGCCACCTTGACTGATTCCTTATCCTTACCTCGCCCCAACAAGCTGCCTGTTCGGAACCGGGGCGGCCAGCCCGGCAACAACAACGCCCTCAAGCATGGCTTCTATTCCAAGCAGCTCAAGGGCGTCGACCTCGAAGGCCTCGCTGACTCCGGTCACACCGCCCTCTCCGACGACATCGTCATGCTCCGCGTCTTCATCCGCCGCCTCGTCGACCTCGGCCAGACCACCGAATCCGTCACCGAAGCCATCAACACCC
>JAQTMA010000036.1 GCA_028714615.1 Anaerolineaceae bacterium | reverse complement strand
CGGATGGTAATATTCATCCAATTCCCACTTGAGCGGATTATCCAGAATGTATTGGCGGATATTCATCAATTCCTTTTCCCTCCGGATGATGTGGTCGTAATACCTGGCCTGCCATCTGAACTCTCGATAACCAGCGGCGCGAATTCGTTTGCTACATTTCGATTTGATCTGGTTCACGATCGCCCCCAGGCAGCCTGGTTTCCATATCGTTCCAGCGTCCGCTATGGATGCGTCTGCAAGTCGATCACAGATCTCGATGATTCCATGCAAGTGGTTTGGCATCAGAACCCATGCGTCCAGGCGGATCGTTTTGCGCAGTTCCCCGGATTTTTGCCATTCTTCGGCCACGATTTCACCGGCCGGGCTCGTTTGTATACGGCCCGATTGAATATCTCCGAACCAGTTGGTATGATGCTGAGTACAGAGGGTGATGAAGTACCAGCCGGGGAAGCTGTAGTCCCAATCAGGGTGACGAACAGTAGCAATCCGGTATTTGCCCTGGTATTTGTCCATGATTCTCCTGGCGCTTTTGGAATTCATCCCGGTAGAGACGCCCCGCTGGGGCGTCTCGGGTGGCAGCCTTCACCGCCTGTTCGTAGAGACGCCCCGCTGGGGCGTCTCGGGTGGCAGCCTCCACCGCCTGTTCGTAGAGACGCCCCGCTGGGGCGTCTCGGTCATGGAGATGAAATACCGCCCCATGGGGGAGACGCCCCAGCGGGGCGTCTCTACGGATCAGGTTGGTACGGTGGTGGCGGTCGGCTCGATGAGCGTTGTCGGGCTGGCCGTGGGTGTGGGAGGTACCGGGGTGTTGCTGGGCTCCGGGGTGAGCGTCGGCGTCGATGTGGGCGGGGGGGTGACTGTATGCGTCGAGGTAGGCGTCGATGTGCTCGTAGGAGTCGCCGTGCTGGTCGATGTAGCTGTTGGCGTCGGCACCTGGATGTTCAAACGGATCTTCTTATACGCATAGGCTCCCTTCGAGCTGTCGATAAACAGCCGCAAGGTAAGCCGCCCCGGGGGAACGTCTTTCATATCCCAAGAATACATTTTGTCGACCTGCTTCACCGGTACATTGCTGCGATCAATCAATGCATTCCAGGAGGTTGGATCATCACCCTGACCCCATTGGAGCAAGAAATCACCAAAATCGGGTGCATCTGCCACACCAAAAATGTCCAATGGGCTGGTGGTGATGGTCTGCCCATCGCTCAACCCCGAGAAAGCCAGGTTTGGGTGGGGATCATCCGCCTTGCAAATACGCTCAGGGACAAAGTAAATCGGATCCCGAAAGCCAAGACTTTCTGCCCAGGCTCTGCCTTCTTTGGTGTCCTTGATCCAATGGACAGCGGTCTGGTCTTTTACGTTGAGAGCGAGCTGATCCTCGATACTGTCGGCGCAGTCCGGAGATGCGGCAAATCCCGTCCAGGTGTCGATACTGACCTTCTTCCAGAGGTCTTCTTCTTTAGGCGGGGGTAACTGGTCGGAGGCAAAGACTTCACTGCGCTGTTCCGGGCACTTATCGGACGGTTCGGTCCCAGAAATCGTACAAACCACTTTCTCCACAATGCCGCCGGGCCTGACAAAGCCAGATGGTTTTCCGCCGGTCACGGCCTGCTCGGCCACCTGCATAAACTGGGCCCAGATGGGAGCAGCACCCGTCAGGCCGGTCGTGTTTTGCATAGGCGTGTAATCCGCATTGCCCACCCATACACCAACCGCTACGTCCGGAGTGTATCCGACGGTCCAGTTATCGCGGAAGTCATTGGTCGTGCCGGTCTTGGCTGCCACCTGGAAAGGAAGATTTAGGACTGAATTCGTGCCAAACATGGGAGCGCGGGCATTATTATCGGAGAGAATCGAGCTGATCAGGTATGCGTGCTCCTGGCGGATCACCTGGTCGCCCGCGGGGGGAGTGTAATCGAACACCACTTTGCCTGAATGGTCGACGATCTTTGTAATGGCTACGGGTGGCACCCGCAGTCCATCGTTGGCGAACACCGAGAACGCCCCGGTCATTTCCAGCAAACTGACCTCACCGCCCCCCAGGGTCAGCGCCAGGCCATAATCGTTGCGCGTCAACGAAGTAATCCCGAGGCGTTTGGCCATGTTCACCAGGCCGCCCTGGTCTGGGTGATCGGCGGGACCATACACACCGATGAAGTTCAATGCCTTGACCGCCGGGATATTGTAGGAGTTCGATAAAGCCGTGCGCACGGTGACCGGACCATGCGGCTTACCGTCATAGTTGGTCGGCTCGTAGGGAGGGCGAGGATCGTTCGGGTCGCCAGACGGCGGGAAAGCAGTCGGGACGTCCCAGATGATGGTGGCAGGATTCCAACCTTTCTCAAAGGCGGCCACGTAGGTCAGGGGTTTGATCGCTGAGCCCGGCTGGCGAGGCGACACGGCCATATTCACCTGGCCGGCAATCGAGTCGTTATAGAAATCGGCTGAACCGACCATCGTCAGGATTTCTCCGGTGCGCGGGCGGATGGTAACCAGGGCGCCATCCGTAACGTGGCGATCGGCCAACGTGTCGATCTGCTTGCGCAGGATCTGCTCGGCCTGGTCCTGCAAACCCGGATCGATGGTGGTAAAGACGGTAAATCCCGAACGGTAAATCGTCTGAGGGTCATATTGTTGCTCGAGCAACGAGCGCACGTAATTGACCCAATGGGGGTAGCGCATCGAGCCGGTCGGGGGTTTGAATTGGTATGCATCGATCTGGCCAGCCGCATCTGCAACCGCCGTCTGGTCGACACAAACCGGTTGGCGGCTGGTGCTGACCTCGATGCAATTCTTCTCCTGGCTATCCTGGTACATTAATACCAAGACCTGGTGAAAGCGCTGGATGGTATCGGCTTTATTGTTGTAGACATCATAAACCGATGGCGCTTGAGGAAGGCCGGCCAGGAAGGCTGATTGGGCCAGGGTCAGTTTATCAGATGTGGTATTGAAGTAGGTTTCTGAGGCTGCCTCGATCCCGTAAGAGAGGTTGCCATAGTAATTCTCGTTTAAATAAAGCTCGAGCACTTGCTCTTTCGTATAGCGCCGGGTAATCTCTGCGGCCAAAACGATCTCGCGGGCTTTGCGTTGCGCGGTACGCTGAGAACGCTCCTCTGGAGAGAGAAGTAACGCACGCGCCAACTGTTGGGTTATCGTCGAAGCGCCTCCTCCCTGACCTCCTGAGGTGTAGTTTTGTACTAAAGCGCGCATGATTGCAACCGGGTCAAACCCGGGGTGAGTGTAGTAATCCTTGTCTTCGGTGGCAATGGTTGCGGCAATCAAGTATGGTGAGATCTTGTCCAGGGTCACATAGGTGCGTCGCCCGGCATTAGGATCTAGAATTTCATAGAGCAGGTTGCCGTTACGGTCCAGGATGCGGGTGGTCTCGAACTGGGAAGCCTTGGCCTGCAAGTCGCCGATTGCCGGCAAGGTGGCTGCGATGCGGTAGTATTCGTAGACCCCAATCGAGCCCGCCGCCAGCGCTAATAGCACGCCAACGAACAACATGACCACAACCATGCGCATCAGGCATCCACCCGCCTTTTGCCAGTTGGTTGCTCCATTGCGGGGCAAGGTCGCGTTGCGTTGATCTGGTTTCGAATTCGTCTTTCCCGGTACAACCGCACCATAAGCAGACGAGGTCACGCGGGTCGCATAGGGGTCAATCTCGGAAACTTTCCGTGGAAGGGGTACGGCGTTGCGATTACTGCTGGGGGTTATGGAAGACTGCCGCCGAGCCGGTAGCGTCGGATTCGGCGCAGCGCGGGTGGGCAGCATATCAGCAGCTTGGGGTGGGTTAGCGCTCGGAGGAGGAATTGTTGGGATTTCGGGTTGGTTCGGGCCGGCATTCTGAGCATATCCACCGGTTGGCGCGGATTCGCCTGTTTTGCCCTGGTCTGGGGCGTCGGAGATCGGAGGTGAAGGCAGAGGGCTGCTGGTGTCGTTATCCGTGGAGGGTGACTGCTGGCTATCGTTTGCCTCGCCGGTAGGAGTGTGCGCAAGCCAATCATTGGTCATGGAAAGGTCGCGCTCATCCCCAGGGGCAGCAAGGGGAGGGTTGGCCGGTTTCGGTTTGACAGGCTGCGTCCGTCCGAGATCCTGCCCGGGTGGATTCTGGGCTCCATCGATATTCATGATCCGGTGGAATCTACGTTTGGGCTCCTCCGGGGGGTTTACTGGTTTGTTATCTGGATCGGTCATTTCGGAATCATACCTGTTGACTCGGCGGGATAATTGCCGTCGTTGTTGTTATGAGATGTAGATTGGGCTTGGTCACACTAACAATTGTGCTATCATTCTAGCACAAAATCCTTTGGTACCAGAAGACGGCCATGAATCCAACCAATACGGGCACGAACAGTCCGATTTCTATTCTTCTGGCTGCCGACGCCCGGTTGTCTACAACGCGATACATCGACGACCAGGTGTGGGAACTGCACCTGGGGGGAGGCGAGCCGCCTGCGTTGGCAATCCAAACCACCTACGGACTGCGGGTGCGATCCATGCGCATCTATCCTAACTTCATTCAGGGCGGAGCTGCAGTCTGCGATCCGGTTGATTTCACCCAAAGACCCGAGTTGGCCTGGGTGTATCCCAATGCATGCGCGGTACGCTTCTCTCCATTTCCCGACATAGACGTTTTTGCTGAGTATTGGGTTCCGGAATCGTGGCTATTGGTTGGCCGGCTGCACATTTCAAATTCCGGGGAAATCCGGCAAAAGATCATCCTCGAGCAGACCGGTCAATTGGTGCTCATGGACGAAGGCGAGCCTATGGCTCCATTTCAATCCCAGGTGACCAGCATGCTCGCTGGGAAAACCAGAGGGCTTAACCCGGTGCTCTTTTTGACTGGCGGTCCTGAACCCGGGAATGGATCACAACCCTCACTGGCGATTGAAACCGATCTGGCGCCGGGCGAAACCAGGCAGCTCACCTGGGCGCTGGCTTCGTTACCATCCCAATCCGAGTCTTTTGAAGAGGTGCGCAAAGCAACTGCCCGCCCGTGGGAGGCAGAACTGACGCGCATCGAGATGATAAATACTCACGACCGTATATTGGTAAACACGGGCTCTATAGAAATGGACCGGGTGTTCCAACAATCACAAGACGCCGCCTTCCGCCTATTAATGAGCCCTACCACGGCATTGCCGGCTGCCAGTTTCGTGGTCGCGCGCCTGCCTGACCAGGGATGGTCGCAGTCCGGAGACGGAATGGATTATGGCCCGCTATGGAGCGGGCAGACTGCTTTCCAGAGTCTGGCGATTTCCAGAATCTACCTTCCCGGTGCGGCCGCACTGGTAGAAGGTTTTGTTCGTAACCAACTCACCGGGCAAGACCTGTCGGGACAAACCGATTGGAAGGTCGGTCTTGCCGGTCAACGCGGCTGGTTGCATGCCCAACCCATCCTGGCGACACTGGCCTGGCGAGCTTCACTCGAGGGAGAAAACCCAAATCTTTTGCGAGAAACGTATCCAGCGCTCCAGCGATACCTGGCCGCCTGGTTCAGCCGAGAACATGACCGGGACGCGGATGGTTATCCAGAATGGGATCACCCCTACCAGGCTGCGTTGGAAGATATTCCGTTGTTCGACCGGTGGCATCCGTCCGGGCAGGGAGCGGAAATAAGCGCAGTCGAATCGCCGGCGCTGGGCGCCTGCCTGTTTCGCGAGTTCCGCTCGATGATGCAAATTGCCCGCTGTCTGGGTCGTGAAAATGATATTCCATCATTGGATGCCCAGGCTGGAAAGATACGTGATGCAGTCCAATCTACCTGGGATGCGACAACGAGTTCCTACCGCTACCGGGACCGCGATACACACACCGGCTCGCCTGGGGAGTGCATCTATCAGGGTGCGGTGCATGGCGTCATCCTTCTGGATCGCGAGTTGGCCACCAGTCAGCGGTTGATCTTCCGGGTAGAAACGGCGCCTGCTTCCGGGCAATCCATCCATGTGCGTGTTTTTGGCCGGAATCAAGAGGGCCCCATCGAAGAGAGCCTTCTGCCCCGGAGTTGGCAATGGTCACAGGAAGTAGGTTGGGCTAGCTCTCAGGCGGTTTTCTCGGCGATCGACCGGGTGGAAGTAACGGGGCTGTTCATGGAAGAAATGAGCATTTCTACCCCACCCCTGGATGGACAGGATCTGTCTCTGTTTTTCCCTCTCTGGGCAGGAATTCCCACCCCCGAACAGGCTGGCCTGATGGTAGCGCGCTTGATGAAACACTACGCCCAACCGTACGGGCTGACTTGCCTGCCGGATGATCCCCAATCTCATGTGCTGATTCCGTGGAACTGCCTGGTGTTGGAAGGATTGCTTGAATACCAATATCGGCAAGAGGCAGTCGATCTTTTCTCCGCCCTCGTAAAGAGCGCGGCGATCTCGTTGGACAAGTCTGGGGCATTCTTTCGCCAACACATGGGCGGCAGCGGGCAGCCTTCCGGGGAACACGATCATCTGGGTGGCCTGATTCCCCTCGATCTCCTGCTAAAGATCAGGGGGATCGACCTGCGAACTCCCTGGAAAATGATCATCACCGGAAACGGCCCCGCTCCCTGGCCATTTGTTGTAAAATATCGAGGACTCAAAGTGATACAAAATCCCGACCAGACCGATATCACTTTTCCAAATGGGCAGACTACTACAGTAACCGGATCTGGATCCTTCCTGGTAACCCAGGAGCGCGGTTTTCACCCGAACCGATAAGGAGGCGTATGGCCAATCCCGATGCAACCACCCGATCGCTCATGCTGATTGCAGTGGTACAGTCACAGGATGCCGATTTGGCAACGCAGGCGCTTCAAGAACTCCAACTGACGGTTACCCGTCTACCCAGCGTGGGGGGATTCTTGGGGCGAAGGAACGTTTCCCTGTTGATCGGCCTCCCCCAGGGAAAGGAGGCTGCAGCGATGGAAGCGCTCCAAAAGAATTGCCGCCAGCGGGTGGAATATATCGCCGTACCCCTCGAGAGCGCACCCTTGCCCTTGCCAGCCCCGACCCCAATCACCATTGGCGGCGCTACCATTTTTGCCCTGGATGTCGAACATTACGAGGAAATCTAGCCATGAAACTGATCATAGCCATTGTCCGAGATAACGATAACGATCCGGTTTCACGCGCCCTCACTGCTCAAGGTTTCAGGGTCACCCTGGTCGCATCTACCGGGGGATTCTTGCGGCGCGGTTCGACCACCTTGCTCATCGGCGTAGAGGATGCACAGGTAGAGCAGGGGATGAACCTGATCCGCGATAACCTGGCTCCGCCCTCGGAGCCGGGAGCTCACCGTGCAACCATCTTCGTGCTACCGGTTGAGCACTTCACACGCGTATAGATCAGGAAGGGTTGGTTATCTCTTCTTCGAATGATTCAACCTGGTATAGGTACACCGTGAGGTGCTTGCGCCGCCACAAATCACCTGGAGCGTCCATTTTCAGACAGAGGTGCTCCATAAACCGGTCCGGAGTGGGAAGCATTTGCCAAACCTGCGGTAAAAACGTAGACCGGCGGAAGCCGTCAAGGAGAAGTACTCCATCCACCCCTGGACGCAGCTTCTCCATTAAATCATCCGGAGTAGTGTATTCCAGGAGAACCGGTGGGGACAGGACCGAGATCTCGATGTGAATCAAAGGGAGTTCGCATTCCTGCAAGGGTGGAAAGCGGTAATCGTGGAAGGCGGCTGCCGCGGCGTGTTCGACGACATCTTCCACCAGGCTCTGATAAGCTTCCAGGGCGCCTACGCACCCGCGCAATTCACCGTCTTCGGTCAGCGTGACGAAAGTAGCCCCCGGTTCTCGCAAATGCGGAGGAAACTCCTCCAGATTGATTGCTGGCGCTGGCTTACCGTCTACTCCAAAAGCGAGCGTCTGGCGCGCTAGTTGCAACAAACAATCTCGATCGGCCGTGGATAAAGGTTGTGGATTCATTGTGCTAACCGGTGGTAGGAACGATTGGTATAGACCAGCGGATCGCCGCCTTCAGTGCTGGCTGCGGCGATCACCTCAGCCAGGAAAACAGTGGACGTACCGGCTGGAAACGAATTCGCAACCCGACAATCAAACACAGCCAATGCCCCCTGGATCAGGGGTACGGGAGAGACCAGAGAGAAGGTATCGACTCCATTAAAACGGTCATCTTCGGATCCGATCCGCCCGGCAAAACGCTCAGACAACTGTTCCTGTTCGAGGCGCAGGATGCTCACTCCAAAAACACCGGATTGTGCTACCAACGCATAGGTGCGCGTTGCGCGCTCCAGCGATACCAGGATCATGGGCGGGATGAGCGAGATGGATGTAAATGAGCTGACCGTCATCCCATGCTGGATGCCCTGGCTGACGCTGGTAACGATCGTTACCCCTGCCACCCAATGGCGCATGGCCAGGCGCATGGATTCTGGATCGGCGAATGGATAGAGTTGAGATTCCATGACCAGACGATTTGCCTTTATCCCGGTCGATATACGGCTTGATTTCCTCTCTTTATACCTGCAGCAGGGGAAAGCGTCAAGACCATCGCACGGGCAAACCCTTGCCCTTTTCTCCAGAATTAAGGTACTATCATAGTCACTATGGACACTCCTGCCGAGCCCGCTGCTCCCCCCAATCCTCCTGCCGAGCCAAACCCACCTGCTGCCGCTCAGTCACACTTTTCAGGCTGGCGCGCGCTGCAAACGGTGCTCGGTGTTGCCATCCTGGTTGCCACCCTGTTCACCTTGTGGACCCCCGCCAACCTCTTCTCAGCCAACCTGACCGAGAAGATGGCGATTGCCTTGTTACCCAATCAGACGGTACAACCCGGCCTTGGAACGCCAACGGCATTGCCAGAGCCGATCATAGGGATCGTGGCCGGGCATTGGGGCAATGACTCCGGGGCGGTTTGCGCAGACGGGTTGACGGAGGCGGATGTAAACCTGCGAATCGCCACGCTGGTCAAACAGAACCTGGTCAACGAAGGCTTCAAGGTGGATTTGCTGGAAGAGTTCGACAAGCGCCTGGTGCAGTATCAAGGGTTGGTGCTCCTCTCCATCCACAATGATTCCTGCAATTACATCAATGACCAGGCTACCGGCTTTAAGGTGGCGTCGGCGCTCTCCAGTGCTTACCCGGAGAAAGCCCAAAAACTGACGGATTGCCTGGTCGATCGCTACAAAAATATCACCGGGATGCGCTACCATTACAATAGTATCACCCCGGACATGACCAATTACCATGCATTCAACGAAATTAATAGTAAAACAACGGCCGCGGTGATTGAAACCGGGTTCCTGAATCTCGACCGGCAAATCCTGACTGAACACCCCGATGTGGTTGCTCATGGCATCAGCGCTGGCCTCTTGTGCTTCATCCACAACGAAGAAGTCGCTGCCACCCCTACCCCCGGACAACCATGAGCCCTGACCCGCATTCCGTCGCCTTCGCTGCTGTTCAAGAAGCCATGCAAGCCCTACGCCGGGGAGAGCGTGGGGAGGCTCGCCGCCTGGCCCAAGAAGCAACCACCCTGGCTCCCAACCTGGAAGATCCCTGGCTGGTGCTAGCCGCGGTGGCCGATCCCCAGGATAGCCTGGTATATCTACGTCACGCACTGGAGATCAATCCACACAGCGAACGAGCGCGCCAGGGAATGCATTGGGCAGCACAACGCTTCCGCTCTGTCCACCACGAAACCCCACCCCCTGCTCCCGACCTGGTTGCGGCAGATTCGCCCGGCCCCACCCCTGCTGAGCCTGCCTCTCACCCGGCGCCCACCGAACCACAGGCTCAACCGGAACCGCCGGCGGAGGTTCCAGCACAGCCCGGCGCCTCGCCCCTCCTATCCGAGGAACCCGCGTTTCCATCCGAACCCGAAGGCGTTCTCTCAGCGGCTGAGCCGATAACCTTTGACACCCCACTTCAACAAACAGACTCCGCTCCGATCACCCGACCGCACCGCATCCCACCCACCCTCAAATTGATTCCAGAAGATGACCTGGCATCGCGCCGGACCAATATCTTTCCGCTCCTGGCGTTGGTGCTCGTCATTTCTGCAGGTCTGGTTGCCTGGGGTGGTGCGCCAGGTTTCTTGCGCTTCATCGCGCCGCAGCCTGCCGTCGCCAAAGCGGTCGCCCCCCTTTCCAAGCCATCCATCACCCCCACCGCCACAGCCACGTTTACTCCGACTGCAACCTTCACCCCAACCGCTACCCCAACCAATACGCCCACCGCGACCTCAACTGCGACTTTTACCCCAACTCCTACTGCCACCAACACCCCTGCACCCACTGCGACCCTGCCCCCGCCTCCAACCCAATCGCTGCCCAGCCCTGAAGGGGTCGTAATTCCAACGGAGGTGACGGAGAGCACCCGCTGGGTCGACGTAGACCTTTCTCAGCAGATGGTGTATGCCTATGAAGGCAACCAATTGGTTGGATCTTTTCTGGTTTCTACCGGCACCTGGGCGCATCCTACCGTCACCGGAGAATTCCACATATACGTCAAGTATGCTTCTGCCAGAATGGTTGGACCTGGTTATGATTTGCCCAATGTTCCGTATGTCATGTATTTCTACGATGGCTACGGCTTGCATGGCACCTATTGGCACCACAACTTCGGGACGCCGATGAGTCATGGCTGCGTTAATCTGCGCACGGAAGACGCCGCCTGGATCTACAGTTGGGCTGAAATCGGCACCCTGGTTAACATCCACAACTAATTCAATGGGCTTGCTCACCCGCCCCGCATCTCTCTCTCGGCGAGATTTCCTCAAAATCGGAAGTCTCGGACTGGCGGGGTTAATTCTACCCTTCTCCACCGGCATTGCCTCCGCCCAAAGCGAAGCCCTATCTGGACAGCTTGGGCGTATGCTTGAATCAACCGTCCCGGTGTATCCCAGTCCCTCTCGCTCCAATAAAGTTGTAAAGTATCTATGGAAGGACCTGGTGGTCCCATTGAACCAGGTCACCATCGGCGATAATGATCCCCCGTATAACCGGGTATGGTACCGCTTGGGAGAGGATGGCTTCGTACACTCTGGGAGCGTGCAACCCGTTCGCATCGACCTGAATCCACCGGTAACGGTTCTTCCGGCAGAAGGTCAATTGGGTGAGGTCACCGTGCCTTATACCGAAGCCCGTGAAGGTCCTTCCCCAGGAAACCCAGTCGTATACCGGCTTTATTACGCCACTACCCATTGGGTCACCTCCAGGCAAATCGACGGTGATCAAAACATTTGGTATGGCTTGCTGGATGACAAACTGAAATCAAGTTATTATGTCCTGGCCACGCACATCCACCTCATTTCACCCCAAGAACTCACCCCGTTATCGCCTGAAGTCCCGGCAGAAAAGAAGCGCATCGAGGTGCGTCTGGACCGCCAGGCTGTGGTAGCCTACGAGGACAATCGCCCGGTCTTCATGGCCCGCGCCGCCACCGGAGCTCGATTCGCTTCGGGCAATTACTCCACCGAACCGGGACGCTACATCATTAATCGCAAACGACCATCCCGGCATATGGCCGCGGGAGACCGAGCCGCCCCAAATTCCTATGACCTTCCTGGAGTGCCCTGGATCTGCTACTTTACCGAAGATGGGATTTCATTCCATGGAACGTATTGGCACAATGACTTTGGGAAGCGACGCAGCCATGGGTGTATCAACCTCTCCCCTTCTGCCGCCCGCTGGATCTACCGGTGGACTTCCCCACTCGTCCCCGCTAATGAACAATCCGTGTTCGAGAACACCGGGACTCCCCTGGAAGTGATTTGATTTTCCGGCGGGTGTGAATTATCATAAAGAGAATGAAAGCTGGACCTATTAATCAATGATTTGAGGTGAAATGCCCCGTAAAGCCTTATTTGCCGGTCTGGTCGTTGATGAGAATGAAAAACCGGTAGCAACCGAATATGTCGGAGAAGAACCAACCTACGTTGTAAATGACGCCGGTTTTTACCGTCATATTCCCGCCGAGCAGGTGGATCGTCAGGTGTTGGATACGATGCGCGCTCAGATCGAAGGCAACGAAGACCTGATCAGCGAGCAAACCGCAAAAATGCTTGGCCAGGATGATATTTTCACTCGGGCGATGATCGAAAAACAACTCAAGCAAATCGATCAGCAGTTCAATTCTCTGTTTGAGACTGGAATCCCGGAAGAAGGCCGGGCGTATATGGGGATGATGGGCTTCCGGGTGGTGATCAACTTGCACGGAGAGGTCGTCCGGGTCATCCAACCCAGCGCGCCGCCCCAAGAAGGCGAAGAGTAGAGGATGCGTATGCCCCCCAACAATATTATCGATGTCAGCGAAACTGATTTTGAATTTGAAGTTCTCAATTACTCGCAAAACAGGCCGGTCGTGGTCGATTTCTGGGCAACCTGGTGCGTACCGTGCAAGGTGCTTGGCCCACTGCTAGAGCGCTTAGCCGAGGAAGGCCGCGGCTCTTTCCGCCTCGCTCGGGTCGATGTAGACGCCAATCCGAATCTGGCTTTACATTATGGTGTGCGGAGCATCCCTACGGTCAAGGCTTTCACGAACCGGCAAGTAGTCGCCGAATTCAGCGGTGCACTGCCCGAACCGCGCGTGCGCGAATTCATCAAGAAGTTAGCTCCGAGCGAGAGCGACCTGACTCTAGAGAAAGCTGGCAGCCTATTACAGCAACACCAATGGTCTTCTGCAGAGAAGATTTACCGCCAGGTGCTAGAAGAGGCGTCTGACAATGCTATCGCTCTCTTGGGTCTCGCCAAGGCTCTACTGGCGCAGGGACGTTACGAGGAAGCCCGGCGGATTCTGCGGAATTTCCCGGCAAGCCACGAGTACACAACGGCAGAGAGCTTGCTTCCCCTGGCTGATGCATATGCCTGGTTGGAGAGCCAACCCTCCACGGAGATGGACCCGCTGGCGCCAGCTTACTTCAATAGTTTGCGCCTGGCTTCCCGCGGGAACATCCCATCAGCCTTGGACGGTCTTCTGGATATTTTAAAGCAGGAGAAGCGCTACCGGAACGGGCAAGCCCGCATGGTGTTCCTGGCGCTGCTTGAGCTGCTCGGTGCGCAAGACCCCTTGGCGCGCCAATATCGCAGCGAGCTAGCATCTGTCTTGTTTTAGTCGGATTACACCTATTTATTTTTTCAGAACGAGGATACCCCAACTGGTCGGGTCGGTCAGAACGCGTGAGGTGACCGAGGATACCATGCTCTCTTGAGCGTTCGCGCTGGTATTGTCGTTATCCGAGATCGATAAGGCAAACCCAATCTGTTGGCCATCGGCCGGGGTAACCCCCAGGTCCGTCCAGGGGATGGCTGCTTCGACCCGGTAACCATCACTCATCGAGATCGCTCCGATTTTGACGTTGGTTAGCGAGCCCGCCTTGGAGCTGGGGAACCAGCGATAGGCTTCCATGTTCTCACCGGGAGCGGGATTCCCGGCGGAAATTCCCACCTGATAATCATCCGCACTGAGCGCCTGGGTGGCTATATCACCGTTCAGATTGGCATCTACCAGCAGTTCCAGGCTATCTCCTTTAAACAAATCTGCACCTTTAGCATTCTGGACATAGTGATCGTCCGTTACTTTCACGGCCAGGTACAGGTTGTTGGTGTCCCAGCCAATGCGGAATGCTCCTTCCAGGTCGGCTTTTCCAGTCCAATTCTTCGGACCCCACACTACGTTTTTGATCGGAAATTGGGTGGTCTTCCAATCATCCCATGGGCCATCGATGGTTGGGACTGTCGAAAGATAGGAGGCGGTCCAGGAAGGCCGCGCGGCTGAAGCGGGGGTGTTGGTGGACGCCGGCGAAGGCGAAGGGATAACCGCCGTTTGCGTCGGCGCCACTTCGGTAGGCATCCGGGTAGGAATGCTTGTGGTGGTCGGGAATTCGGTGGGGGTTTGTTCACCCGGCGGTGTGGTTGTGGGAAGTATGACCACTGGTGGTTTGAAAATTGCCGTCATGGTTTGGTTAGCCGTTGGAAATATGACCTTCGTGGAAGCCGGGTTTATCGGTAGGTTACATCCCACCAAAACTACCCCGGCTGCAAATAGCACCAACGGGGTGATAATTCTTCTTTGGGTCATGGTCTCCTCCTGAGTACTCGCTTACTAAAGGTAGAATGAGCATGGGTATTTCTGTCGAACAGAACCGGGCGTTAGGGCGACTAAGGGTCAGATTGACAACTTCTGGTCTGAAGACGGTAGACTCGTGGAATAGTTCCCACTTGTACATCTACGCCCAATTGGAGGGTTGCAATAACTGTGCAAAGGTAGAGGAGTTACCGGGTGAAAATATTGATGCTTTCGATATGAAAAGTCTGCGGAAAGAGATCGAAAGCTGTGGATTCTACGAGATGGTATCCGCCGGCAATCAGGCGTTTGGCGTCGCGCGCCAGGGTAGATGGATCACACGAGATATAGGCGAGCACTCCCGGTTGGCATCTGACCAGCGCATCCAGGACGTTTCGCTCCAGGCCTGCCCTGGGCGGGTCCACGATCACGACATGCGCATGATCGTGCAGCTCAGGCAGGATTACCTCAGCCGGACCCTGGTACAGGATAACGTTCTCGAATTCGTCCAGGTTGGCGGCATAGTCGGCGCAGGCCGCTTCCCCGATCTCGATCCCAACTACCCGACCGACGCGTGGAGCCAGAAATGCGCTGAACAAGCCCACGCCGCAATAAATGTCGAACACGGTGGAATCCACCCGCAGTGGCAGGTGGGTTAACAGGTGCCGGACCATATTCTCTGCCTGCCGGGTATTGACCTGGAAAAATGACGGAGCAGACACGCGGAAAGCACGCCCCAACACAGAAATGGTCAACGCATCCTCTCCGGCCATCACAATCGCTCCTTGAGGGCTAATGTGAACGGCCGAGATAGGGAAATCGACGGAGAATTCTGGCGGCTGCGGGTCACTGCTCTCAAAGGTCAGCATTACCTCTTCGGCGTCACCCTGGCGTAAACCCACCCGTTCTACCCCTGGGATCTGGTCAGAATCGATCAGCGGCCAGATCGAATTCAGCCCAGCTTCCGGCAGGTGGCATTCGTGGATGGCAATGACAGTGTGCGATCCGGCTGCCTGGTATCCCAACTTTCCTCCCTGGGGGGTCAGGTGGAATTGAACAGTATTCCGGTAATTCCATTCTTGTGGCGAAGGAACGATCTCCGTCACCGGCGGGTTCGTTATGCCGCCAAGACGCTCCAGTTGGTCACGCAAGATCGTCTGCTTTGCGCGTAATTGTTGAGCATACTGCATGTGTTGGTAATGGCAGCCCCCACAAACCCCGAAATGGATGCAGCGCGGTTGAGTGCGCTGAGGTGACGCTTCCAGCACCTCAACCAATTCCCCGCGCACAAAACCGCGCCGCTCCTCAGTCACCCGGATGCGTACGCGCTCACCCGCAATGGCAAACGGAACGAACACCGCCCGACCATCCGGCAGACGTCCTAAAACCTCTCCACCGTATATGAAAGTGGAGAGGGTGATTTCGTAACTTATTTTACCGGTTCCATCTGGCCAATGAACTCTTCCATTAAAGCCAGCAACTGGTCGACGTCCGACATCTGGATATTTCCCATGTGGGCGATCCGGAAAGTTTTGTCCTTCAAAGCGCCGTAGCCGTTGGCGATGCGGATACCCTTCGTCAGTAAGAACTTATTCAGCGCTGGAATATCCATGCCAATCGTGTTGTTGATTGTGGAAACGGTCATCGAACGGCGACCTTCCGGCGCCAGTGGCTGCATTCCATGGGCGATCGACCAATCCTGGGTGCGCTTGGCCATCGCGGAATGGCGTGCAAAACGGTTCTCCATCCCCTCCGCTAACATGCGATCAAGCTGTACGTCCAGAGCATAGATCAAGGCCATAGCGGGAGTCATCGGGGTTGAGTCCTTCAGGCGATGTTTCTCCATCAACAGCAAATCAAAATACCAGCCCCGGTTTGTAACAGTCTCCGCCTTTTTCATCGCGCGTTCGTTTACGCCGGCAAACGACATCCCAGGTGGCAGCGCCAGGCATTTCTGGGAGGATGTCAACAAGAAATCAATCCCCCAGGCATCCATCTCGATCTTCGCGCCGCCTAGCGACGAGACCGCGTCCACCAAAATGAGAGTGTCCGGACTGACCTCGTGAACGGTAGCTGCCAGCGCCTGGATGGGGTTCTCCGCCCCGGTGGAGGTTTCATTATGGACAATCGTGACGGCTTCGTAGTGCTTCCTCTTCAATGCATCTGCGAGCATGCCCGGTTCAATCGTCTGGCCCCAGGCAACTTCGAGCCTATCTGCCTGCTTTCCATTGCTAACCGCAACGTTGTACCACCGTTCGGCAAATGCGCCATTGACGCAAGCCAGCACGCTCTCCTGGACGAAATTCCGGATGCCAGCTTCTTGCATCCCCGATCCTGAAGCCGTCGCCTGGAAGACCCGGGTTTGAGTAAAGAACACTTGCTTTAACTTTTCCTCAGTCTGGCGGAAAAGGGCTTCGAAATCCTTGCTACGGTGCGGGATCATTGGGCGAGCCTGCGCCTGGAGCACTTTCGAATCGACATCCACTGGACCTGGAACGAACATCGGTGACATAATCATTCTCCTTTTCAATCATCCGAGAAAGGTTGGAAACGAAATATGCCGTTCAATCGGGATACAGATTACCCCATTTCAACATCCCTGGCGAACGGGCTCATTTCGGGGTTTACCTCAAGAAGAAAGACAAGACGATCAGGATGACGAAAAATGAACCGGCCAGCATGGCGATACGCTTCAAATCGTGTACCACCCGCGTGTAATCGGGTTTGAACTCCGCAGTCGCCGTCACACGGCGAAGCGATGAGGTTGGAGCATAGGTTGGTCCCTTGGGCGCCACATCGGTTCGCGGAGCTGCGGCTACCTGACGTTTTTGTTTCTTTGCCATAAACAGTCTCCTTCTAACAAGGTCATGAGTTATTCTGAAGTTCTGCAGTGATCACAATCCGCTGGTTGTCGATAAGATAAGGATAACACGAGATCAGCGTGACATTCGCAGTTTCGGTAGCATTCATCACGTCTACCTGGCTAGGTGGAACGATAGCGGAGGTTGTGACGAGATAAACGTACTGGCGTTGGTTGGTGGAGATGATGATCATATCCCCTTCCTTGAGCTGATCCAGATTTCGAAAAATCTCCCCAAAAACGTCGTTATGGGCAGAAAGCACCATGTTGCCCTTCTGTCCTGGGTCGGCGGTGCCGGCATGCTGCCCGACCCCTTTTTTCAATTGGTCCCAGCCATCTCCTTGAACAACAGGCGCATCCACCTCAATCGCCGGTATCTTTATGCGCACTGCCTGGACGAGCCCGGGAGTAGACTGCGGTACTGCAGCCAGGCTTTGCATCACCGGGCGGAGGTGCTCCGGGATTTCGGCGTCATTCGGACGCACACCACCGGGAGCGCCAGGCGGTGTGTGGCCTGAAGGTAATACCACCGCCAGGATGATCGGTGTAGGCGATGGGCTGGGTTGTTTCAGCGCCGCTGCAACTTCCCGGTTCAGGTCACCGATCAGGTTGATCCCATTGAAGAGCACGAAAAGCAAACCGAGCACTGCACCCACTTCTACCACGAACAGGAAGCGATCAAAGAACCGCCTGAGCTTGATTCGCCGCTGCTCCTCGGGTGTATCAGCCGCACGCGCACTCGAGTGGAGCGCTGGCCCTATATCCTGCCCAGCGTTGGTTGAAGCAGCCACCAACCGGCCGGTTTTCCGGAAGGTATCTAACCGGCCCTGGCGTTCCAGCCGCTTCTTTTCAATGAGCAGCTTGCGCAACTCATCCACGGAGAGGTCTTCGGCGGTACGTCTGCGGGCCACGGTGCTTTCCTTCGCCAAATTGGATCAACCAATTTTCCACCCGATTATACCATTCCTTACCTATGCCCTTGCGATACACGTTGGCGTATAATTAGTCATCCCTATGGACAAAAAGCGCATCAATTCATTGGTGATTGGACTGTTCGTCGTTTGGCTGGCATTCATCAGTATTTTCCGAGCCAATCTAGGGAGCGGCATCCGTCTGTTCAATGACGATTACGATCGGGCTGTCTATTCAGTGCGCGGCGAGTGGCTGTTGAGGGGGCTGGTCCCGTACCGTGACGTACCCAGTGAGTATCCGCAAGTTGCAACCTACCTGTTTGGTGTTCCATATTTGTTTGCCTCGCAACCCACTATAGAAGCCTTCGGTTACTGGCTGCATAGCTCCATCTTTTCATTGATCATGCTCGCCTTCCTGGGCGGGACGATCATCTTGCTCTATCGCATGCTCCCGGAGCACAAAGATCGAGCATACCTGTTATTATTACCGGCATCCCTCTATTATGCGTACAACCGGTTCGATATCCTCCCCAGCTTCCTGGTTTTATTAAGCTTATTTCTGTTACGTCGCAATCAGGATATCCTCACCGGGATCGTCTTAGGGATTGCCATCCTCACGAAGTGGTATCCGCTATTGCTGTTCCCTGCCTACTATCTGTACCTGTTCCATACCCGGCGCCGGCTAGACTGGAAAATGTCGCTTGCCTTTGGCTTGACCTGCATCATCATGGTTGTCCCCACCTATCTGACCTCCGGGCTGCAGGGGGTGCTGCAACCGTATGCGTTTCATGCTTCGCGGGGAATCGAGTATGCCACACTGCCTGCTTTGATTCACAGTATTTTCCGTGGATGGTTTGGCAGCGGTTTCAATTTGAGGTTGCTTACCAATGGTTTCCTGGTCCTTTCGGTTTTCCCGGCGCCTCTGGCTATTTTTGCCAGGATTAACACATTTGACAAATTAGTCTATTGGTCCATCCTGGTTATTTCGGTCTTCACCTTATTTTCTCGCATCTGGTCGCCGCAGTGGATGTTGTGGATGCTACCATTGCTGATCTTGACTGCCCGGAATTCACGCCACATCGCCTGCATTGTTATCTATGGGGTGATGAATTACCTGGCTTTTCCTATCCTCTATGACCTTGTCGGAGCGGAATCCTGGCAGTTGAGAGCGACCGTCTTTGCCAGTTTCCTGATTTTGATCTACATCGCTGCAGTGGCTTATCGTGGTAGCATCTTCGGTACCGCGGAGATAAAAAACCTCCCCTCTGAAGCCTAGCCAGAGCCTCATTGCGTATAAGCTCAAATTCGATTTCCCCTTGAGGTATTGCCAATCTTGCCGGGTATGGGTATAATACTTTTCACCCGGGCGGGTAGCTCAGTTGGTTAGAGCATTGCTTTGACATAGCAAAGGTCGTAGGTTCGAGTCCTATTCCGCCCACCACAACAAAACGCTATGACCGGGACGAGTAACCGGCTTCCACACCGACAGGGAGAGGGAATCGCAGACTGAGAATCCCCTCCGGCGTTGAACTGGCAAAAACCACCCGCGAGCGGAACCTTGAAACGGTCGCCATGCCGCAGTAGAGGAAACGGCCGGCCCCGTTACAGGCCCCAGGAGATGGCCCGTATCGGGTCAATCTGGGTGGAACCGCGTGAGATCAACTCTCGCCCCAGTTGTGGGCGAGTTTTTTGTTTAAACTCGCTGCACCCCTGCGTGGGATGCAGTGGATTTCGTTCAATCAAGTAGGAGGATTAAGATGGCTGAGAAAAAACAAGAACGCTACGAGGATTCACAGCTTTACCGTATCCGCCATTCCGCCGCCCACATCATGGCCCAGGCGGTGCTCGAACAATTCCCGGGGGGCAAGGTTGCAATAGGCCCGGCGATCGAGGACGGTTTTTATTACGATTTTGACCTGCCCCGCTCGTTAACCCCGGAAGATTTATCTGGAATCGAGAAGCGCATGCGCCAGATCATCGCCGGTCGGTATTCCTTCGTCCGCAAAGAAGTCACTGCGGATCAAGCCCGCGCAATCTTTTCGGATCAACCTTATAAAATCGAGCTGATCGAAGGGCTGGAGCACGGCGGGATGGACGAACACGGCAATCCTCTGAGTGAGAAACCGGTCATCTCTACCTACCAGCATGACTCATTCGTTGACCTATGCCGCGGTCCCCACGTGGAAAACACCGGGCAGATCAATCCTTCGGCGATCAAATTAATGACGGTTGCCGGAGCCTACTGGCGCGGCGACGAGAAACGCCCCATGCTGCAACGCATCTACGGCACGGCCTGGCGCACGCCCAAGGAACTGGAAGAGTATCTGTGGAAACTTGAAGAAGCCCGCAAGCGTGATCACCGCAAGTTGGGAAAGGAGTTGGGTCTCTTTTATTTCTCGGAAGATGTCGGTCCCGGGTTGCCGCTCTTCACGCCCAAAGGCGAGATGGTGCGCCACCTGATGGAGCAGTACGTGCGTGACGTGCAAACGCGCTATGGCTTCCAGCACGTCTGGACCGGTCACCTGGTGAAGGAAGACCTGTACAAGCGCTCAGGCCACTACGACAATTACAAAGATGTCATGTTCCCCCCCATGGTGGATGAGAACATCACTTTCCGCTTGAAGCCGATGAACTGCCCGAGCCACATGACCCTCTACAAAGAGATGGGGTTGCACTCTTACCGAGATCTGCCTTTGCGTTTCTCCGAGTTCGCAACCCTTTACCGCTATGAGAAGACGGGCGAGCTGACCGGCTTGACGCGTGTGCGTTCGCTGACGCAGGATGACTGCCACGATTTTTGTACGCCGGAGCAGATCCAGGAGGAGTTCGCCCGCTCCCTGGCCGTCATTCAGGAGGTGCTGGCGCGTTACCGCTTCACCGACTATAAAGTGCAGCTCTCGCTGCGTGGCGAAGGCGGCAAGTATGTGCAGGATGATGAGAAGTGGACTCGAGCAGAAGCTGCGTTACGCGCCGCCCTGGATGCCAGCGGCGTGGATTACTTCGAGAAGACCGGAGAGGCTGCTTTCTACGGCCCCAAGGCTGACTTCATGGCGCGCGACGTGCTCGGCCGCGAATGGCAGCTATCGACGATCCAGGTCGACTTCATCCAGCCTGCTCGCCTGGGATTGACCTACATTGGCGAGGATGGTCAGGAACACGTGCCTGTGGTGCTGCACCGCGCCGTCACCGGTTCGACAGAGCGCTTCCTGGGGGTGCTGATCGAACATTTCGCCGGCGCCTTCCCGGTCTGGTTAGCGCCCGTCCAGGCTGTGGTCATTCCCATCGCCGACCGGCATATGGCATTCGCCAAAGAAGTCGGGGAGAAGCTCAAGGCAGCCGGGTTACGGGTGGAGGTCGACGAGCGCTCCGAGCGCATGAATGCCAAGATCCGGGATGCCCAGAAGCAGAAAGTTCCCTACATGCTGGTAGTAGGTGACAAAGAGATGGAAAACAACCAGGTCGCCTTGCGCCTGCGGAACGGTGAGAACCCCGGCGCGATGGGGTTGGACGAGTTCATCGCCCTCAGCAAACAAGACATTGCTGCAGGCCTGTAGAGACGCCCCGTTGGGGCGTCTCCCCCCCGGGGCGGCCCCCCTGCTGGGGCGTCTCCCCCTGCTGGGCGTCTCCCCCTGCCTCATATAGATCACCGCCATCGGAGCCTGGCCAGCCTTTGAATTCTTGGCATGACGAATTGATGGATAAATTAATTGACGAATCGCATCGACCTATGGTATCATCAACACCAATTGTGAGCCGCCGGACGACTTGCGGCTGTCGTCTGGATTCATTAGAAGGAGAAGTCAATTAGCGCGACTAGTTTTCGGGTAAATGAAACGATTCGAGTCCCAGAAGTCCGGTTGATCGGCGCCAAAGGTGAGAATGTAGGCGTGGTGTCCATTGAGATCGCCATGCGCATGGCGCGCGAAGCTGAACTGGACCTGGTTGAGGTAGCCCCCGCGGCTACTCCCCCGGTTTGCCGGGTGATGGATTTTGGTAAGTTCCTTTACGAAAAGACCAAGAAGGAACGAGAAGCCCGTAAGGCTCAAACCAAGATCGAAGTGAAGGAAATCCGCCTGAGGCCGAAGACCAATGAGCATCACCGCTCCTTCAAGGTCGACGATGCCCGCCGCTGGTTAAGAGAAGGCATGAAGGTACGGGTTACCATCCGCTTCCGTGGACGTGAAATAACTTACCCGGAGCTGGCCCTCGAAGATTTGAGGGAGATCGCGGCAGCGCTGGCCGATGTGGCCATCGTCGAACAGGCGCCTATGATGGAAGGTCGCACAATGATGATGGTGCTCAATCCAGCCAAGGTTGCCAAGAAGAAGAGCGTGGCCGAAGTCGAAGGCTAGGCTCTATCACCTGGAAATTGCGTACCCTGCGGCCGCAGACACAGTAGCGTTTTCCTCTGTGAGCATGCAGTCCGCAAATTTTGTCGAGAGGAGTATTACCTGTGCCCCGCAAGCAAAACCCTGGTAAGACCAAGATCAAGACCCATAAGGCGACCTCCAAACGGTTCCGCCTGACCGGGTCCGGGGTGTTGGTGCGTACCAAAGGTGGGAAAAGCCACCTGCGCCGCCGCACTTCCAAGCGCACTAAGGCCTTGCTGCCTGAGATGATCGTCGTAAAAGCCGAAAAGATCATCCAGTCGGTCAAGCGTCTCGCGCCGTATATGAAGAAGGACAATTAGTATTTTTCATCCCGTTTGGGAAATCGCATCCATGTCATGGTGCGGCCGTTGGGTGCACACAACTGGGAACAGACCCGGCGCCCAGGGGTACGCAAAGGAGTAGACAATGCCTCGTGTGAAGGGTGGCCCGCATGGCCATCTGCGTCATAAGAAAATATTAAAGCTCAATAAAGGATACTTTGGCAGCCGCCATCGCTTGTTCAAGCGCGCCAACGAAGCCTTTATGAAAAGCATGCATTACCAGTACCGCGACCGCCGGGTGCGCAAGCGCGACCTGCGCAAGCTGTGGATTGTCCGCATTAATGCGGCCGCCCGGATCAATGGCATCACCTACAGCCGCCTGGTCTATGGCATGAAGATTACCGGTATCTCGCTAAACCGCAAGATGCTGGCCGACCTGGCTGTGCGCGATCCGCAAGCATTCTCCGCAGTGGTGGCCGCACTGAAGACTCCATAAATTTCCTCTCGACAACGATTGAACGGGATGGCGCCAAACCATCCCGTTTTTTGTTTGTAAGAGCTAACTTCTTATCACGATTGACACGGATTTCAAAAAACGAGGCAGTCCAAGGCCTCTTTTCCATCATTCTTAATAATTTCGCCCTATTCGTGAATTGGGGTCATTCGTGTTTCGCTATTTCGTTATACAATTATCCGGTGGAGGACAGCCTGATGAATATCGTCGTCAAAACGCTCAACTTCCCGGCAGGACAAAAACTAGAGATCGTTCACGGAGATATTACCCAAGAACCGGTGGAGGCCATCGTCAATGCCGCCAACTCTCACCTGCTGCACGGCGGCGGAGTAGCTGGAACGATCTCCCGTCGGGGGGGATCACGCATCCAGCAGGAGAGCATCGCCTGGGTGCGCGACCGCGGCGCCGTCAGCTTTGACGCACCTGCATACACCGGCTCAGGCGACCTGCCTTATCGATATATCCTGCACACCGTTGGACCGGTGTGGGGAGAGGGCGACGAGGACAACAAGTTAGCCCTGTCCGTTTGCTCCACTCTTCGACTGGCTGACCGGCTGAAGGTGGGTTCCCTGTCGTTACCAGCCATCTCCACTGGCATCTTCGGTTTCCCAAAGGATCGCGCCGCCCGTGTTATTCTAAAGGCCATCTCCGAGTATTTCCAGGCAGAACCTACTTCGCGAGTGCATCTGGTCAGGCTGGTGTTGCTCGAAAAGGAGATGGTCGATATTGTTATGAATGAAATAAGTCAAGAAGGTACAAAGGCAACAAGGCAATAGGTTAAAGGGGCAATGGGTCGATAAGGAAATAATCTTGCCCTTCCCCGACCAATTCACGTTTCACCATGTTGCCCAATTACCTCATTGCCATATCACCTTGTTGCCTCTTTGACCACTGCCTCATCGCCTTGTCGCCTCGTTGCCTTATTGCCCCGTTGCCTCATCGCCTTCCTTCATCCATACCCATGATTACTTCGCGTCACAACCCCAAGATCCAGGCCGTCCGCGATCTGCTGCGCCAATCCCACGAGCGTGCTCAATCGGGAACATTTGTCGTGGAAGGTGTGCGCCTTGCCGAGGAGGCTGCGCAAGCTGGTTGGCAACCGTTGCAGGTCTTTTACACAGAGACCCTCAGTCCGCGTGGGCGTGCCGTACTGGAGGCGTTTTCGAAATCTTCCGTAGATCTAGAGCAGCTCTCCCTTCCCGTGATGGATTATCTCACCGAGACGGAGACTTCCCAGGGTTTACTGGCTGTCTTTCCCCTGCGCTGTCTGCCCTTGCCCAAACGCATGGATTTCTTGCTCGTGCTCGACACAATCCGTGACCCGGGCAACCTGGGCACGCTTCTACGCACAGCCGCTGCTGCCGGGGTCCATGCGGTTGCAGCCATGCCTGGGACAGCCGACCCGTTCTCACCCAAAGTGGTGAGAGCTGCCATGGGAGCCCACTTCCGCCTGCCAATTCTTTCGCTGGATTGGCCAGAGTTGCAATCCCTAGGAGAGAGCCTTCCAGGAGGCGGAGCCATTAAATTCTACCTGGCAGAGGCGAGCGAGGGCGAGGTTTGCTGGGAGGCAGATCTGCGCAGCCCCCTGGCCTTGATCGTCTGCAACGAGGCAGAAGGGGCCTCTGCCGCAGCCCGCCAGGCCGCCACAACCTCCGTGCGCATCCCCATGCCCGGACGATTTGAATCGCTTAACGCAGCCGTAGCGGGAGCCATTTTGATGTTCGAGGTGGTGAGGCAAAGGGAAGGGGATGAGGTTACGGGGTAACGAGGCAACGAAGCCACGAGGCAATGAGGCAATGGGTGTAAGGCGGGGGGCTGCCGGAAAAACGGTCATGGAGGGATTGTGCAAATAGGCTGATCGGTTCTTCCTAATTACCCTGTCGCCTTAACGCCTCGTTGCCTTTTTGCCTTATTACCTCGTTGCTTTTTTGCCTCTTTACCCCGTGGCTTCATTGCCCCATCACCTCATTACTCTGGAGTCCGTCATGCGCATCCGTTCGATCACCTACTTCTTCAATCCGGGTTGGCCACTGGACGAAAATGCCTTTCAGCGAGCAGGAGAATTCCTGCGTGAGGCTCGGGCGGCCTACACAGGCGCGGGGTTCGAGGTGCAGACTGTCCGGCTGGCGACGATCCCATTTCCCGATATCCTTGGGTTGGCGCATTTACCTGAGGCGGTTGCCTTTTCTCAAGCCGTTGAACAGGCTGCTTCTTCCCAGGGAATCGATTTTGTTTCTATCGGACCCGCATTCCCCGATCAGATTGCCAGCTACGCAATGATTCCCGAAATATTGCTGGCGACGCAGAATGTGTTCGTCTCCGGCAGTATGACGGCTCCGCGAAGTTTTGTCTCGCTCCCGGCCGTGCGCGCCTGCGCCCAGATCATCTTCCAGGCTGCACGCATCGCACCGGATGGATTCGGCAACCTGCGCTTTACCGCCCTGGGCAACGTCCCGGCCGGTTCCCCCTTCTTCCCCGCCGCCTACCACTCCGCTCCAACACCCACTTTCGCCATCGCCACCGAGGCTGCCGACCTGGCCGTCGAGGCTTTCGTTTCAGCCTTCAGCCTGGATCAGGCCCGCCAGGGTCTGGTGGAGGCGGTCAACCAGTGCGCCCGTGAGCTGAGCCGAGTGGGAACTGAGCTGGCTGTCCACCAATCCACCCGCTTCGGCGGAATCGATTTCACCCTGGCGCCTTTTCCCGAACAACAACGCTCCTTGGGCTATGCCGTTGAGCGCCTGGGGGTGCCCGCTATCGGTATGGCGGGATCTCTCGCCGCGGCGGCCCTGTTGGCGGACTGCCTGGACCGGGCCGATTTTCCACGAACCGGATTCAGCGGTTTGATGTTCCCGGTGTTGGAAGACGCCACCCTGGCCATGCGTGCTGCCGAAGGTTTGTTAACCGTCAATGACTTACTGCTCTACTCCTGCGTCTGTGGGACGGGGCTCGACACCGTTCCCTTGCCCGGCGATTCCA
>JAQTMA010000035.1:16191-26018 GCA_028714615.1 Anaerolineaceae bacterium | reverse complement strand
GCCGCGCTGTTTTTGATTCATCTGCTAATCTTATAGCCAGCCGCGCAGCTCCATCGCTTTGCTGACGCGGGCGATCGCCACCATGTAGGCCGCGTCGCGCATATAGATCTTCTCGTTCTCGGACATATCCAGCACACTTTTGAAGGCCAGGGTCATCTTGGTGTCGAGCTTCTCGAGCACCTCTTCGTGCGTCCAGTAGAAGTTCATGTCGTTTTGGACGCCCTCGAAATACGAGACGGTGACGCCCCCGGCGTTGCACAGGAAATCGGGGACGACGAACACGCCCCGGCTCTTGAAGACCTCATCTGCTTCCGGGGTAGTCGGGCCGTTGGCGCCCTCGGCGACGATCTTCACCCGCTGGCTCACCTGCTGCACGGTGTCCGCGTTGATCTGGCCTTCCAGGGCGGCCGGGATGAGCACATCCACGTCCTTGCAGATCCAGGCATTTCCGGCTTCGATGACGTAGCCCTGCGCGCGGGCTTTGTCTTTGTTGATGGTGCCGTACTGGTCGGTGATGGTCATCAAGTAGCGCGGATCGATGCCCGATTCCTTGCTGACGGTGTAGCTGGCGCGGTCCTCGCGGTCCCAATACGAGACGCACACCACCTTGCCGCCCAGGATCTCGCGGAAGCCGATAGCCGCATACTGCGATACGTTGCCAAAGCCCTGCAGCGCGGCGACACACTGCTTGGGATCCAATCCCAGGTGTTTCATGGCTTCGCGCACGGTGTAGATGACGCCGAAGCCGGTGGCTTCCGTGCGGCCGAGCGAGCCGCCTCCACCCAACGGTTTGCCGGTGATCACGCCAGGGGTGTACTGCCCCACCAGCTTGGAGTACTCATCCATCATCCAACCCATCATCTGGGGAGTTGTGCCGACATCCGGCGCCGGGACGTCCTGGCGCGGACCGATGTTGCGCCACATGGCGTTGACGAAACCACGGCAAAGACGTTCTTTTTCGCCAGTCGAGAGCGTAGCCGGGTCGACGATGATCCCACCTTTCCCACCCCCCAGCGGAATATCGGCGACGGCGCATTTCCAGGTCATCCAGGTGGCCAGGGCGCGGATCGTATCCAGGGTCTCCGATGGGTGGAAACGAATGCCGCCCTTGTTCGGGCCGCGGGCATCATTGTGTTGTACGCGGTAGCCATCGAACATGCGCAGCGTGCCGTCGTCCATGCGCACCGGGATGCGGAAATGGAATTCGCGCATCGGCCAGCGCAACATTTCACAGACCTGCGGGTCCATCTTGAGCAGGCCGGCGACGTGATCGAATTGCCGCTGGGCCATTTCAAAAGCATTGGTGGTTGCAGCCATAGATCCTCTCCTGTGCTTGGTTTGAATGAAGAACTGAAACGGTGGATACGACTGGTTGGGCGCCTTGTGATTAAATAATATGCGGGCACAACGGTAGTGTGCCCGCTTTTGGTCGATTATGGTAAGTCCAGTAAAAAATCCAGGTTTGCACCAAATCCCTACCTGATTGCAGAGATACGTTAACCTTACCTGACTTCCCGGCGCGAGTCAAGATGATGAATATCACAAATAGCCTGCCCGCCTTCCCGCTTCCTCTCGCGTGAGGGCCTCCAACTGGTTCGCCATTTCCGCTTTCACCATCTCCGGGTTTGCCTGGCCGTGAGCCCGCTGCATCACCTGGCCGAAGAACCAGTTGCCCAGCGAAGTTTTCCCTGACAGATAGGCTCTCACCTCCTGCGGGTGCTCCGCCAGGACGGCGGCAATCAGCCGGGAGATGGTTTCCGCATCGGAAAGCTGGGAGAGCCCACGCGCCGCCAGGATCTCAACCGGGGAGTCGCCCGTTGTGGCCATCTCCGCCAGGATAGCTTTTGCGGTGAGAATGTTGATCTCGCCGTGCGTTTGCAGCTCGAGCAATTCAGCCAACCCCTCGGGGGTCACCCGCATGCTTCCCAGCGATCCGCCTGCCTGGTTGATCAGGCCGAACAGCTCGCCCTGCAGCCAGTTGGCCACCACTTTCGGTGTAACCCCCCGCTGCGCCCCGGCCAAGGCAGCCGCCTCAAAATAAGCAGCCACATCGCCCTCGCCGGCCAGCAGCGCCGCATCATGTTCCGCTAAGCCGTACTGCTCGCGGAAACGCCGCTTCTTGGCTTGCGGCAGCTCGGGCAGCCCGGCGCGGACGCGTTCCACCCAATCGGGTCCGATCACCAGCAGCGGCAGGTCTGGTTCCGGAAAGTAGCGGTAATCATGGGCTTCTTCCTTGCTGCGTTGGGAGACCGTTTCCCCGCGGCTCTCATTCCACCCCAGCGTCTCTTGCGCCACCCGCTCGCCCTGCTTCAGGCGGTGAGATTGGCGTACGATTTCGTAAGCTATGGCACGGTCCAGGGCGCGAAAGCTGTTCAGGTTCTTGATCTCGACCCGCGTGCCCAACTGGGTGGATCCCTGTGGCCGCACCGAAACGTTAGCCTCGAAGCGGATAACGCCTTTTTCCATATCTCCGGAGTTGACCCCCAGGCTGCGCAGCAGGGCGCGCAAACCGGAGGCGTATGCGCGTACCTCTTCAACGGAGTGCAGGTCGGGTTCGGAGACGATCTCCAGCAAGGGGATGCCTGCGCGGTTGAGGTCGACCAGCGAATAGACCTCGCCATCGTGGACGTGGGTCAGCTTGCCGGTGTCCTCTTCCAGATGCACACGGCGGATGCGAATGCGTCGCTCGCCAGCCTGGGTAAAGATCATCAGCCAGCCGTGCTCGGCCAGCGGTGATTCGTATTGGGAGATCTGGTAACCCTTGGGCAGGTCGGGGTAGAAGTAGTTCTTACGGGCGAATTGGGAGGCCGGTGCGATGGTGCAGTCCAGCGCCAGGGCCACCCGCAGTCCGGATTCGACGGCCTGCCGGTTGAGCACCGGAAGCGCGCCGGGCATCCCGGCGCATACCGGGCAGACGGCCGTGTTGGCGGGGGACTGGGTGGTGTCTACCACCGGGCAGGCGCAGAACATTTTCGAGCAGGTCTGCAGCTCGGCGTGCACTTCCAGCCCGATCACCGCCTCATAACCCACCACTCTATCCCTGCCGGCGCATGAAGCGTTCCATGCGGAACAGAGCTTCCTCGATCTTCTCATAAGCGGTGGCGTACGAGCAGCGCACGAACCCTGCGCCGCCGGCTCCGAAGGACGAGCCGGGCACGACGGCCACCCGCTCTTCCTGCAGCAGGCGCTGAGCGAAGAGCTCATCGTCCATGCCGGTCACGTCCACCTTGGGAAAGGCGTAGAAGGCGCCGCATGGCTCAAAGGTGGTCAATCCGAGGCGGTTCAGCCCCGCGACGATCAGCCTGCGGCGGCGGTCATATTCCGCCACCATCTCCAGGACGTAAGGCTCGCCGCTGACCAGAGCCGTCACCGCCGCTGCCTGGGCGGTGGTTGGCGCGGACATGACCGTATATTGGTGCACCCGCACCAGGCCTTTAATCAGCGCGGCAGGTGCGGCGGCGTAACCGATACGCCATCCGGTCATGGCGTAATCTTTTGAGAAGCCTCCCAACAGCACCGTGCGCGCCTGCATGCCGGGGAGCGCAGCAAAGCACACGTGCGCTTCCCCGTACACCAGGCGATCATAGATCTCATCCGAGATGACGATCAGGTCGTGTTCCTCGGCGATGCGGGCTACTTCCAAAAGGGTTTTGCGCGAGGCCACCGCCCCGGTCGGGTTGTTGGGATAACCGATCAGCAGCGCCTTGGTGCGTGGGGTAATAGCCGCCTCGAGTTCAGCCGGATCGAGTTCGAAGTTGTTCTCCATGCGGCTGGGGAGTTCGATCGGCGCGCCGCCCGCCAGGATCACTTCCGCCTGGTAGGACACGAAACACGGCGTAGGAATGATGACCTCATCGCCCGGATCGAGGATGGCGGTGGCGGTCAGGTAGAGCGCTTCGGAGACCCCCACCGTTACGATGATCTCGGCGGCAGGGTCGTAATCGACGTGGTAGCGGCGATTCAGATGTTCGGCAATCGTCTGGCGTAGGTCGAGACGCCCCGCGTTCGAGGTGTAATGCGTCTCACCCGTCCGCAGGGATTGGATACCGGCCTCGGTGATGACCGCCGGGGTCGCAAAATCTGGCTCCCCGATGCCCAGGGAGATGACGTCTTGCATGGTAGCGGCGATATCAAAGAATTTGCGGATCCCAGAGGGACGCAGACCCGCTACCCGGCGAGAGACATATGAATCGCGCATGAAAGCTCCTTTTCGATGGCTTGGTTGGGTTGACTTACCGGTTGGGTTCCTTCAGACGGGGTTGATTCTCCACTCATCGTATAGCTCGCCGTAGAAGAGCTCGAAGCGCTGACCCTGGCTGGTACGCACTCGAAAGCAGCGCCCGCCCGGGATGCGCCATTCCGCTTCTATCTGTTCGACCGTCAGACGCTGCCCTTCCCAGCGCACGGCGATGGGTCGTTCCGCATATTCGTACCCTGAATGACATTCTACCAGATTTGTTACTTCATCGCCCATGATTGGTCGCCCAGGTTCAGGTGGGTCGGCTGCCCGTTCACCACCACGTCGCGCCCGAGGAGCGAGCCTTCCAGGAGCGAGTCCGTCACCTGCGCCCCGCCCTCGATGATCGAGTTGCGCAAAATACTGTACTGGACCTCGCATTCTTCGCCCAGTGATACGTTCGGTCCGATGACCGAGTTCTCCACCCGGGCAGAAGGGTGTAAAAACACCGGCGGCACCACCACCACACCCGAGCGCAAAGCTGCCTCGCCGCTGTTATCGTAGCCATGTTCCAGCAGGTAGCGGTTCGTTTCCAACAGGGTTTCTGGAGTGCCAGCGTCTAGCCACACTTCTACGTGCTCGGTGCGCATACTCATCCCGTTCGTGAGCAGGATATTGATTGCGTCTGCCAGGAAATACTCGCCTTGGAGCATCACCCGGCGCTGCATTTGCTCCTCGATGGCGCGGATGAGCGCCAGGGAATCGCGGAAGTAGTAGAACCCCACCACCGCCAGGTTGTTGCTCATGTCTTGTGGCTTTTCCACCAGGTGGTCCACCCGGTCGGTCGAGTCCACGTGCGCCACGCCGAAACGGCGCGGGTCTTTGACGGCTTGCACCCAGGCGACGGCGTCGCAGCGTTCGTTGGCCAGAAAACCGAAATCGGTCTGGATGATGGTGTCGGCGTAAGCCATGATCATCGGGCCGCCCAGCAGGTTGCGCGCCAGGTAGATGGCGTGGGATTGGCCTAGCATCTCCTCCTGCAGTACGAAATGGGTGCGCAGGTGAGGATAGTTTTGCGTCATGTAATCCTTCACCTGCTCGCCCAGGTAGCCGATGATGAAGATGAACTCGACGTTCTCCGGGTCGGGGAGCGTCTTGAACAAGTCCAGGATGTAATCCAGCACCGAGCGCCCCGCCAGGCTGACGAGCGGCTTGGGTTTGCTCCAGGTGTGCGGGCGCAAGCGTGTGCCCAGACCTGCCATGGGAATGACCACTTTTAACGTTTCAGTCACGCACCCTCCTCTACTACAAATCGGGTCTGCGCAAGTGCCAATCGGTCACCTGCTGGTAAGCCTGCGCCATACGGAATAACACCGGTTCACCCATTGCAGGCCCCATCAATTGTATGCCGATGGGCAAACCGTGCGCATCAAATCCGGCCGGGAAAGCCATCCCTGGTATGCCGGCCAGGTTGGCAGGCAGTGTGAAAATATCTTCCAGGTACATCGCCAGTGGGTCGTCGGTGTGCTCGCCCAGGCGAAAAGCGCTGGTGGGCGCCACCGGGGCCGCGATAACATCCACCTGTTCGAACGCTACTTGAAAGTCGCGCTGGATCAACGTGCGCACTTTCTGTGCCTGGCCGTAATAGGCGTCGTAATAGCCGGCGGAAAGCGCATACGTCCCTAGCATGATGCGCCGCTTGACTTCCGCTCCGAAGCCGGTCTCACGCGTCTCGCGGTACATATCGATCAGTTCCCCGGCGGGGATGCGGCGACCGTAGCGCACCCCATCGAATCGCGCCAGATTGGCGGACGCCTCCGCCGGCGCGATCAAGTAATAAACCGGCAACGCATATTCGGTGTGCGGCAGACTGACTTCCTGGACCTGGGCGCCCAACCCGCGTAGTTCGCCGATAGCATCCCGCACTCGGGCTTCGACCTCCGGCTGGATGCCTTCGATAAAATACTCTCCCGGCACACCAATGCGTAGGCCGCTCAAGTCTGTCTGGCTGCCCAGGCCCAACTCGGGGAGCGGCGCCTCCAGGCTGGTGGCATCCAGGGGGTCGCAACCCGCCATCACAGTGAAAAGGGCTCCCACGTCGGCGGCGGAGGGCGCCAACGCCCCGACCGTATCCAGAGAAGACCCGTAAGCGATCAGTCCATAGCGCGAGACGCGTCCATAGGTTGGTTTGATGCCGGTTACCCCGCAGAAAGAAGCCGGCTGGCGCACCGACCCCCCGGTATCCGTCCCCAGGGCCGCGGGGACCAGGCGAGCTGCCACGGCAGCCGCGCTGCCGCCGCTCGAACCGCCTGGGACGTGGGTTACATCCCAGGGGTTATGGGTGGGACCGAAAGCCGAGTTCTCGGTGGACGAGCCCATCGCGTATTCATCGGTGTTGGTTTTTCCGACGATCACCACCCCGGCTTCCAACAGGCGCGCTACGGCTGTGGCGTCGTAAGCCGGTTTGAAATTCCCCAGAATGGCCGAACCTGCCGTCGTGCGTATGCTGCGGGTGCACAGCACGTCTTTCACGGCAATGGGCAGGCCTAGCAGGGCGGGGAAGGAAGGGGATGGGTCGCGGCGCACTCGGGCCAGGCGCTGGTCAGCCGCCTCCGCCTGCTCCAAAGCCC
Source organism: Anaerolineaceae bacterium (assembly GCA_028714615.1). The sequence continues at coordinate 19,211 of JAQTMA010000035.1, read as the reverse complement.
GCTCCGGGCTCAGGGTGATGAAGGCATGCAAGCGTGGCTCCAGGGAATCGATGCGCTCCAGGCAAGCCTGGGTGAGCTCTCGGCTGGAGACTTCTCCGCTGCGCAGCATCTGAAGAGCCTGGGTGGCGGGCAGGTGGATAAGGCCGTTGTCCATCGTTGCGTTAATCCAGGATGGGAGGAACTTTGAACTGGTTCGCTCGCGTTTCCGGGGCATTCTCCAGCAGCTCTTCGGTGGTCAAGCCCGGGCGCGAGCGGTCCGCCCGCAGCGCCGAACGAGCCGGTATGCCTGTCGAGGCAGAAATGCCGGTCGTATCCAGGCTTTGCAAACGAGCGGCGTAATCCAGGATGGCGGAAAGCTGTTGGGTATATCGGATTTTCTCTTCTTCGGTCAGCGCCAGGCGGGCAAGTTCCGCGATATGTTCCACTTCGGTGAAAGTCAATGTCATAGGCTGATTATAATCAGATTCCCAAACCCGGGGAAAGCAGGTCAGGCCGGGATTGGATGGTGTGGCGCCTCATTATTTCCACCCTTCTGCATACCACTTCAGGTATTGTTCGAGATGTGCAGACCAGTACGCCTCCTCGTGATACCCGTTGTTCAGGTGCCACTCGTGTAAAACATCCTTCGATGTCAGCATGGCTTCAAATTTCTCTACCGTATCCCGTTCTCCATCCCCGCGACCGATATCCAGGTAGATGCGCGGCATTTCCCCCAGTGGAATGTCCGCCAGCATTTTGGGGACCTGCCCGGCATCTTCCCAGAAAATTGGCAGGCTGTGGGCCCCAATGGCGCCGAAAATCTCCGGGTGGGTGAGCCCCAGGTGCAACGCCCAGGCCGCCCCGCGCGATAAACCGCCTACCGCCCGGTACGAAGCACTGGCTCTCGTGGCGTACTGCGCATCCACGGCCGGCACCAGCTCATCGATGAGCGCTTCATCAAACGGGTCTTGTTGCGGTTGAGCCAGGCTCTCGTCGAATGGCAGCACGATCAAGAAAGGCGGCGTTTCGCCGGTCGAGATCAACCGGTCCGCGGCCGCATCGATGCCAATGCGCATCCACTGACCTTCATCGTTTCCCAGGCCGTGGAGCATGTACAACACCGCATAGCCGGGCGTCGCTTTGGGATCGTAGCAGGGGGGCAGGTATAGGTTGTACCGGAAGGGTTCGCCCAGGTTCTGGCTGGGGAAGCTGGCCTGTTGCGTGCGTCCATGGGTCTCGTTGCAGATGCGGGGCGTGGGCGAGGGGCGCGGCGTGGGCGACGGCGCTCTGGTCTGGGTCGCCGTGGGGAGGAGGGTAGGTATCGCAGAGGTTGGAGCCGGGGTGACGGGCGCGGCAGGAGATCGCTCCAGTCCGGATGCAGCCGAAACGGATGGGCTTTGCGTGTGACAGCCTGACAATCCGATGATACCGGCTGCCAGGATCATGAAGAATGCGATGTGGGAACGGCGCGACAGTAGATAACTCTCCTTGACGGTTGGATATACTTCGCATTATACTCTCACTCGCCGGGGTGTAGCGCAGTTGGCAGCGCACCGCGTTTGGGACGCGGGGGTCGGCGGTTCGAGTCCGCCCACCCCGACTCAAGCAAAACCACGAATTGTTTCTTGGCAGGTTGTTCTTTCTGCTCACAACGCCGTCCCCGGCGCGGGCTTTTACCAGACCCCGCGCCGGGGACGGTCGTAGATTCCGGGTCACCTTCCATGGGGTGCTGCGGGTAGAACGGGTTTTCGTTCAGAGCGACTCTGGGTCAACCTCCCCAAAAGCGGGGATTCATCATTTGTTCTCGAGCAGAGGTGCAGGGACGCAGAGAATAGAGATAATAAGCACTCTGCGGCTCCGCGGCTCCGCGCGAGAACGTCTCTCCTGATCCCCCCAATGGCCGACACACGGGTCGGCCAGTACGAAAAATCCACGCCTCGAGGACTACGGAGAATCGTTCCTCTTAAAATCCCGCTACTTCGGGGATGACTTCACGACCAATGGTCTCAAGCGGCCGGATCTCAGACACATTCGGCATATTGAAAATGATATGCTGAAAGCCCAGGGCGCTCAGCATCCGGCAACGTTCGATCAGTTGTACGCTGGTCATCTCACCGGGCGCCAGGCGAATGGTGTCGAGAGCCGTTTTTTCAATCTCGCTATAAGGCCGCCCAACTTCGTCACAGTAGTGCTTGAGTACGTCCAACTTATGTTGCAATATCTCTTGGCCAGCCCTAACGAACAGGTTGCAGCCGTCGCCATATTGTGCGACTAATTTCAAGGTTTTCTTTTCACCCGAACCGCCGATCAAAATGGGAGGATGGGGCTTGCTTAGCGGCTGCGGACTGTTGAGCGTTTGTTCCAATTGGTAATGCTTCCCCGACAGCGGTGCTGCCTCGCCAGACCACATTTGCAGAGCAATCTTCAACGTTTCTTCCAGACGCTCAAACCTCTCTTTAATAGAAGGGAAAGGAACACCCAGGGCGCGCGACTCGACCTCGTTCCAGGCTGCGCCGATGCCAAAGTAGGCTCTTCCACCGGAGAGGACGTCCAAAGTTGACACGGTTTTTACCAGGATGGCCGGCTGCCGGTAAATCACACCGGTCACCAGCGCCCCCAGGCGGACGCGTTGGGTTTGTCCGGCGACGAAGCTCAACGTGCTATACGATTCCAACATGGGCTCTTCAACTTTCCCCACCCCCGGAATCTGAAAGAAATGATCCATGACCCATAGGCTGGCGAATCCGGCTGAGTCAGCCGCCTTCGCAATCTCTACCAGTTTCGGTCCGATCGCCGCTTCGCCCCCTGGCCAGGTAAAACTGGGAACTTGCAAACCTATTTTCATACACGCTCCTGCTCGCTCAACGATTTACAATATCAAAGGATTCCACCCAAACAGACTACTGGGAATTTCGGGTTCAAAATGCGCACCCGATTGTCCATAGATACTATACCCTGATTTTGATTTCAAAAAGAAGATATCGTGGGTCGCATTCCGTCCCTACTCCCTGATTCGTAGAGACGCTGCGCTGCAGCGTCTG
>JAQTMA010000035.1:13270-16091 GCA_028714615.1 Anaerolineaceae bacterium | reverse complement strand
TCGGGACCCATCCGCGTGTCGTACGTCCCGTAGCCCCGGGCTGCGAAGGACTCGCGCTGAATCCCACCGTACAATGGGTGTTCAAAACGCGACTTCGTGTTAAAATATCAGGCGCAAGCCTAATCAGGAAGGGGACGGAAAACAGCAATGGCAGCCAAATATGACGGCGTCGTTGACGCGGTTCGCTATCGGACTGACGGGCAGATACAATGGATCCGCGTATACGAGCGGCGGGGCGCCACGTTCACCGACCGGATTTTGCTCAACCGCCAGCAGATGATCGACCGACTCAAAGCGGGCAAGAAATTTATTATCGGCGAACGCCAGCCCCAATTGGCCAGCACCTTTGTGGTTTCTCAGCCGGTGCGCCTCGTTAAAACCAGTAACGGCGATGTCCTGGCCAGCGGGGATGGCACATCCAGCCACGATGATCTGAAGGGAGCGCCGGTCTTCTAAGTTCTCCACCGGCGGAAAGACATCCCTTGGAGCAGCCCTATCTTTCCCTCATCTTTCCAGCGCATAACGAAGAAAAACGTTTGCCCCATACCCTGGAGCAGACGCTTGAATTCTTGGATCAGCAAGCGTACACCTCAGAAGTGATTGTGGTGGAGAACGGCAGCCAGGACCGCACCCTGGAGATTGCCGAGGAGGCTGCCCGGCGCTCGCCGCTATTGCACGTCATTCACGAAACCGAACGTGGGAAAGGGCGGGCTGTCCAACGCGGCATGCTGGCTGCCCGGGGAGAGTACCGCATCTTTTGCGATGTCGATCTCTCCATGCCCATTACAGAAGTCAACCGTTTCATTCCTCCTATCCTGACGGATGTCGACATTGCTATCGCTTCCCGTGAAGCGCCGGGGGCTGTCCGCTATAAAGAACCGGTCTATCGCCATCTCGTCGGGCGCGTCTTTAACTCGCTGGTACGCTGGTCGGCTCTCCCGGGATTGAACGACACCCAATGTGGGTTTAAGTGCTTTCGCGCGGCAGTGGCAGGGGATATCTTTCCCTGCCAGACCATGATGGGCTGGTCTTTCGACGTGGAAGTGCTCTTCATCGCCCGCTTGCGCGGTTACCGCATCGTGGAAATACCGATTCCCTGGTATTTCAATCCGGATAGCAAAGTGCGCCTGTTGCAGGACAGCCTGCGCATGGGAAGCGACATTTTAAGCATGCGGCGCAAAGCCGGCCGTGGCTGTTATGACCGCCCGTTTTGATATCAGCCGGATGCCCCCCTCTCCCGATTTGAGTGTTGAGCTACCCCTGTGGCGTGCCGGGATTTACCCGCTCGCCGGTATTGACGAGGCCGGGCGAGGCGCCTGGGCTGGACCGGTTTCAGCCGCGGCGGTTTCCCTGCCTTACGACGCTAGCTTGATGCAGCGCCTATCGGGGGTGCGCGATTCGAAGCAAATGAAGCCCGAACAAAGGACCGCCTGGGCTGTGGAAATCAAGGCCGTGGCCTTGAGCTGGAGCATTGGCTTTGCTTCAAACCAGGAAATCGATGCACTCGGCATCGCGCCGGCAACTCGCCTGGCAATGGCGCGGGCGGTGGCGCAGCTCTGCCCCACCCCGCAGCACCTGCTGATCGATTTCCTTCTCCTTCCCGCGATTTCCATTCCACAGACCCCCCTGGTGAAAGGGGATGCCCGCGTGCTGAGCATCGCTGCTGCCTCGGTCCTGGCAAAGACTGCCCGCGATGCCCTGCTCGTCGACCTCGACGTTACCTACCCTGGCTACGGCTTTGCCGCACACAAAGGCTATGGCACCTTGCGCCATGCGCTTGCCCTCCAGCAGCTCGGCCCATGCCCGGCGCACCGCATGTCGTTCGCCCCGCTGCAGCCGGTCATTCAAAGCGACCATCAGGATGATTTCACAACTCACCGGCTGGTTGAGGGTTTATAATCCGGCTTACTCGCCCAGCATTTCTTTGCTCCGTCCAATCCTGCCGTTGGCATTACCGAAAGGGAAAGGGAGATGGGTTTTTCTGAGTTATTGGCATTGGCTACGATTCTAGTACAGGTAACTTTCCTTGAGGGCGTGCTTTCCCTGGATAATGCCGCCGTATTGGGCGCTGTCGTCCTTTCACTCCCACCTGATCTGAAGATTCCCTGGCCAAAGGTATTAAATCGCACCGGCAAGCTCCTCGATCCCTTGTTGGGCAATCAGCGTACTGCCGCCTTGCGCGTAGGGTTGCTGGGCGCCTACCTGGGCCGCGGTTTGATGCTGGTGTTGGCCAGCTTTGTCATCCACAACCCCTGGCTGCAATTGGTCGGGGCGGCCTACCTGCTCAAGCTCTCGGTGGCCGAGCTGGGGAAGGGCCGTTCCGCTGAGGACAACGAGGAGGAAGAAGAAGGATCCGGGTTGCTCAAGAACGCCGGAGCGCGCGGCTTCTGGGCGACGGTGTTGATGGTCGAGCTGATGGACTTGGCATTCAGCCTGGATAATGTGGTGGTGGTCGTCAGCCTGAGCTCGAAGTTGTGGCTGGTCATGTTGGGGGTCGCTATTGGCATTCTGACCATGCGCTTTGCCGCCGGCCTTTTCACCCGGCTGATCGAAAAGATACCTTCGCTCTCGATGGCGGCCTACGTGCTGGTGTTCAACATTGGCATCGAGTTCATCCTTACCCGTATCCTGGGGATTGAGATCCATGATTTTGCCCGCTTTGGGATCAACGTCGGCACCCTGTTATTGGCGGTTGTTTATGATCGCACCCCCGCTCTGCAGCGCGGTCTGCGCCTGCCGTTTGCCTTCTTCCGGAAAGTCTTCCACGCCCTCGATTGGGTGTTTTCCACCGTGCTTTTCCCATTGGGTTGGATCTTCGGAA
>JAQTMA010000035.1:0-13170 GCA_028714615.1 Anaerolineaceae bacterium | reverse complement strand
ACTGGACTTCAATCGTTGGAGCTAGACGAGGGTTCTACAAAGAAGGCTAGATTCTTGTTGTTAACGAGAACGACTGACCCGCAAGGGGCGCGTCTGTGTGCAGTGAAAAACGGGGATGGCGTGGATATCCTGATTGCCAAACCCAGCCATCCTGTAGAGACGCCCCGCTGGGGCGTCTCCCCCCCGTGGGGAATCCCAGCCATCCTGTAGAGACGCCCCGCTGGGGCGTCTCCCCCCCCGTGGGGAATCCTGGCCATCCTGTAGAGACGCCCCGCTGGGGCGTCTCTACTTTCGGTAGGGGGAAAAGACCAACTTGGTTGCCTCGGCTGCCAGAGAAGGGATGATGAGCAGCGGCAGGATCGATTCCCACTGCATCAAACCCAGGGGCCGGGTGCGGAACACGACCTGCAAGAAAGGCACATATACCACGGCCAGGACCATCACCAAAGAGGAGAGCACCGCCAGGTTCATCAGGCGATTGCCGAACAGCCCGATCTTCAACGCCGGGAAATACTCCGACCGGGCGGTGAACGCCCGCAATAACTCGGAACAGCTCAGTGTCACAAAGGCCATCGTCTGCGCGTACTCCACATGCGCCGAGTCCGTGAAGCGCCCGATGGCATAAGCCGCCAGGGTAACCGCTGCAATCGCGATGGTCTGGATGACGATGCCTTTCCGCATGTAAGCATTGATGATCGACTCCTTGGGGGGGCGCGGCGGCTGCTGCATGATATCCGGATCGCCCTTCTCCGTACCGAGCGCCAGGGCTGGTGCGCCATCGGTAACCAGGTTGAGCCACAACAATTGGATGGCGGTAAGCGGTGAAGGCCAGCCGAACAGCAAGGCCAGGAAGATCACCGTAATCTCGGCCAGGTTGCACGAGAGCAGATAATATACGAACTTGCGGATGTTGCTGTAGATCACCCGACCCTGTTCTACGGCAGAGACGATGCTGGCATAGTTGTCATCTGTCAAAACCATATCGGCGGCGCCCTTTGCCACGTCCGTCCCGGTGATGCCCATGGCGATGCCGATATCGGCCAGCTTGATGGCCGGGGCGTCGTTGACCCCGTCTCCGGTCATCGCCACGACCTGCCCGGTCGCCCGCAGCGCATCCACAATACGCATTTTGTGCTCGGGTGAGACGCGCGCGTAAACGTCTATCTCAGCCACCTGGCTTCTGAGAGCGTTGTCATCCATCGCTGTGATCTCACCCCCGCTGACCACCCGGTGTCCCGGGCGCAACAGCCCGATCGTCTCGGCGATGGCGCGGGCGGTATTGGCGAAGTCGCCGGTGATCATCACCGTGCGGATGCCTGCTTTCCGGGCTCTCTCCAGCGCAGGGATGGCTTCAGCCCGCGGCGGGTCGATCATCCCGACCAGGCCGATAAACACCAGACTCCGTTCCAACTCAGGCGCCTCCAACTTTTCCGGCATCTCCGCAAGCATCCGGTACGCCAGGCCCAACACCCGCAGCGAATCCGCTGCCATGCGCTCATTGGCTTCCATAATCCGCTGGCGGGCAGCCTCGTCCAGGGGCAAACTCTCACGATCATTCATCGCCTGGTAACGGTCGCACAAATCGAGTATCAGGTCGGGAGCGCCTTTCACCGCAACGGCGTAGTCGTCCTGGGGCGCTGCGCCTTCCTGTATATAGACGGGCGATATGTCATCGTTGCTTGGATGGCGCACCGCATGCAAGGTCAGCATGCGTTTACGATCCGAATCAAAGGGGATTTCTCCGGTTCGCGGGTAGGCTGCGACCAGGTTGGGCAGCTCGGCTCCCGCCTTGGCGGCTGCCACCAACAAGGCGCCTTCCGTAGGATCCCCAACCATGCGGTAGGTTGCTTCTCCCTCCGTGCTTCCGGAGACCTCCAACTGGGCATCGTTGTTCAGTGCGCCGGCCCACAAGGCGGTCTGGGCAGCCGGATAAGCTTCCAGGTCGACCGGCTTCCCATCCACGCGGAAATCCCCCTTGGGCACATAACCGCTCCCGGTGACTTCGATGAACTGCCCGTCCACCCACAAGCGGGTGACCACCATCTGGTTCTGAGTCAGCGTCCCGGTTTTATCCGAACAGATCACCGTGGCAGAGCCCAGCGTTTCAACCGAGGCCAATCGCCGGATGAGCGCATGCCGGCGCACCATCTCGCGCATCCCCAGCGCCAGGCTGATGGTCACCACTGCCGGCAAGCCCTCTGGCACAGCCGCAATGGCCAGGCTGACCGCGATCATGAAATTATCCAGGATGGCTTGCGTATTCCCCAGGTTTCGCAGCGCTCCGATGGCGAAAACTAATGCGCACACCGCCAATGCGCCATAACCGAGTGACTTCCCGAGTTGGTCCAGACGTTTCTGCAGCGGTGTGGTCTCTTCATCCACCTGGGAGAGCATGGTCGCGATCATACCCAGCTCGGTGTTCATCCCGGTGTTGACCACCACGCCCTTGCCGCGGCCATAGGAGACCAGCGTGCCCATGAATCCGGTATTGCGCCGGTCGCCCAGGGGTGGGTTTTCCTCCAGGATGACAGCCGCGCTCTTTTCAATGGGGAGCGACTCCCCGGTGAGCGCTGCCTCTTCGACGCGCAGGTTGACCGCTTCCACCAGGCGCAGGTCAGCCGGGATGAAGTTGCCGGCTTCCAGGAAGACGATATCGCCGGGCACCAGATCGGCAGCGGGGATCGAATCACGCTGGCCATCCCGCACCACCTGGGATTCTGGAGCCGCCAGGCGCTTGAGGGCGGCCAGGGATTCCTCGGCGCGCGACTCCTGGACGACGCCCAACAGCGCGTTCAGGAACACGATGGCCAGGATTGCACCCGCTTCGACCAGGTCGCCGAGCACAGCCGAGATGACCGCGGCGACAATTAACAGGATCACGACAAAGCTGCGCAGTTGCTCGATCACCAGGCGCAACAGGCTGGTTCGCTTCGCTTCGGTCAGGCGGTTAGGCCCATGAATGGCGCGCCGGCGGGCAACCTCTTCCGCCGTCAAACCCCTTTCCAGGTGGGTCTTCAGCCGCCGCACCACCTCCTCCGAGGTCAGCGCGTACCATAAAGAGATCTTCTCTTGAGAAGGTGAGTGTTCTGTCATCATCTTCCTGTTCGATGAATAGAATACGCCACAACCTCTCCCGAGCAAAGCGGGGCAGTCGTGGCGTCCGATTCAATCTTGATTGGGTCCGATGTATGTGCCCGGCGGAATGACTGCATCCTTGGGAATGACCACGATGCCATCACGCACGACCCAGCGCTCAGTATCGATATCGACGCCGCGCGGGAAGGGCAGGATCGTCACGTTGGCGCCGACGCGGGCGTTCTTATCGATGATGGCCCCCTCGATCTGGCTGCCCGCGCCGACCCCCATGCGGATACCGGAAGCTCGCAGCGTTTCGTCGCTTTCGTAATAATCGTTGCCCATCAGAATGCTGTCGCAGATACGCACGCCTCGGCCCACCTGGCTGCGCAGCCCGATGACCGAATTGCGGATCTCGGCATCTTCAATGCAGCAACCGTCGGCCAGGAGAACGTAATGGAGCTGGCTGTTCTCCACCGTCGAGCCGGGCAGGAAGCGTGGGTGACTGTAGATGGGAGCATCCGGGTCGAACATGTTAAAGGGCGGATCGGGGCGGGCGAGCGCCAGGTTGGTTTCATAGAAAGAACGGATGGTGCCGATGTCTTCCCAGTAGCTCTCGAAATCGAACCCGTACACCGAGTGCGTCCCGATGGCGTGCGGGATAACGTGCCCGCCGAAATCGTCGAAGGTGAAGTTCTCCAGCAGCTCCAACAGGACGGAGGTTTTGAACAGGTAAACCCCCATCGAGCCCAGGAACGGCCTCTCCGCATCCTCCCGGCTGGCCATGCGCTCCAGTACCGCTGCTTCTTTGGGCTTCTCGGCGAAATCGGTGATGCGTTGGTCGGGGCCACGCTTGAGGATGCCCAGGCGGCCGGCATCGCGTCCCGGCACCGGCTGGACGGCCACGGTAATATCGGCATTATGCTCCCAGTGGAAGGCGGCCATCCCCGCGTAATCCATGCGGTAGAGGTGATCGCCTGCCAGAATTAGCACGAAAGGTGCGCGCGTGGCGCGGATTTCGAAAAGCTGCTTGCGCACCGCATCTGCCGTGCCCTGGTACCAGTCGGCGCTTTGCATGGTCTGCTCCGCCGCCCAGATCTGCACCCAACCGGTGTGGAAGGCGTCGAACTGGTACGTGTGCGAGATGTGGCGGTGCAGCGAAACCGAGTTGAACTGGGTGAGAATGGCGATGCGGTAGATGCCTGAATTGATGCAATTGCTGATCGGGATGTCGATCAGGCGGTACTTGCCCGCCATAGGGACGGCCGGCTTGGAGCGCATCTTTGTCAGCGGGTAGAGACGGCTGCCGCGCCCACCGCCCAGGATAACCGCCAGGATGTCGTTCATATTCGGCATGCGAGCCCCCGTTTGAGAATTGTCTGCGTTGCTCCCGCCAACATTCCGGGCAGGTTATAAAACGACCCCCGCTTGCAGTACGGCTGCCAGGAGGGCCAACTTCATGATGAGTGCCGAAGGTGGGAATTGAACCCACATTCCCGGAGGGAACACGATTTTGAGTCGTGCGCGTCTGCCAATTCCGCCACTTCGGCAGTGAATGACGATTATTATACACGAATATTTCATTCTGGATAGGGCATCAGGGACATGCTTTCTCCTCACCCATATGTCGTTCCTCGCGCTGCGCGAGGGCACTGGGACGGTGTGCGTGGAGGCGTGGATGCTCTCTCCTCTCCGCGTATGTCATTGCGAGCGTTCTTTGCGAAGCAATCCCCAAGTAACCCAGGTGGGGGTGTTGGGGATTGCTTCGCAAAGAACGCTCGCAACCCTGGCACCGCAGGTCAGGGCAGGTGTGACATATGGGTGAGGAAAAGAGATGTAGGTTGGGTTGAGGGTTGAACCGTGAAAATCTGGGGAAACCATCATACCTAACCCGAAACCCAACGTGCTTGAAATGGGTTGATCGATGTTGGGTTTCGGGTTAGACCTGTGGAATCCACCGGGATCACCTGGTTCAACCCTCAACCCAACCTACATCTCACAAGCATAGGGAGAGGGAGTTTACTATTCCCCGAGAATACACTGTATAATCTCACCAGGAAATGCCAAAGGAGTGCAGCTTCTTCCTTATTGTAGACCCAAACAGATCGCCTGGCGATTTTCCGTCATCTTCAACGAACTCGATTAATTCATTACCTCTTCTACCAGAAAGAACTCATTTATGCGACTCGGAATCATCGGACTGCCCCAATCGGGAAAAACCACCCTGTTCAATGCATTGACCCGCGGCGCCCAGCCAACCGGGGCTGCCAGCGGGCGCATGGAAGTGCATACTGCGGTCGTGGATGTACCTGACCCGCGCGTCGACCGGCTTTCGGCTATGTTCAAACCTAAGAAGACCATCTATGCCAAGGTCACTTACGCGGACATCGCCGGTCTGGACGGCAGTGCCTCCAAGACCGGTATCGCCGGCACGCTGCTGAACCAGTTGACCCAGATGGATGGCTTCATCCACGTGGTGCGCGCCTTTGACTCAGAGCGCGTGCCTCACCCCGCCGGGAGCGTCGATCCCCGACGCGATATCCAGGTGATGGATTCGGAGCTGGTGCTCAACGACCTGATCGCTGTCGAGCGCAAGCTGGAGCGCCTGAACGAGGAGCGTAAGAAAGGTGGGGGTCGTGATAAAACGACCATCGAGCGCGAGCTGGCCCTGTTCACCCGTTTTCACGAAGTCCTCTCCAACGAAACCCCGCTGCGCGACCTGGAGATCAGCGCGGAAGACGAAAAAACCCTGGCCGGCTTTGGCTTTTTGAGCCGGAAACCCGTTCTCATTGTGCTCAACCAATCTGAGGGTCAGGCCGAGGTGCACATCAACTACGCTCACCAGCACAGCCAGGTGGTGGCTCTGCAGGGCGAGCTGGAGATGGAGATCGCCCAACTGCCCCCCGACGAAGCGGAGGTGTTCCTCAAGGAATACGGCATCGAAGAGCCCAGCCTGAACCGCATGATCCGCCTGTCCTACGATCTGCTCGGTATGCAGTCGTTCTTCACCGTCGGCCCGGACGAGGTGCGCGCCTGGACCGTACGGCGCGGGGCCATGGCGCCTGAAGCGGCCGGTGAGATCCACACCGACCTGCAGAAAGGCTTCATCCGCGCCGAAGTGGTCACCTACGCAGACCTGGTCAACCTGGGCGGCATGCCGGAAGCTCGTGGGAAAGGGAAATTAAGATTAGAGGGGAAAGAGTACGTCGTCCAGGATGGGGATATCCTGAATATCCGCTTCAACATATAAGCATTTATGGATTGACTGTTTCATCACGAATGACACCAATCAACAAATGGCACGAATGGTTTTATATACCATTCGTGCCATTTGTTGATTGGTGTCATTCGTGATGAAAACGGGAGAGGAGCAGTTGCGTGGGATACCTGCGAAGAGTGTTCCTCTTACTTCTCCACCAATCGGACGAGCAGCACGTTCTGGATGATCGCCGAGAAATCCGCCTGCTCGATGCGGTCGCGCTCCGGCTCCCAGCCAAATAGGGTATGTGCATCCTTCGGCGACTCGCGGACGAGCTGCTCCACCGTCCGTTGAATCTCGGCGGGGTCCTCCAGCACCTCGGCGCGCACGGGCATCCTGCGCAGCCCAATCTGAATGCTGACGTCGTCGGGGTGGGCGATCAGGTTTTTATACCAGCTCGCACCCTTCCCCCAGGCGGAGAAGATATACGGCACGCCGCCAATGCGGAAATACCCGATCGGAACGAGTCGGGTTTTCCCGCTGCTCCGGCCGCGCGTAGCGAGCAGCATGACGGTGCGCGCCGCCCCAAACAGTGGCAGCAGCCCGATGCGGTAGAACGCGACGATGAATGGGTTATAGGTTTTGAGCCGGGCGTGGAACGTGCGGCGGAACTCCGCATCCGAGAGCAGCCTGGCGAGGTTGCTACCCGGCGTGGGGAAGGCTCGTAAGACTGGCTGGACGCTCATGCGACACCTCGATTGTGGAAAAAGCAGCGAGACAAGCTCCGAAATGGCGAACGACTATTCCCTTAAGTACCGGTCCAGCTCCCCAAACTCAACGCGCGAGGTCAGGTCCAGGCTCAACGGCGTGACGGAGACCACTTTCTTGAAACGCAGGGCATACACGTCCGAATCGGGCAGCACGTCCGCCGGATCGAGCTCGGCCATCTGGTAGCCGATACGACCCGCCTGCTCCCAGTCCGTGCGGGTTGGCCGCATCAGCCGATAGTAACTATGCCGGGCCACCCGCGTGATTTCCCAGGGAGTCTCTGGGGTGGCCCCGGCGGGCACGTCCACCTTGAGCACGTCTACGTCGAAAGGCAGACGCTTCTCGAGTAAGATCTGGCCAAAAAAGCGGGTGAAATAGCCGGCTACCGAGAAATCGACATCCAGGGATAAGTCGGAATGATGGTCGATGGTGGTTTCCAGCGACATCGCCAGTCCGGGCACTCCCAGCGCGGCGCCTTCCAATGCCGCCCCGACGGTTCCGGAGATGGTCACGCCGCTGCCCACGTTCTCCCCATAGTTGATGCCCGAGACCACCAGGTCGGGTCGGCGCGGCATGATCTCGAAGATGGCGTGCTGCACCGCCTGGGCGGGGGTGCCCCCGACGGAATAAACCGTCCAATCTTTGTCGTGGACGCGCAGCTTGAGCGCCCGGATGATGCCATCCGATGTGCTGGGCAGGCCGCGCCCCGCGCCGGAGGACTGTTCCCGTGGCGCCGCCACGGTCACAAAACCCAATCCGGAAAGGGCTTCCGCCGCAGCCCACAAGCCAGGTGATTGGATGCCATCATCGTTGGTGAGTAAAATCTGAAATTTATCGGCTGTCATCCCTACCGGTCTTCCTTTGCAAACAACAAGCTCTCTTGTGCTGAGGCTCTGAAATGCCCGTGTTCACCCTGGGCAATCCGTCGTACAGCGGAAGCGAGCACCAGGTGGGCTTCATATTTATCTACGTAGCTCCAGCTTCTCTGGCGCAACAAACCCTGGATATAGGCAGGATTGTTGTGGGCGCTGATTAATAATATTTTCACCGGGGATTGGCACTCGGAGAGGGCAAAGGCCACATCCGGGCCGTCCATCCCGGGCATCTCCGCGTCCAGAATCAACACATCCGGGCAGTGTTCCTGGGCCTGCTTCAATGCTTCATCACCCCGGGTGACGGATGTCAGCAGGACGATCTCCGGAGCATCCCCCAGGAACCTCTCCAGGTACCTTCTCATGTGTGCATTGTCTTCTGCTAAGATGACCGTAATGGTTTCCATAGGCTTTCCGCACTCATGCCGTATGCGTGATGCAGTACATATCCGGTAAAGCCTATTGTATCGCAAAACGGGCTGGTTTTGGCGCAATAGGAATTGCCTCCCGCTTGTTTGGTTGTTGTACGGTAAAATGGAAGCGAGTAGAGACCATAAAGGTCTCCAATCGTTTGCCGTGCTCTTCCCACTCAGGACGCGCCACCCGAAAGGCAGCATGCCCGACCTTCGCTCCATGCTTTCGGTAGGAATTGACGTCGGAACAACGACCACCCAGCTCGTCTTTTCCCGCCTGACCCTGGCCGACACGGCCAGGCCCGGCCAGATTCCGCGCATTGGCATCGCTGAGAAGGCCGTTTTGTACCAATCCCCCATCGTATTTACCCCATTGGCCGATCGAGAAACGATCGACGTGCCGCGCCTGATGGCGATCGTACAGCGTGAATACCGGGCCGCCGGGATCGACCCAAAAGACGTCGCGACCGGGGCGGTGATCATCACCGGGGAAACGGCCAAGAAAAAGAACGCCGACGAGATCTTGCAGGCGCTGGGCGGCATGGCCGGCGAGTTCGTCGTCACCGTGGCGGGCCCCCACCTGGAATCGATGATCGCCGGGCGCGGCGCGGGGGCGGCCCAGTACTCGCAAAAGCACTTCTGCAAAGTAACCAACGTCGATCTCGGCGGCGGCAGCGCCAATACCGCCACGTTCCACGCCGGCAAATTGATCGCGGCCGCGGCCATGAATTTCGGCGGGCGCATTATCGAGATCGAACATGCCACCGGCCTGATCCGGCATATGGCCCATCCGGCCCGCACCATTCTGCGCGATCTCGACCTCGCATGGAACCTCGGTGATATCCCTTCTTTGGCCGGCGCGCGTCGCTTCACGGACCGCATGGCCGGCCTGACTGTCGAGCTGATCGAGGGAAGCACCTCTCCGCTGGCAGCCCAGCTCTACCTCACCCCGCCGGCTGCCATCTCCGCCAGAGATACCATCCTGATGTTCTCCGGCGGCATCGGGCATTACTACTACCAGCCTTTGCCCATCTTCAGCCTGGCGGACGCCACCATCCACGACGACCTGGGGCCTTTGCTGGCCGAAAGCCTGCGCCAAAACCCGGTCATCGCCGCCTATGAGGTGGTCCGGCCGGCCGAGACCCTGCGGGCCACTGTGCTGGGCGCCAGCTCGCAAACCGTGACCCTCTCCGGCTCGACGATCTGGGCTGAGCGTGATCTTTTACCGCTGCGCAATCTCCCCGTCGTCCGGCCGGCCTTCCCCGGAGACTCGCTGGGGGCGCTGCTCGATCCCGAGCGCCTGGCAGCCGCCTGCTCGGATGCCTTGCGACGTTGGGACCTGGACCCCGCCCGAGACAACTTTGCCCTCGCGATTGATTTCGATCGCTCCCTCGACTACAATACATTAAGACAATTGGCCGAAGGGCTGGTACGTTTCTCCTCACTTACTCTCCCGGCCGGCCGTCCCCTTATCGTGATGATCGAACGCGATTATGCCCGGGCCCTCGGCCAGACGATAAAGGGCATGGCGCCGGCTCGATCCTTACTGGTGGTTGACCAGGTGGGCCTGGAAGAAGGTGATTACGTCGATATCGGCGCCCCGCTCATGGAAGGGCGCGTGGTTCCGGTCAACGTGAAAACGTTGATTTTCTACCATTGATTCACCGGGAAGGTTCGTCTTGCTCCTGAGAACCAAGTTGTTTGGGAAAACCTACGAGTTTCCGGACCTGCGCATCCTGATGGGCAAGGCCAATGAGGAAAAGTCCGGTGACCACCTGGCTGGGGTGGCGGCCGAAACGACCGCCGAGCGCGTTGCTGCCCGGCTGGTACTGGCGGCTGTACCGTTGTGGGCTTTGCGCGAGTCCCCGGCTGTCCCGTATGAACAAGACGAGGTTACCCGCGTGATCCAGGATGCGGTCAACGAGACCATATATACCGAGATCAAAGATTGGACGGTCGGCGAATTCCGCGAGTGGCTTCTGGCAGACGTCACCACGGGCGGGATGATCCGGCGCGTTTCGAACGGCCTGACGGCCGAGATGGTTGCCGCGGTAACCAAGCTGATGTCGAACCTGGACCTCATCTACGCCGCCAGCAAGATGCCGGTGAGCGCTCACTGCAACAACACCATCGGCCTGCCGGGCACGCTCTCCAGCCGCAACCAACCCAACCATCCGACCGATTCCCCGGAAGGTATCCGCGCCGAAATCTACGAAGGCTTGTCCTACGGCTCGGGCGATTCTGTGATCGGTATTAACCCGGCAGACGACAGCTACGCTTCGGTAGCCCGCCTGCTGGATTTGACCTACGACATCATCCAGACCTGGCGCATTCCCACCCAGAACTGCGTGCTGGCGCACGTCACCACCCAGATGAAGTGCCTGCAGTCGGGCTCCCCAGTCGGGCTGGTTTTTCAATCGATCAGCGGATCGCAAAAAGGCAACGAATCCTTCGGCATCTCGGTGGGGATGCTGGACGAGGCCTACAACCTGGCCAGAAAGTATTGCTTCCCGGCCGGACCGTCCTTCATGTACTTCGAGACCGGGCAGGGTTCCGCGCTCTCTGCCGGCGCACATAACGGCTGGGACCAGCTCACCCTGGAGGCGCGCAATTACGGCCTGGCCCGGCGGTATAATCCCTACCAGGTCAACACGGTGGTCGGCTTTATCGGCCCTGAATACCTGTACGACGCCCGCCAGATCCAGCGCGCCGGCCTGGAGGACCACTTCATGGGCAAGTTGGCCGGCATCCCCATGGGCTGTGACGCCTGTTATACCAATCACGCCCGCGCCGACCAGAATGCCATCGAGAACCTGGCCGTCATGCTGGCGGCTGCCGGGTGCAATTACTTCATGGGTGTGCCGATGGGCGACGACTCCATGCTCTCCTACCAGTCCACTTCTTTCCACGATACTGCCGCGCTGCGTCAAACCTTGCAACGGCGTCCGGCGCCCGAGTTCGAGGGATGGCTGGAAGGCCTGGGCTTGATGAAGGACGGGGTGCTTACGAGTTCTGCTGGGGATCCGACGTTTTTCTTGAAGAGGCAAGCCGGTGGATGACGCCAGGGTGGCTGCCATTGTGGAGGCGGTGGTCAAGGAGTTGCTGGCTGCCAAAGCCCAACAGGCTGGCAGAGCGACCTCAGTTGCGGCAGCCATCCCCCCGCCCCGGGTAGAGATCAGTGCGCTGCCCTCCGCTCCTGTCATTGCTCCGCCGCCGGCGGCGCTGGCAGCCCCACAGCCCGGCAGCGGGCGCTCCCTGGAGGTCGATCTGCCTGATCCGGCTGCGCCGGAATATCGCTATCAGCCCGGGGTGAAAAACCCCGCCAAACCGGATAGCCTGCAGGCCTTGGTCGCCTCAACCCCGGCGCGCATTGGGGTGGGGCGCGCCGGGCCACGCTACCGCACGGCCTCGCTGCTGCTCTTCCAGGCGGATCACGCCGTCACCCAGGATGCGCTGCTGCGCGATGTCGATCAGAAGCTGCTGGATGAGTTCGGCTTGTTCACCGTGCAGACCTGCATCACCGGCGGCAAGCAGGAGTACCTGTTGCGGCCCGATCTCGGTCGCCAGCTCAACGCTGAGGCGAAAAAGACCATCGCCGGCAGGTGTACACGCGGAGCGAACATCCAGGTGTGCGTGGGTGACGGGCTGAGCGCCGCTGCCGTGGAGGCCAACCTGCGCTATATCCTCCCGGTCATCAAGCAAGGCGCGCAGG
Source organism: Anaerolineaceae bacterium (assembly GCA_028714615.1). The sequence continues at coordinate 1,131 of JAQTMA010000035.1, read as the reverse complement.
CTGCCCGGTTGAGCTTTGCCGCCCCTTTCTTTATCAAATATTGCCGGGTGGGTGTGCTGAACGATATCGGCGCGATGCTCGAGCCGGACGTGGTGGTGCTGCTGATCGGCGAGCGGCCCGGACTGGGGCGGGCCGAGAGTATGAGCGCCTACCTGGCTTTCCGGCCCAAACCAGGCGACACGGACGCCGATCGCGACGTGGTCTGTAATATTTTTGAAAATGGCGGCACGAACCCCCTGGAAGCCGGCGCTGTTGTGCTCCAGATCGCTCAGCGGATGATCCAGTATCAGGCGTCCGGAGTAAAGCTCAAGCTGGCCACCCAATAAGGAGGAGCAATGGCAGTACTCGACCCGATTGAAACGCACCCGCTCGCCATCCGCATCATCCCCAATGTGGATGCCGGCCTGGCCGAAGTATTGAAACTGCGCCCGGAGCAGAGGTCGATTGGCCTGATCACCGCCGATAACGACGATGCCACCTACGTCTCGATCGACGAAGCCACCAAAATGGCCGACGTCGAGGTGGTCTATGCCCATTCCTTCTATGCCGGGGCCAGGCACTCCTCGGGGCTGCTTTCCGGGGAGATCATAGCGATCCTGGCCGGCTCCACCCCGGCAGAAGTGCGCGCCGGGGTGAATGCTGCGCTGGCTTACATGCGGAACGAAGCCTTTTGGTATTCGGCCAACGCAGACGCCTCCATTGCCTTCTTTCCGCACCTCATTTCGCGCACGGGGACTTACCTCTCGAAAAGGTGCAACATCCCGGTGGGTGACCCGATCGCCTACCTGGTCGCTCCCCCATTGGAAGGCGTTGTGGCGCTGGATGCTGCATTAAAAGCGGCGGCCGTCCGCATTGTCTCCTATACTGCCCCGCCTTCTGAAACCAATTTCATGGGTGTCATGCTCACCGGTGACCAACCGGCCTGTAAGTCTGCTGCCATTGCCTTCCGCGAAATGGTGCTGGAAGTTGCGCAGAATCCAAAAGAATATTAGATAGTTAATCGAAGGAGGATAGTACTATGCCCGTAGAGATAGCGATGATTGCGTTAGGGATGATCGAGACCAAGGGGTTGGTGGGTGCGATCGAAGCGGCCGATGCGATGGTGAAAGCGGCCAACGTGACGCTGATCGG
>JAQTMA010000034.1:18671-26066 GCA_028714615.1 Anaerolineaceae bacterium | reverse complement strand
CATCGCATCCTGGGGCTGTACAAGGTCCCAAGGGTCGGGCTGTTCGCCCGTTAAAGCGGTACGCGAGCTGGGTTCAGACCGTCGTGAGACAGGTCGGTCTCTATCCGCTGTGGGCGTAAGGGATTTGCGAGGAGCTGCCCCTAGTACGAGAGGACCGGGGTGGACAGACCTCTGGTGTGCCAGTTGTCGTGCCAACGGCATTGCTGGGTAGCCACGTCTGGCAGAGATAACCGCTGAAAGCATCTAAGTGGGAAACTCGCCTCAAGATGAGATCCCTGTAATCCCGTAAGGGAGTAAGGTCACAGGTAGACTACCTGTTTGATAGGCGGCCGGTGTAAGCACAGCAATGTGTTAAGCTAAGCCGTACTAATGACCGAGGGCTTTATCCCGTGATGCGGGGAAATTGGTACTTTTTCTACTTACATTCATCCTATGCTGTTCTTAAGTCTTGGTTTCCTTGTGAAAAAGGTCTCTTGGTGATTGGAGCGACGAGGGTACACCCGGTCTCATCCCGAACCCGGTCGTTAAGCTCGCCAGCGCCGATGGTACTTGGGGGGCGACCCCCTGGGAGAGTAGGTCGTTGCCAAGAGACTTTTTCTTTTACCTCTTCTGGGGCCACGCTTTTTCGTGGCCCCATACACGTTTAATTGACAAAATGTCGCTTTCGAGTATAATCATTCGCGCAAGCCACCCACCGGCTGCAGATCGGTTCCACGGGCAGGTGGTGATCGGCGTGATGCGGAATCTTTTTGTCCTTATCCCAGGTGTGTTCTGGGGAGGTAGGGATGGCCAAAGAAGAGGATAAGATTCAAGTCGAAGGCACCATTGTTGAAGCCCTGCCTGGCACTCAGTTCCGCGTGCGGCTGGATAATGGCCACGAAGTCCTCGCCTATCTTTCAGGCAGGATGCGCAAGTATTACATCCGCATCTTACTGGGGGACCACGTCAGGGTGGAGATGTCTCCCTATGACCTCACCCGTGGACGGATCGTCTATCGCGCCAAAAAACCCAACGAAATGGTTTCAGAAGAAGAACAGTAATTCGTCTGGTGATAATAAGGATAAACCCCGGGCAAGCTGCCCGGGGTTTATTTGATTCGAGACGGATTGTGTTATGGCAACCTGTGGTCGTAACTCCGTAAGATTTTCATGTAGTTTCCCCGCTCGAAGGCGCTGGGATCGGCGACGGCTCGCTGGCTCATGCTGCCTTTCATCTGTTCGATGGAGTGATACTCATAGGTCTCCATCCAGCTTTGCATATCGTTGGCGATGGCGCTCAAGCGTTCGTAACCGTTGGCGATCAGTTCGGACGCCATCATCGCTACACTGGCGCCCGCCATCACGGCTTTGATGGCGTCTTCGGCAGTATGCACACCGCTGGACAGGGCCAGGTCGGCGGATACGCGCCCGGATAAGATCGCCACCCACCGCAAAGGCAGGCGCAGGTCATCCGAATCGCTCAGCACCAGGTCAGGGACGACTTCCAGGGTCTCGATGTCCAGGTCTGGCTGGTAGAAGCGGTTGAATAATACCAGGCCATTCGCGCCCAAATCGCTGCATTGCTGCGCGAAATGGGGTAACGAAGTGAAGAACGGGCTTAGCTTGACCGCCAACGGGATCTGGATGGTGGAACGCACTTTCTGGATCAACGATAGATGTGATTCTTCGATTTCGTTGGCCGACGTGTACAGCTCGGTGGGCACGGAATACAGGTTGAGTTCTAAGGCGTCTGCACCCGCGTCTTGCATCTTCTGGGCGTAATCGATCCAGCCGCCGTTCGACACCCCATTGAGGCTGCCGATGACCGGGATGCTCACGGCGCTTTTGAGTTTGCGGATGTGTTCCAGGTATGCCTGGGGGCCCACATTGTAGCTGCCCATGTCAGGGAAGTGCGTTTGGGCTTCGGCAGAAAGATCGGTACCCTGTGACAGAAAATAGTCCAGTTCCAGGCTTTCGTGGATGATCTGCTCTTCAAACAAGGAATAAACGACGACTGCCGCCGCGCCTGCTTCCTCCAGCCGCTGTACCGATTCAACTTTCTTCGACAGCGGAGAGGCAGAGGCCACCAGCGGGCTTTTGAGTTTTAGGCCCAGGTAGGTTGTGGTTAAATCCACCATATCGATCGCTCCTATCATCATCGAAGCCTTGCGGAGATTGGCTCTCCGCAAGGCTTCAGAATTTCACTGGCTTTATTCTGCCTTGCCCCCGTCGTTGTGCGGGGTATACACTTCCGCCAGGTGGCGATACAAGTCCCAACGCTTCTGCACGTCATCTTTGGCTTCGCGCATCAGGGTTTCAGCGCGCGCTTCGTCGCTCTGGAGCAGCATGCGGTAGCGGGTTTCATTGTAAGCATACTCTTCGACGGGAATGCTCGGATCCTTCGAATCGATGGTCAACGGGCTCTTGCCTTCAGCAACCAGGTCGGGGTTGAAGCGATAGAGCGGCCACATGCCCGACTGGACCGCCAGGCGTTGTTGGTCAAGACCCTTGCGCATGTCGATGCCCTGCTGGATACAGTGACTGTAGGCGATGATGAGGGAGGGTCCGTCATAGGCATCGGCTTCCAGGAAGGCTTTGAGGACTTGCGCATCACTGGCGCCCATGGCCACGCGAGCCACGTAGACGTAACCGTATGACATAGCGATCATGCCCAGGTCTTTCTTGGGCAAGCCTTTGCCTCGGGCGGCAAAGCGGGCCACCGCGGCGCGCGGGGTCGATTTTGAAGCCTGGCCGCCGGTATTGGAGTAAACCTCGGTATCGAGCACCAGAATGTTGACGTTGCGGCCGGAGGCTAAGACGTGGTCGAGGCCGCCGTACCCGATGTCGTATGCCCAACCGTCCCCGCCGATGATCCAGACGGAGCGCTTGACCAGGTCATCCGCAATCGAGAGCAGGTCGCGAGCGTGCGGGTCGTCCAGGCCTTGCAGGCGTTGCTTGAGCACAGCCACTCGTTCTCGCTGCGCGATCACACCGTTGTCGCTGGTCTGGTCGGCGTTCAGCAGGCTGCTGATCAGCTCTTCGCCCGCGACCGGGGCAAACTGGGGCAGGAGCTCGCGGGCATATTCGGCATGCTTGTCCAGCGTCAGGCGCATGCCCAGGCCGAACTCGGCGTTGTCTTCGAAGAGGGAGTTGTTCCAGGAAGGACCGCGCCCTTCGGGATTGCTCGCCCAGGGGGTGGTGGGCAGGTTGCCGCCATAGATGGAAGAGCAGCCGGTGGCATTGGCGATCACGCTGCGGTCGCCAAAGAGTTGTGAGACCAGCTTGACGTAAGGAGTCTCGCCACAGCCAGAGCAAGCGCCGGAGAACTCAAACAGCGGTTGGAGCAGTTGCGAATTCTTGATGGTGGACGGGTTGAACTGGGTGCGGTCGATCTCGGGTAGTTGGGTAAAGAAGTCCCAGTTGGCGCTCTCGGGTTGGCGCAGCGGGATCTGATCGGCCATATTGAGGGCTTTGCGACCGGCCTGGCTCTTGTCTTTGGCCGGGCAGACTTCCACGCACAAGCCGCAGCCGGTGCAGTCCTCGGGAGCCACCTGCAAGGTATATTTCATCCCGGGGAACTCCTTGAACTTGGCGTCCAGCGACTTGAAGGTTGCGGGGGCGTCTTTGAGCAGTGCCGGATCGTAAATCTTCTGCCGGATGACGGCGTGAGGACAGACGAAAGCGCACTTTCCGCACTGGATGCACAGGTCGGTTTCCCAGACGGGGATCTCCAGGGCGATATTGCGCTTTTCCCAGCGCGCGGTGCTGGTTGGGAAGGTGCCATCGACGGGCATGGCGCTGACGGGCAAGCTGTCGCCATCGAAGGCGATGATCGGCCCGAGCACGTTCTTTACGAAATCGGGGGCATTCGCCGAGACAGGCTCGCGCCTGGCCGTTTGGCTGGTAGCCGTCGCAGGTACCTTCACCTGTGCCAGGTGCGATAAGGTGTGGTCGACGGCTTCGTAGTTCTTCTGCACAACCACATCGCCCCGTTTACCGTAGGTCTTCTGGATGCTTTTCTTAATCTGGTAGATGGCCTCATCGCGCGGCAGCACACCGCTGATGGCAAAGAAACACGTTTGCATGATGGTATTGATGCGGCCGCCCATGCCGGTTTTTTCAGCCACATCATAGGCGTCGATGACGTAGAAACGCAGTTTCTTGGCGATGATCGCTTCCTGAGCTTCGCGCGGCAGGTGCTCCCAGACGTCCTCGGGGCTGTACACGCTGTTGAGCAGGAAGACGCTGCCCGGCTTGGAGTACTTGAGCATGTCCACCCGTTCCAGGAAAGAGAACTGGTGGCATGCGACGAAATCAGCCTGAGTGATCAGATACGGGGCCAGGATCGGGTGGGGACCGAAGCGCAGTTGCGAAATGGTGACGGTGCCGGATTTTTTCGAGTCGTAGAAGAAATAACCCTGGGCGTAATTGTCTGTCTCTTCGCCGATGATCTTGATCGAGTTCTTATTGGCGCCAACGGTACCATCCGCGCCGAGACCAAAGAAGACGCAGCTCACCGTCTTGGGATCGTCGATTGAGAAAGCTGGTTCGTAGGTCAGGCTGGTGTGGGTGACGTCATCCAAAATGCCGATGGTGAAGTGATTGCGCGGCTGGCTCTTGGTCATCTCGTCGAAGATGCCCTTGACCATCGCGGGGGTGAATTCCTTGGAGGAGAGGCCATAGCGCCCGCCAATAATGCGCGGGGTCTTGGGGAAGGGTGCTACACCCTGATCGATAGCCTCGTTGATCGCCGTGACCACGTCCATGTACAAGGGTTCGCCGGTGGAGCCGGGCTCCTTGGTGCGATCCAACACCGCAATGGTCTTTACTGTGGCGGGAAGCGCCCTGGCAAAGTGCTCCATGGAGAAAGGCCGGTAGAGGTGAACGGTGACCACGCCGACCTTCTCACTGTTGTTCTTGGCCAGGTATAGGGCGGTTTCTTCGGCGGTCTCTGCACCGGAGCCCATCACTACGATCACGCGTTCGGCGTCCGCCGCACCGGCGTAGTCAAACAGGTGGTAGTGGCGGCCGACCAGGCTGCAAAATTGGTCCATGGTTTTCTGGACGATGCCCGGGCAGGCATCGTAATAGGGGTTGACCGTCTCGCGGCCCTGGAAATAGACGTCTGGGTTCTGCGCGGTGCCGCGAAGCACCGGGTGATCGGGTGACATGCCGCGGGCGCGGTGAGCGTAGACCAGGCTCTCGTCGGTCATGGCGCGCAGGTCGGCTTCGTCGAGTTGCTCGATCTTGCGCACCTCGTGCGAGGTGCGGAACCCGTCGAAGAAGTGCAAGAACGGCACCCGGGATTCCAACGTGGCGGTATGGGCAATCAAAGCCAAATCCTGGGCTTCCTGGCCCGAGCGCGAGGCCAGCATAGCGAAGCCGGTACCGCGGGTGGCCATCACGTCCGAATGATCGCCGAAAATCGAGAGCGCCTGGGCTGCCAGGGAGCGAGCGGTGACATGGAAGACAGCCGGGGTCAATTCGCCGGCAATCTTATACATGTTCGGAATCATCAACAACAAGCCTTGTGAAGCGGTAAACGTGGTGGTCAGGGAGCCGGTCTGCAGAGCGCCGTGCACAGCTCCGGCGGCCCCACCTTCGGACTGCATTTCCATCACGGTCGGGATCGTTCCCCATAGATTGGGCTTCTTGGCAGCCATCCAATCATCCGAGAATTCACCCATCGGGGACGAAGGGGTGATCGGGTAAATGGCGATGACCTCACTCAGCCGGTAGGCCACATTGGCTACGGCTTCGTTGGCATCAATCGTGATCTTCTGACGCGACATATTGGGTTACTCCATGATACAAAAGATGCAGAGCGGATCTTCCGCCCGGCGAAAATAAGCGTGACGAGCAGGGGCTGAACATGGTTAATCCTGACTGCAAAGTGCGCCTCAACCAAGTCTGTCAGGAATTCAATCACCCAAGTGTATCCTGCACAGGAAGAAAACATAAGTGATATTGGACACAATATTTACCTGTGACCTGTCATATACAGGCTAATCTTACGAAGATTGGGTAAGAATTGATCGGAAGCGATTAAAAACCCCGGGTCTGACCCGGTTTTGATAGTTGCTCGGGTTCGATCACAATTGCCCGGGGAACATGGCTTCCAACCTGGGACGGGCCAGTAAGAGCGCCGCCAGCGTCTTGCCATCCTTCAGCTCACCGCGCCAGACCAGCGCGTATGCTTCGGCTAACGGAATCGCCAGGATTTCGAGGAATTCATCGGCGTCTGCGTTCAACGGGGCAGAATACAACCCGGTGGCCAGGTAGAAATACATATACTCGGTGGAATATCCGGGTGCCATCCAGACCTCTCCGATCAGCTCCAACTGGTCGGCGGCCATGCCGATCTCCTCGCGCACTTCTCTCGCGGCGCAGATGGCGTGGGGTTCGTCCGGTTCTAAGGTTCCGGCGGGCAGCTCGAGCAGGGTATCCCGTAGGCCGGAGCGGTATTGTTTGACGAAGTAAATGCGCCCATCACCATCCACCGGGATCAAGGTCACCGCCCCAACGTGTTGGACGACGTCGAAGCTGGCCTCCCGGCCGTCCGGTAGGCGTACCCGATCACGCATCAAGCGGAAAGCACGGCCTTGATAGAGGATTTGGCTGTCGATGTATTCTGCTGGCATGGGGTGGTTAGGGGACCTGGATGGTGGAGCCCGCCGTCAAGGTATAAGGTTCCTTCAGGTTATTCGCGGCGATGATCGCGTTGGGATCCGCATCCCCAAATTCGCAAGCGATCGAATAGATCGAATCGCCAGGGTCTACCGTGTAGAGCGCCGGATGATCGATCAGGGAGCGCGAGCCGGCAGCCCATTTTGCAGCGCCTTGCGGAATGATCAACTCAGCGCCCGGTTCCGGACGGGAATTGACCGACAATCCGTTGGCCGATAACAGCTCCGCCGGATCGATATTGAAGCGCCGGGCGATGCAGAACGGCCATTCTCCCGAATGAACCGTGTAGGTAGAGGGTAAGCCGGGTGTTGCTGTGGCGACGATCGCGAAAGTTGGCGTAATGGTCGGCGTCGGGGGAATGGGGGTGCTGGTGGGGATGACCACGACCGCCCCGGTGGGGTTGGCAGACTGGGTTTGCCCGGCCAGCGGACCGAGGATGGCGGCGACCGCGGTTTGCGTGCCGGCGCCCAGGTTCTTTATCGCACTGTCGGTACCGGGGACGGGAAATGGCAGGTCTCCCCCGGCCGTGGATGTACCGGATGGAGCTTTGGAATAGGAACGTTCGCAGGCGGAAAGGGCCAGTGCCAGGATGACCGCGATGGCAATCAATACCCAGGCTTTTGGTTTCATGGATGGATCTCCTGAAGGTCGTCCGATAGAATAGATCGTACCCGGTACACCGGTTGGGGCAATTCGATAGTAGCATAACCCGGGAAAAGCGTCAAGCAAT
>JAQTMA010000034.1:9060-18571 GCA_028714615.1 Anaerolineaceae bacterium | reverse complement strand
GGCGCGTATCCAAGATGATAACCGGTAATTCGCACCCGACCCTGCACATACTTCCGTACCGGAGCCTATCCGAGCTGGTGGCAGGTGTCACGGTTTTTTTGCAAAGCGTCATCGTTTCGCGGGAATAAGGTCATCGTTGATGGATGACTTTTGGCCATAGCATTACACCCCCGACATGCGGTATAACAACACAGGAGACGGACACATCGTTCCTCCATTGAAAAGTAACTGTCTCCTCCATTGGCGAAAGCTTCCGCTGGGTGCCTCAGCGCTCCCAGCGGAAGCTTGGCTTTTAAGCAGTAAGGGTGGGTCTGCCCCGGAAAGAACACCAGGGTCGTGAATACCCACCCATACATGTTATGCGAAGATGATTGTAGCGGTGGATCTGTGATGCAGCCCAACAAGCTACGACGCCAATCCAACTATGCTTCGACTTCGGCAACCGGCAAGACGACCGTGATGCTGGTACCCTCGTCCACCGTTGAATCGACCCAAATCCGCCCCTGGTGCGACTCGACAATCGATTTGACGATGGATAGCCCCAACCCGGTGCCGACGATCGCAGTCGATGTATTGCTGGCCCGGTAGAACTTGTCGAAGATGTGCGGCAGGTCCACGGAAGGAATACCAATGCCCGTATCCACCACGCGAAGAACGATTTGATTGCGCTGCACCTGCACCTTTACGACCACGGAACCACCGGCAGAAGTATATTTGATGGCGTTGTCGACCAGGTTGTCCACCATCTGGCGCAACTGCACCGGGTTGCCAAACAACGGGGGCAGGTCGGCGGGGATCTCGGTCAGCAATTGCAGGCTGTTCTGGGCGATGCGGTTCTTGAAAGAGTCCAACGAATACTGCAGAATATGATCCAGTGGCACGATTTCTTTGCGCGTATCGAAACCAGCCTCAATGCGACCCAGGTTGAGCAGGTCATCCACCAGCGAAGTAATGTTATGCACACTGTCCTGAATATGTCGGATGAACTCTTCCTGGGCTTCGTTGATGGGGCCTACCCGGTCCAGTAAGTCGACGTACCCTAGGATCGCGGTAAGCGGTGAGCGCAGGTCATGGGATACGGTGGAGACGAAATCGCTTTTAATCCGATCGAGTTTCTTTAAATAGGTAATATCGTGCAAGGTGACCGCCGTGCCAACGTCCGCGATGGGAGTGAGCTGAACCGCAAAGACCCGCCCGTCGGTCAGAGTGATCTCTCCACGATTGACCAGGCGTTTTTCCGGTGAACTGACCAGCTCTAGCAGGTCGGGATGGTCGAGCACCTCGCTGATAGGCCGGCCAGCCGGGTTGTCTTCCTTGACGTGCAGGGTACTGCGTGCCATGTGGTTGATGAGGATGATGCGGCCGTCATCATCCAGCACGATGACGCCATCCTGGATGCGGGTGAGGATGGTTTCGAGCTTGTTACGCTCCATGGCGGTGTGCGAGTACAAGCGGGCGTTTTCGATGGCAATTACTGCGAAATCGGCCATTGCAGAAAGCGCGACGATATGGTTTTCCGTGAATGGCTGGCGGCTCTGGCGATTATCTACACCCAACACACCAATATTGCGACCGTGACTTTGCAGGGGCACGTACAAAAGGCCTTGCACCAGGTAGGCGGTTTTGATTTTCTGGGGCGTCTCTTCATCCAGGATCATGGGCTGCCCGGTGCGCAACACGTTGCCCGCCAGGCTGTCCTTCACCGGCAGGCGGAAGGTGCGCACAAAGTCTTCCTGGAAGTTGCGGGCTGCCCGCATATACAACTCGCCAGTTGCTTCGTCTAAGAGCAGCAGGCTGCCTTCTTCCGCGCCGGTCAAGCCAACGGCAGCGTCCACAACCGCTGAGAGTACGTTATCCAGGTCGAGCGAGGCCGTGATCGATCTCCCCAACATGGCGAGGGTTTCGAGTTCGTCTACCCGCTTTTGCAGGCCTTCCGTCTCCCCACGCGAAGCGCCCTCGACGCTCTCGACAGGATGGCTGCGTTTCAAGCAACGTTGAACGGATTGAAGGATCTCCTCCGAGCGCAGGGGCAGGCATAGATAATCCATCACCCCAGTGTGCAGTGCAGATTTGAGCAGCTCGGGTGTATCCTCTTTGACCAACAAGATCACCGGAATGGTTGGGTTGCGCTCCAGAAAATCGCTCGCATAGTCCAGGCCGGGCCGCTCCACCAGTTGGTCAGCAATCAGCACCAGGTTGGGTGGGATTCGCGCCAGGAGCTGCTCTGCGCTGGCCAGGTCTGAGGCGATGGTCACCTCATATCCGGCAGAACGCAGGATGCGCTCGAGCAGATAATTGACTTGGGGGTCGGAATTAATGATATCGATCTGGTTTTTGGCGATGACGGACATGCTGAGGATCCATGAGGGAAGGATTAAGCCGGGGCGTGCGCCTGGGGACATTGTAACAGGATATGGAAGGTTGCGTCTTGCCCGGGTTGGCTTTCGGCCCAGATTTTACCTTCCCAGGCGTTGATGACTTCCTTAATGAAATGCAAGTTCGAACAAGGCGCACCGGGTAGGATGGCAATGGGTTCCGTCTTCACCATTCCCGAATCAAAGAGGTGTGGGAGCTTGCCCGGATCGATGCCAACTCCCGTGTTATGCACCACCAGGTACGCCCTGCCGCCAGGTCCCATTTCGGTGCGCAATGTGATCTGACCTCCAGGCCGGCTAAACTTAACTGCATTGGAAAGCAGACCATCCAGCACCTGGGCCATCAGGGCGGTATCTCCCAGGGCAATCACCGGCGGGGAGGCGAGCTCGCTTACCAGGGTGAGCCCATTGCGCTGAGCGATGCGATGAAAATGGGCCAGGGTTTGGCGGGAAAGATCGTTCATATTCATGGCGACCAAGGACCGCGCGGCACCCGAAGACAATTCGCCCACCTGGGAAATGACCTGCCTGATTAGAGCGACCTTATCCTGGGTGGTGCGCAGGACACTCTGTTGTTCGGGAGTCAATTTGCCCTTTTTTCCATCTAAAAGCATTCCCAGGGACCCATTGACGAACTCGACCGGTGAACGCAGTTGTGTCGCGAAAGCGTGCAGATCATCCACCATGGTGATGCGCGCAGCTTTTGCCGCACTGGCTGTTTCCTGGCGAGCTTGTCGCTTTTCTTCCAATTCCCGGATTGCGCGCAGGTTCTCCAGGGCGATTGCTGCATATTCTGCAGTAGCCTCCAGCAGACTCTGCTCGCTGGATGAATATGGCTGCAGCTTCTTTCGCATGGTGACCAGCAGCCCAATCACCTGTTTCGGGGTTTTCACCGGCATCACCAAAGCGGCTTGCCCCAGGCTGGAGATCTTGAAGCGCGCCAGGGGTGCGCCATAAATCGATAAAGGTTCACCCGAAGCAGCCACCAACCCGCTCAGGCCGTCGTCCCAGGGTTGGCGGACATGCGCGGCAAGCGGGGCGGGCAGATTTCGGTGTGCTTCAAGGATGTAGGGACGCCCGGTTCCTTCGCGGAGTAAGAACCAGGCCAGGTCAGATGCGGTAACCCGTACGGCCCCCTCGATGATCCGCTCGTAGAGCACTCGTGGCTCAGCCAGGCTGGTGATCGCTTTGCCCACGCTGAAAATAGCGGTCAATTCTCGGATGCGTGATTGCAGTTCTTGATTGGTTTGCTGCAACTGGCGCGTCAGGTTTTCGCGCTCGCGCCGCTCGCGAACCTGCTTGAGCACCCGTTCCACCGCCGAGATCACCGACGCGTCTCTCACCGGCCACAACAAGTAATCGCTTGCGCCCAGGCGGAATGCCTGAATAATGTCGGATTCCATCCCTTTGCGGGCAATGACGATCACCGGCGCCTGGATGCCTTGAGACGCGAGGGCGACCAGCAGATCCTTCCCCGAGAGACCCGGGAGGTTCAGGTTGATGATCACTGCATCCGGCCGGTATTGGATGGCCTTTGAAATCGCCGCAGATCCATCGGTTACGATTTGAATTTCATAACCGAGCGATTGCAAAGCTTGCCGCCCGACCAGATCGCTGATAACGGGATCACTTTCCACTAGTAATACGCGTTCGCGGGGAATCCCCATACTTGTATGATAGCATGAATGGGTGAAAAAGGGATAGCGCACAGGCGAGTCAGGTTAGAATTGTATAAGATATCACAAGCTTCGCTTGACTCTGTCCGGTGGACTAGCATACAATCAAGATAATCGAAGAATAGAAGTGGGCAAACCTATGGAATATCGTGACTATTACAAAGTCCTGGGCGTAGAGCGCAATGCAACCGAACAAGAGATTAAGAAGGCCTACCGAAAATTGGCGTTAAAATTCCACCCCGACCGGAATCAAGGGGATAAAGCGGCTGAGGAGCGGTTTAAAGAGATCAACGAAGCCTATCAAGTATTGAGCGATAAGCAGAAACGCGCTCGCTATGACCAGCTCGGAGAATCTTATTCGCGTTACCAACAGACAGGCGGTTCACCCAGCGGATTTGACTGGTCGCAGTGGGTATCGCAGCAGCAAGGCCAGTCCGGCGGCGCCCGCGTCGAATATGGTGATATTGAAGATCTCTTTGGAGGCGGCTTTTCTGACTTTTTCTCGCAAATATTTGGCGGCATGGGAGGAGCCCGGCAGGGGGCAGGCGCCCGCTCCAGGCGTAGCACGCGCACGCAGCCCGAGCTGCAGACTTACGAACAGCCGGTGACCATCAGCTTCAGCGAGGCGTATGCCGGTGGACAGAGAACCCTCCAGGTTGGCAACCGCCGCCTTGACGTGAAAATCCCTGCAGGAGCCAAGACCGGGACTAAGGTACGCATCCCCGGGGGTGGACCAGCCGGCCCGGATGGGCGGAACGGCGATCTGTACCTGGCGATCGAGGTCGCCCCGGATCCACGCTTTGAGATGGATGGAAGCAACCTGTATACGGATGCAAACATCGATGTGTATACCGCGGTTTTGGGCGGTTCGGCGACTGTGGCCACGCCTGGCGGGAATGTGATCCTGACCATCCCAGCCGGCACCCAACCCGGGCAGACCTTCCGACTGGCCGGGAGGGGCATGCCGCAGCTCAAGAATCCGCAAGCTCACGGAGACCTGTATGCCAGAGTGAAAGTGCAAATTCCCCGGCAATTGACCCCCCACCAACGCAAGATTTTCGAGCAGTTGGCAAAGGGCGACTGACCTCGTCGGGCTGGATCATTATGCGGTGGTAGTGATGATCATGGGATGAAGGTGGATAAGGCGAAAATGAAAAAACCGTACCGATTATTGGCTGTTTTCTTGCTATTGGCAGCAACGTTGGCCTGCAGCTTTGGTCTCAACCCGCCCGGCCAAACAAATTCGCCTGCCAGGCCACAGCAATTACCGACCCTTCTGCCGATCACCCCAGCTACCCAGGTCCCTGGTGTACCTTTACCGCCGACGACATCCTCCAATCTGGCCGAGTTGTATAAGCGGGTCAGCCCCGGTGTCGTTTCCATCGATGTGATCTCCAATCAAGGAGAAGCGCTCGGATCCGGTTTTGTATTCGACACCGAGGGCCACGTCATCACCAATTACCACGTGGTGAGCGGCGCCACCGACCTGGAAGTAGATTTCCCTTCCGGATATAAGGCGCGTGGCAAGGTCATCGGAACGGACCTGGATTCAGATATTGCTGTCATTCAGCTCGAAAATGCTCCCGCCGACCAACTGCATCCGTTGAGCATGGGCGATTCCGCTCAAATTCAGGTTGGCGACGCAGTGGTCGCCATTGGCAATCCCTTTGGGCTGGCCGGCACGATGACCACCGGGATTGTCTCCGCACTGGGCCGTACCCTGGAATCGGAGCGGCAATCTTCGGGGGGCCAGTTTTTTGAAGCTGGCGATTTAATCCAGACGGATGCCGCCATCAACCCGGGGAATTCCGGCGGGCCGTTACTCAACAGCGCCGGTGAGGTGATCGGCATCAACCGCGCGATCGCAACCGATAACACAACCCCAAGTGGCTCAGCCAGCAATTCAGGGGTTGGCTTCGCCATCTCGATCAACATCGTCAAACGGGTTATCCCTGTCCTGATCAAGTCGGGGTCGTATGATTACCCGTACCTGGGGATTTCCAGCTTGCCCACCCTTTCATTAATCGCAGCGGAGACGTTGAATCTGAATCAATCCAATGGCGCTTATATTACCGATATCACCCCGGGCGGACCGGCTGACCTGGCTGGCTTAAAGGCAGGGAGCAAACCGACTAGCCTCCAGGGACTGAACAAGGGAGGCGATCTGATCATTGGCGTGGACGGGCATCCGGTGAACGTGTTTGGGGACCTGCTGAGCTACCTGATCAATAACAAGAGCCCTGGGGATAAGATCACCTTAACCATCCTCCGGGATAACCAACAAAAGGAGGTTACGCTAACTTTAGGGAAGCGCCCGTAAGCAAAGGTTGCACTCGGTTTATCTCAAACAAAGGAGGTTGCCATGTTGACTGAACGTGACTTGCGGGAACTATTGGTTACCACCGCGGAAGCTCCCGTCCTCAGTGTATACCTGTCGACGGACCCCGCGGAAGGCAATGCGGATACTTACCGGCTCCGCTTGCGCAATATGCTGAAAGAAGTAGATCTACCTCAAGATATCCAGGCCGTCGAGCATTATTTCGATCTCGAGCACGCCTGGACAGGACGGAGTGTGGCAATTTTCTCCTGCGCGCCTCAAGGCTTTTTCCGCGCTTATCCGTTAGCTGTCCCAGTGACGGATTGGGTGCATGTGGATACTCGTCCGGCGGTCAAACCATTGGTTAATCTGTTGGATGCCTACGGGGGCTACGGGGTGGTGTTGGTCGATAAGCAGGGGGCGCGCCTGTTCTATTTCCACCTGGGTGAACTGCGCGAACAAGAGGGTGTGGTGGGGGAATTGGTCAAGCACACCAAACGGGGTGGGGCGTCGGCTGTTCCCGGGCGAAGGGGCGGCGTCGCCGGGCAGACCCATTATGAGGATGAGTTGGTCGAGCGGAATATGCGTGAGACCGTCGATTTTGCCTTGCATTTCTTCGAAGAGAACCACATTCGCCGGGTTCTCATCGGAGGCACAGACGATAACATTGCTCTCTTCCGCGGTTTATTGCCCAAGGCCTGGCAAAGCCTGGTGGTTGGTGCTTTCCCAATGAGCATGACGTCCAGCCAGGCCGATATCCTGGAAAAGGCCATGCAGGTTGGGAGCACAACCGAGCAACATCAGGAGACCCACGCAGTCGATGCATTGATCACCGCGGCTGCCAAGGGCGATCACGGGGCCATCGGATTGGATGACACCCTCAGTGCGCTTCACGAAGGCCGAGTCCAGACCCTGATCATGCTGAATGGATATCAAGCGCCAGGTTATCGGTGCGGTAACTGTGGGTTCATGACCACGCAGGCATCTGAAGTTTGCCCATTCTGCGCATCATCTTTTGAAACGATCCCGGATGTCGTGGAGCTGGCTGTGCGTCTGGTGATGCAGGCGGGTGGAGACATCCAGGTGATTCGCAGCGCTCCTCGCCTGGAGCAGGCAGGGAATATCGGGGCGCTGCTGCGATACTAAACCGTTCAAGAATCGGGTAGACCTGCACGTACGGAACCAAATTGTCAACTCACATAAATGGCGGTAGGGGCGACACCTGTGTCGCACCTACCCGTTTCTTAAACCATCAGGACCGGTCTTCATCACCTTGTTGTTCTACATAGGGCAGACCGGTCTCGACTGTTTCGATACCTTCGTCAGCCCTACTGCCCAGGAAAGAGCTTTTTCTCCAGGTTACTAAGTTGGTCACTCAGTGTTTGTAAGTCAGAAACACCGGTTTGCTGATCCTGGTCAAGCTCTGTAAGCACCAGGCTGAGCCGCTGTTTCGCTAACTCTGATAGTTTGGGTTCCAGAGGGGTAGAATAACTAAGCAGGGTATTCAATGTAGTTGTGGTTCCTGTCAATGCTTTCTTAGCATTGGCCGCATCGTTCTGTGCCATAGAGAAACGGGCGATGGTTACGTCATTCAATACTCGTAGAAGCAAAACGTGCGCATTAGCGCTGCTGAGATGACCGGAATCTGTCACCGCCTGGCTCAACTGAGTCTGCAGTTGAGCGGCCCTGGCTTCTGCCGTCGCCTGGGCCGCCATGGCCTGGTTCTTTTCTTGCTGTAAGGGGCTGACGCGCACCAGGTAAGTCACGATGACTCCTGCGGTGAAGGTCACCAGTACGATGATCAGCCAGTTCAGCAGCCGGCGGAAAAAGCGTTGCGTGCGAGACGGTTGCGCTGGTTTTGCCGGAGAGGTGGGCGTTGAAGGCCTGGCTGGCTGGTCACCGGGAGCTTTTCCGGGTGTCTGTACCGTTGAAGTTTCAGTGCCAGGCGGCCTGGTTGAACCAGAGGGACTAGCCGGGGAAGAGTCGTTGGGTTGGGATGATTTGTTCATGATTCTCCTGGGAGATGCATCGCCGGTCAGGTTGGGCGATCGGTTATCGGCGTGATCATTCTCTAATTGTACCCGTTCTATCCGGACTGTATAGCTTCAGGTGAGCCGTGAATGTTATAATCTTCCCAATGGATTCCCCCGCTGAGAACAGTCGGATTGCCAACCGCCAGATCGCCCGCGCAGCCGGCACCGTCATGGTGGCCGTCTTGTTTTCCCAACTGGTGGGCCTGGCGCGCATTATTTTGATTGGGGATATCTTCGGCACGCAGGCGGAGACGGATGCGTTCTGGGCAGCCAACCGGCTGACCGACCTGGTTTTCAATCTGGTAGCCGGTGGAGCGCTGGCCTCCGCATTCGTGCCGACCTTCACCGGTTTCCTTGCGCGCGGTGAAAAAAGCGACGCCTGGCGCCTGGCGTCTGCCGTAGCGAACCTGGTGCTGCTTATTTTGGCCGGATTGGCTGCCATTTCTGCCATATTTGCTCCCTTCATTGTTCAAACGATCCTTGCGCCCAAGTTCCCAGCCGCTCAGCAAGCGCTGACGGTTGACCTGCTGCGCATCATGCTGCCCGCAGCGGTCGTCTTCGGTTTGAGCGGCCTGGTGATGGGCATTCTCAACGCCCACCAGCGGTTTCTGCTGCCAGCGCTAGCCCCCTCGATGTACTCGTTGGGCATCATCTTCGGCGTGCTGGTATTTTCTCCGCGGATGGGCATTTTCGGGCCGGCCTGGGGTGTATTGGTTGGGGCTGTTCTGCACTTGATCCTGCAGTTGCCCGCTTTGCTGCAAGTGGCAGGCCGCCGCTATTTTCCTTCCCTGGGCTTACATCTCCCCGCGGTTCGTGAAGTCATCCGCTTAATGGCGCCGCGCCTGTTGGGGGTGGCGGCGGTGCAGTTGAATTTCCTGGTCAACACCAACTTGACCTCAGGAATGCCGCCCGGCAGCCTGACAGGCATCACATTCGGCTTTGCAATTATGTATATGCCGCTGGCGGCGATTGCCCAATCGATCGCTACCGCTTCGCTGCCGACCTTCTCGGCGCAAGTGGCGCGCGGCCAGGCGGACGAGATGCGTGCTTCTCTGGCCACCACCCTGCGCGGCATCCTGCTGTTATCGCTTCCGGCTGCGGTGGGGCTGG
>JAQTMA010000034.1:2058-8960 GCA_028714615.1 Anaerolineaceae bacterium | reverse complement strand
TTGCGGGTTCCGGAGCTGTACGGCCTGCTCGGTTTCCTGCGCCGCCGGCTGCAAGGATTTTAGATTTTAGATTTCTGATTTTAGATTTTAGATTGAAAAACCAGAAACCACAGACCCTGGCACCGCCCGCCAGGGTCTGTGGTTACGCTCTTGTTCTTTAATCTACAATCAGCAATCTACAATCTAAAATCAGAAATCTACGATCCTTCGCAGATAGTTATCGCGAGAAAAACCAGGCCAGCACGGCTACGGCGCTGCCCAACACAATCCCCCCCGCCACTTCCAGCGGCGTGTGTCCGAGTACTTCCTTGAGCTGTTCCTCGTTGATGGGTTGGCCGCTGAACAGCTCCTCGATGATCAGGTTGATCTTCTGGGCGTGTATGCCGGCTTGCCGGCGAATATTGGTAGCGTCGTAGGTGACCACCATCGTCACGGCTACTCCCAGGGCAAACATGGGATGGTCGAATCCGTAAAACAGGCCGATTGCCAGGGTGGTCGCCACGACCAGGGCAGAATGCGAGCTGGGCATTCCCCCCGCGCTGAGCAACAAGGACCAGTTCCAGCGGCGGGTGTGCAGGTATTCAAGGGGAAGTTTGATCGCTTGTGCGATCGACCAGGCCAGCAGCCCGACGAAAAGAACCCGGTTGGCAAAAATGCCAAGGGGGCTCATGCTTCGGCTTCCCTACCGCCCTCGTCCAACAGGTCTTCTCCGCTCAACTGGTGTACTTTGAGTTCCGCCTGGTCAAGGAGGGAAGAGCAGTGGGCTGCCAGGGACTGACCGCGTTCGAACAAGCCCATGGCTTCTTCCAGAGGGCGCTGGTTGGCCTCCAGAGCGGCCACAATCGCTTCCAGTTCGAAGAAGGCGGTTTCGTAAGTCATTTGCTCAACGGGGGTCGCATCAACCATCCCGGTTACTCCTTTCAGGTTTATCTGTCACCCGGACGGTGAATCGCCCGTCCGATACACGCACATCCAATGGGTCGCCCGGGTTCACCTGGCGGGTGCTTCTCACCAACCCGCCCTGGGCCTGGTGTGTGACCATCGCATATCCACGCTGCAGCACGGACTGCGGGCTCAAACTCACCAGGCGCAGCGCCACTCCATCCAGGCGAGCCCGCTGCAGGCGCAGGTGGTGATGCAGCGCCTGGGCAGCGCCGCGCTCCAGGTCATCCACCCGCTGGCGTTGGTTTTGGATCAGCCCGAGGGGAGACACCCGCACCAACCGGCGATGCCGATCGGCCAATTCCCAGCGGTGATCCTCCAGGCTGGATTCGATGCTACGGGCCAGGCGGGAGATTTGTTCGGACAGGTTTTGGCGCAACTCATCCCGGTCTGGCACACACAACATGGCTGCTCCGCTGGGAGTAGGCGCCCGCAGATCGCAGGCAAAATCGGCCAGGGTGTAATCCGTCTCGTGGCCGATGCCGGTGATCACCGGGGCGGAAGAGGCGCAGATGGCTCGCACCACGCGCTCGTCATTGAACGCCCACAGGTCTTCAATCGAGCCTCCCCCGCGGGCAAGCAAGATCACGTCCGGATGGATGAGTCGATTGAGGGTGTGCAATGCGGCTGCAATCCCCAAGGGAGCTTCAGGTCCTTGCACGGAGGTGGGCGCCAGGATGATCTCTGCCATCGTATAGCGGCGCCCGAGCACATTGAGCATGTCCTGCAAGGCTGCGCCAGTGGAAGAGGTAACGATCCCGATGCAATGCGGCCAGGCGGGGATCGGCCGCTTACGTTCTTCAGCGAACAAGCCTTCCGCTTCCAGCTTTTCTTTCAGCAGCAGGAACTGGCGGAAGAGCTCCCCTTCACCTGCCGGCCGGACGAGGTCCACGTATAACTGGTATTTCCCCCCGGCCGGGTAAACCCCGATGGCGCCGTGGGCTTGCATCAGGGCGCCTTCCCTCGGTTGGGTGCGCAAGCGCTGAGCATTTCCGCGCCAGATTACGCAGTTGAGCGAGCAAGCCCCATCTTTCAAGGTGAAATACAGGTGACCGGAAGAAGGCCGAGAAAGGTTCGAAACTTCGCCTTCAATCCAGACGTCTTGCAAGCTCTCCTCGCTCTCGAGAAGATCTTTGATCATCTGGGTGAGATAGGATACGGTTAAGCAACGCGGCTGGAATAAGGGGAACGCTTCCATTGCAAGTAGGATACTCTGCTTGGAGCATGGTGTCAACACTTGCGCTTCTCCAATTCAAGCGAGCGTGTTAAAATGGGAGTGTGATTACCGGCGGGTGGATTGGGTATGGAACCCGGCAACCTGTCCACAAACAGAGGATATGAAAACAATTTGGTCGCCCTGGCGTATGGAATACATTGAAAATCATGAAAGCAAAGACGAATGTGTCTTCTGCAGGGAGCTTGCCCTTCACGACGGCCCTGCCAATTTGATCGTTAGCCGGGGGCGAAGTGCGTTTGTCATTTTGAATCGGTACCCGTATACCAGTGGCCATTTGATGGTGGTGCCGCTCGAGCATACCGCCAACCTGGATGCGCTTTCTCCAGAAACCCGCGCGGAGATGATCGAGTTGGTCACCCAGGCTATGGGTGTATTGCGAGCCGTATACCATCCGGATGGCTTTAACATGGGAGCGAATATCGGCGAAGCGGCCGGTGCGGGGGTTGCCGCCCATGTGCATCTGCACCTGGTGCCGCGCTGGGCGGGGGACACCAACTTCATGTCGACAGTGGGGGATACGCGCGTGCTACCCGAAAATCTGGAAGACACTTTTCTGCGCATTAAACAAGCCTGGCAAACCGATTGACCTCAGGTTAAATGGGCGCAGGGGCGGGGATGCGGATGATGCCCCCCAGCGCCTGGGTATGCCCGTTGCGTGCCAGGTAGTCGACCAACAGACCGTCCAGCCCGGCCTCCGTATGTAAGCGTTGGATGAACTCTGCCTGGTTTTCGGCCCCTCGGGTGGCCGAGGTAGCCACGGCGTTAATCTCTTTAGGAATCGCCGTGAAGGATTCCTATTGAGCCGCCTATCCCTGTCTAGTTGCAAACAAAAGGTAGTTGACAAATCGGGTAATAAATTCTAAACTTACCCTATATTTGGATTGGGGGATGATATGCATGCATTGCATGGAACGTTCTTCGGGAATAGGTCAAGTCGCTGAACGAGACCGGGCGTTCCCGGGCTCGCTGATTCAAACCATTAACCAACTCAACCGGATACCCAAACCTTCAAGGAGTGGGAAATGCCATTTATCTTTTGGGTCGTACCCCTCTCAGGAATCGGAGCCATCATTTTCTCGCTGCTTTTGGCGGGCAAAGTACTCAGGCAACCCACCGGTACTCCCCGCATGCAAGAGGTGGGAGAAATCATCTTCGAAGGAGCCAAGGCCTTCCTCCGGCGCCAGTATACAACAATCGCTTCCATGTCGATCGTTGTTGCCATAATGGTGGGCGCTTTGTTGGGCTTGCTCAGCGCCGAAACTGGCGTTCAAGGGATGACCTCCTTCGACATCGCCTGGCGTACGGCGGTCGCGTTCATGACCGGGGCAATCTGTTCCGGCCTGGCAGGTTTTATCGGGATGTATGTGGCGGTGAGAGCCAACGTGCGTTGCGCCAGCGCTTCTCAACGAGGCCTTGGTGAAGCGCTCTTGACTGCGCTGCATGGTGGCGCAGTGTCCGGATTCCTGGTTGTCGCGTTGAGCCTGTTAGGAGTTGCGGTCATCTACTTCGCCTATGGGGGTGCGAATGACCCAGGGATAGCCCCGCAGTTGATCGTTGGGTTTGGTTTCGGCGCGAGCTTCGTGGCCCTGTTTGCCCAACTCGGCGGCGGCATCTACACCAAGGCGGCTGACATGGGCGCTGACCTGGTCGGTAAAGTGGAGGCGGGCATTCCTGAAGACGATGCGCGTAATGCGGCTGTTATTGCCGACCTGGTCGGCGATAACGTGGGGGATTGCGCCGGGCGCGGCGCCGATCTGTTCGAATCGACCGCCGCCGAGAGCATCGGCGCCATGATCCTGGCGACGGTGATCTATGCGGCGACCAAAAATGTGGCCTGGATCCTGTTTCCCCTGGTGGTGCGCAGTTTCGGGCTGCTGGCGAGCATGGTGGGGATCCTTTCGGTGCGGTACCACGGTGAAGAAAACCCGATGAATTCTCTCAACCGGGGCTACTTCGTCGCGGTCTTCCTCAGCGTGGGCGGGTTGCTTCTGACCGTGATGACCATGCTGCACAGTTGGGTATTGTTTGGGGCGGGCATGGTTGGCATCGTCGCCAGCATCGTGGTGGTCTACACCACCCAGTATTACACAGAAGACCGCTTCCGCCCGGTGAAATCCATCATCCACGCTTCTCGCACCGGTTCGGCAACCAATATTGTGGTGGGTACGGCGGTTGGGTTTGAAACCACCCTGTCGACTGCGCTGACCATCGGCTCAGCCTTGTTGCTCTCCTATTTCCTGGGCAGCCTGGCGAATATCCCCGGTGGGGGCGTTTTCGGGACGGCCGTCGCGACCATGGGGATGCTCATGACCTGCCCCTATATCCTGGCAGAAGACACCTTTGGGCCTATTACTGATAACGCCAATGGCATCAATCAAATGGCGGGAGCCGGCGCAGCCATCCGCCGCGTTACCGACCGGCTGGACGCGGTCGGGAATACCACCAAAGCCTTGACCAAGGGCTACGCCATGATTTCCGCCGGCCTGGCGGCCTTTTTGCTCTTCAATGCCTATCTGGACCGGGTAGCCTTCCTGCGTAAGGCTTCCTTTGGCGTGGTTGACCTGGACCGGGTGGAAGTCTTCGTTGGGGCATTGTTCGCAGCCATGATGGTGTACCTGTTCGCTTCTCTGGCTATCCGCGCGGTGGGGATTGCGGCGACCAAGATCATTGAGGAGGTGCGCTGCCAGTTTGCGGAGAACCCGAAGATCATGACCGGCGAAGCCCGCCCGGATTATGCGCGGGCAGTCGATATCACCACCCAGGCAGCCTTGAGCGGCATGATTGCCCCTGGGCTGGTGCCCCTGCTTGGACCGGTGGTTGTCGGCACCCTTTTCCGGATGAATCCGCAATATGACGCGGCCATGACCGTTGCAGCTATGTTAATGGTCGGTACCATCAGCGGCATCCTGTTAGCTTCCTTCATGAACAACGGCGGTGGAGCCTGGGACAACGCCAAGAAGTATATCGAAGATGGCCAATTATTGGATGATCTGGGAAACGTGATGGGCAAGGGCTCGGCCGCTCACGCGGCTGCCGTGGTAGGTGATACCGTCGGGGATCCCTTCAAGGATACGGCTGGACCGTCACTGCACGTGCTGGTCAAGTTGTTGGCGACCGTAGCGCTGGTGCTCGCCCCGCTGTTTGTCTAATTATCCATATTGACTCGGGGTTGATCAAGCATCCTTGACGTAAATTCAAACACCCGCGCCTCTTGTTTCTCCGAACTGTTCCCTGGCAAAATCAAACTCCATTGCCATCGAGATCAAGATGTGCGATTTGCTGCAAGGGTACTATCGTATCCCGGTCGTGCGTACGATAGATCTGGTCTCTTGGGGAGGCAACCCATAAATGGGCTAATTCCAGGTCTTGAAGCGCTGATTGCCGGGCAATCGGGTTGAGTTTACCCGAGCAACTCTTCCAATATCATCTTTGCCAGGCTGGGGTCGGCTTTGCCGCGCATCTTCTTCATCACCTGACCGACGAACCAACCCATTAAGGTCACTTTACCGGCTTTATACGCCCCAACCTCTTTCGGGCTTTCAGCCAGCACTTCGCTTGCGACCGTGCGGATGGCGGCGTCATCGCTGACCTTCCCCAGCCCTTCGGCTTCCACAATGGCTTTGGGGTCGTGGCCGGTCTGCTGCACTTTCGAGAGCAGGTTCTTGCCCGTGTTTGTGTTGATCGCGCCCGCGTCGAGCAGGTTGAGGATCTCGGCCAGGTAGGCGGGGGTCAGGCGCAGGTGCTCCGCGCTCGTCCCCAGGTCGTTGACCATGCGCAGTACGTCGTTCATCATCCAGTTGGAAACGCGTTTCGGGTCACCGCCATAGGCCTTAACCGCGGCTTCATAATAATCGGATAGATTGCGCTCGGAGGTGAGGATGTCCGCATCATAGGCTGGCAGGCTGTACTCTTGCTCGAAGCGGTCACGCCGCTCAAGGGGTAGCTCGGGCAGGTAGGCCAGGATGCGCTCTTTCCAGGCATCGTCCAGGTGGATGGGCAGCAGATCGGGCTCGCGGAAGTAGCGGTAATCCGCCTCGGTCTCTTTGGAGCGCATCTTGCGCAGCACCCCGGCTTCTTCATCCCAATCCAGCGTCCAGGCCTGGATGGTGCGGCCCGCCTCGACCTCGCGGATCTGGCGCTCGATTTCGTGCTCGATGGCGTCGCGCACGGCGTCGATCGAGTTGACGTTCTTGATCTCCGTCTTGGGGTTGAGGTAAGCAGCTCCCTTTGGGCGGATCGAGACGTTCGCGTCGCAACGCAGGTGCGCCTTCTCCATATCGGCGACCGAGACGCCGATCCAGCGCAGCAATTGGCGCAGGCGGATCAGGTACTGCGCCGCTTCATCCGCAGAACGCAGGTCTGGCCCGGTGACCATCTCGATCAGCGGTACGCCGCAGCGGTTGAAGTCGATCAAACGCCGCTCGCGATCGTTGCGGGTCTTCCCGGCGTCCTCTTCCATATGCAGCTTGGTGATAGAGATGCGACGGGTGTTGCCTTGCGGTGTGGGCAAGTCCAGGTAACCGCCTCGCGCCAACGGGCGATCGTACTGTGAGATCTGGTATCCCTTGGGTAAGTCGGGATAAAAGTAGTTTTTGCGGTCGAAGTGGGAAATGGCCTGGATATCGGCGTGCATGGCAGCCGCCAGCAGCACGCCTTTCTCGACCACAGCCTCGTTCAACACCGGCAGCGACCCTGGCAGGCCGGTGCATACCGGGCAGATGTT
>JAQTMA010000034.1:0-1958 GCA_028714615.1 Anaerolineaceae bacterium | reverse complement strand
GGGGAGCAGCAGAAAGTGATAATGAGTGGGCATCAAACAGTAGGCGATCAGGGCAATAGGCCGATCTTTCAGACAGGCCTTGATTCGCTTCAGCAAGAAGGCATAGTTTTGCGGCTGGGGAAATAACTTCCGCCCAGCGATGGTCCGGTTGTAGGCATGATAAAAGCAGCCAGCAGCGTGGTTCATGATGGACCTCAAGTGCTAGCCTTGACAAGGTCTGAAACCTTGTCAAGGCAGAGATTCGAATCTACCTTGACAAGGTTTCAGACCTTGTCAAGGTTAGTTCTACGCTATGGCAATATTGCCGGCCTCATTCCTCTCCACGCTTCTTCAGCCGTTCCTACCTCATAGGCTCTACCAATGCGCAATAACGTCGCCTCTGTGAAATCCGGGCCCAACAACTGGATGCCGATCGGCAACCCGCTTGGGTCCAAGCCTCCCGGCAGCGAAATGCCCGGAATGCCGGCGTGGTTGGCCGGCACGGTGAGCTGGTCCGCGTACTGCATCATCACCGAGTCGCCGTACATGGCTTTGATCGGAAAGGCGGTCGTGGGGGTTGTGGGGGTTAACAGTGCATCCAGGTGATAGCTGCCTTGGGGGTCGAAGACCTGGTCAAAATCATTCCGGATCAGGCTGCGTACGCGCAGAGCCCGGTTGTAATACTGCTCGGCGTACTGGGCCGCACTCATGTACATACCCATCAAGATGCGCAGCTTGGGCTGTGGGCCAAACCCCTGCCCGCGCGTGCGCCGGTACATCTCCCCCAGGTCGCTCACCCGCTCGGTCGTGCGGAAACCATACTTGACGCCGTCGAAACGGTGCAGGTTGGAAGCCGCTTCGACCCGGCTGACCACAAAATATACCGGGATGCCATAGCGGGTGTTGGGCATCGGCACGTCTTCGATGATCTCGGCGCCCATCCCAGCCAACACCGCGGCGGCGTGGCGCACGGAGGCTTCGATTTCCACCGGCAGCCGCTCCTCGTGGAATTCTCCACTCTCAACATCGGGGTAGGTGATGCGGAAGTAATCGGGCGACAGGCCGATGCGTAGGCCTTTCACCCCGTTTTCGAGTCCGTCCACGTAATTGGGCACCGGGATGGTGGCGGCGGTGGCATCACGCGGATCGGCGCCGGCCATCACGCCCAACATCAGGGCGGCATCCGTGACGTCGCGCGCGATCGGGCCGGGGCAGTCGATCGAGGAGGCGAAGGCGATCAAGCCGTAGCGGGAGACGCGCCCGTAAGTGGGTTTGACGCCCACCACCCCGCAGAATGCAGCGGGTTGGCGGATGGATCCGGCCGTGTCCGTGCCGATCGCCAGAGGGACTTCCCGCGCAGCGACGGCGGCCGTACTGCCGCCCGATGACCCGCCCGGAACGCGGCTGGGATCCCAGGGGTTGCGCGGGCTGGGTTGGAAGGCGGAGGACTCGCTGGAAGATCCATAGGCAAATTCATCCATATTGGCTTTGCCGACCATAATCCCGCCGGCAGATTCCAGGCGTTCGACCGGGGTGGCCGTGTAGGGCGCGCGGAAATTAGCCAGGATGCGGGATGCGGCCGTGGTCAACGTGCCACGCACGCAGAACAGGTCCTTGACGGCAAACGGAACCCCCGCCAGCGGGCCGGGATCTTCACCAGCCGCCAGCCGGCGGTCGACGTCTTCCGCCTGGGCGCGAGCGCGGTCATTCGCGACCGCCAGGAAAGCATGCACCGTGTGCTCGTCCTCGGCAGAGATATGCCCCGGGTCGAGCGTACCGGGGCGGCCGTCCACCTGTTCGATGCGCTCGAGGGCGGACGCCAGGGCTTCGACGGCGGAGGCTTTGCGTTGGTGGATGAGCTTGCCCAATTCGACTGCAGAAAGGTCGCTGAGTTCCATAATTATTCCAGGTCGGTATGCGGGATTTCGGGGACGACGATGTAGCCGCCGTCTTCTTTCGGCGCCTGGCGCATGATATCG
>JAQTMA010000033.1 GCA_028714615.1 Anaerolineaceae bacterium | reverse complement strand
GGGATTGCAGCCGAACGGCGCGCCACGCAAAAAAGCTTGACCGATATTGTGCGAGAGATGGCTATTCAAAACGCTCAACACGGCAATCCAACCCAGATTCACGCCAAGGAATGAAACTTCAAACGGTTCGCACTGCCGTAATCGGGGTATGGATTTTCATACTCAGTGTACTACCACTTTATCCGGCTGCGCCAGTATCACGCTACCGGACTCCTTGGAATGATTCGGCGATATTCACCAATGGGGGTATGCAAACCCTCTCTGTAGGTATTCATTACCAATTCATCCTTTCCACTTTTTTTGCCCTGACTTTTACCCTCCTATGCCTGGCTATCGTTCGCCCACCGAACCGGCCAGCGTACTACCTGGCTGGTTACTTGCTTTTCTTTACGCACATCCTGGCTGTTCACCTGGTAGCCAATTCATTCTATCTATTGGCCTCCCGGCCTTTTGTGCTCGGGCTGCAGTTTACTCTTACCTCGTTTATGGGTATCGTGTGGTGGAGGCGTGGAAGGCCACCAGTTTTCGCTCCCAGAAGAGAAACCATAGCTATAGCTGCACCGAAGAAGATCATAGCAGCGATAAAGAGCGCACCGGAGGTTTGGATGCTTGGCGCAGCGGTGGTGGGCGCTTTCGCTATCGGTGCAGTAATGATATGGATCGTTCCGCCGAATAATCACGACAGTTTATCGACTCATTTGTCCCGGGTTGGCTTCTGGTTGCAGAATGGGTCATTCTTTCCCTGGCCAATAATCAACACTAAGGAGATCTTCTACCCAATCAATGCTTCACTGCAGGTGTATTGGACCGTCCTATTTTGGGGAAGCGACCAATTAGCCGGGTACGTTCAGTGGTTTGGTGGGATCACGACGATTGTGGGGGTTTTCGGAATTGCTCGCCTGCTCGGATGGGGACGCAGCCAATCCGCCTTTGCAGCTCTATTGTGGGCTTCTTTCCCGATTGTCATGTTGCAAAGTACGACAACCCAACTCGATCTCGTCGCGGCTGCGATCTTCCTGCCGTCGGTCTATTTCCTCTACCTGGGGATTAAAACTGGACGGAGGGATGCGTTTGCCTTTTCAGGCCTTAGCCTGGCCTTAGCCCTGGGTACCAAGCAGACGATCTATTTTTTACTGCCTGGATTTGGGTTATTGCTAATGCTCTTGGTGCGATACTGGCGCAAACACATTCTGCACCTGGTGACCTGGGTAACCTGCACGACTGTGTTTTTCTTATTACTCAGTTCGTATATATTCTTTGTCAATTATGGCTATTTTGGAACACCTGTGGGTCCACCCGAGGTGGTCGAGAATTCCACTATACAAGCCACTGGTGGAAGTATGGTCGCGAAGCTACTTTACAATATCCCCCGCCTTGCTTACCAGGCGGTGGATTTCTCGGGTTTACCCAGGCAGGTGCAACTCATTGGCATACTCTACAAGGCCAGGATTCTAGAGAAGCTCACTGCACCATTGCATTTTTCCTTGGAGGATCCTATTGCGATTGCGGCTGGACATCCCTTTCCATTACGCGAGTTCCCATGGTTAGTAGGTAGCGAGGATCAGTCATGGTTTGGAATCATCGGGGTATTGATCCTGATTCCAGCCGTTGCGATCCAATTGGTCTACGGCATTAGGCAGAAAGATGTCCTCCGGATTGGCCTGGTCTTAATTGCCGGATTGGCCTTGCCGGTAGAGGTAGTTTTGCGTCCAGGATGGGATCCATATCAAGGCAGGTACTTCATTGCTGTAGCGGTGCTGGTTGCGCCATTGATGGCCAGCCTGGGAGGGGTTACCCTAGTTTCTCGCCTGGTTCGTTGGATCAGCGTAACTATTGCCATTCTCACTCTGGTTTTGATTACGCTAACAAATCCGGCAAAGCCTTTGAATAACCCATGGATCAACTTACTTACTGCTTCACGGGGTCAATTACAGGCGAACCAGGATGAAACAATGGGGGGATACCTATACATCATCGACCGTTCGCTGCCAGTAGATACGGTTGTGGGATTTTATTCCAGGAAATACATCTGGGACTACCCTTTATTCGGAGAGCATTTCACCCGGCGAGTCATCCCGATCGTGTCAGAAGACCAATTGGGAAACGAAGAATGGTTGAAATCAAAAGGCGTCCAGTATGTACTGGTGGATGTTAGCGAGGGTTATCCGGTCAATTTGCAACGCAAACTTGTCCCGTATGACGAAGTAAAGGGAGCCTGGATGCTCTATACCTGGAGCCGGATCATGAAATAGACTGTTTGAATAGGAGGATAGGACTACCTCCGGCGAGAACCGGCTCCCAGCAGCAAGAAGGCATAGTATAACAAAGTCGAGATCGCTTGCATGGCAGCAGCCACATAGGTCAGGGCAGCGGCATTCAGTACACTGCTCACTCCATGCATCTCATCGTTGTAGATCAACCCGGTATTAGCCAGCATTTCACGGGCGCGGCGGCTGGCATCCAACTCGACCGGCAATGTTACCAGAGCAAACAATGCGGTAGCACCAAACAACCCCAAACCAACCCAGGCTAATGTCGTGCCAAAGACGCCAGCCATGAATAAACCGACCAGGAAGATAATGGGGCCAAGCCAACTGCCGATCTGGACGGCAGGCACCATCAGGGAGCGGAGCTGCAAGGGGGCATAGCCAGCCTGATCTTGCAGCGCGTGCCCGGTCTCGTGGGCAGCTACACCGGCAGAGGCGATACTTATCCCCTGGTATACGTCTGCGCTGAGTCGAAGGACTTTGCTTCGCGGATCATAGTTATCAGAGAGCATGCCCCCGGTCTGTTCGACGCTCACATCCTGGAGAGAATTCAGGTCGAGGATGCGACGGGCCACCTGGGCGCCTGTGATCCCGGCCAGATTGCGAACCTGGGAGTACTGGCTGAAGGTCGATTTGACGCGAAATTGTGCCCACATCCCGAAGAGCAACGCCGGGAGTGCAAACAGGAAATATAACCCATAACCACCCATGAACATTGTCGGATACATTTATTCACTCTCTACTATCGATTATTTTCAGCATTGGCTTGCATGTATTGCAGAAGCCGCTCCCTTGATATGAGCCCTGCCGGCAGTCCAGCGATGACCACCGGAAGAAGCGTCAGGTGATTTTGATCCATAGCAACCATCGCAGAAAGGAGTGAAGCATCAGGACGGAGCTGCGCCTGGGGATGCAAGGGGCTCATGATCTTCTCAATTGAAGTGTTTTCCCACCTGGAGCGGGGGAGTGACGTAAGGTCGCTTAAGAAGAGCATCCCGCATAGTCTTCCCTGGTCTTCTACGAATACCACATTGCGCTGGCCTTCGGTTATGGTTCGGTCGAGTAACTGGGATACGGAAGTATTTCTTGATATCTGGCTGAATTCACTGCTCATAAGCGAAGCAACTTTTTCGTAACCCAATGACCGTTGAAGTATACTTTGTCGAGCATAGTTTCCGGAGGATTGCTGCAAGAACCAACCAATAAATGCCCACCAGATCCCGTTGACGGTGTTTCTCTGCATAATCGCTAAGACCCCATAACCGATGAATCCATAGGCGACAACGATGCTCATATTTCCAGTCAGGCGGGTTGCCTTTGAAAAATCACGGGTTATCTGCCAAAATATGGAGCGAAATATTCGCCCACCATCTAAAGGGAAACCCGGGATCATATTGAATACGACTAGCGCCAAGTTAATCCGGGCTAACCAACCGGCTAATAAAGCCAGGACCGGGAGATGTGCAGCGGCTAACCAAAGCAATCCGGCGAGTGCAGCGCAACCCAAACTCGCCATTGGTCCTGCCAGGGCGATCAGAAATTCTTCCTTGGCTGTTCGCGGTTCACGGCTGAGGTGGGCTACACCGCCAAAAATCAGCAGGGAGATGCGCTCTACCGGGACATGGTAGTGGAGAGCGGTCAACGCATGTCCAAACTCATGCGCTAGAACTGCCGAGAAGAAGAGGAGACTGGTCAATGCGCCGAGGACCCAATAGGCAACCATCGGAAGACCCGGTGTGCGATCCAAATAATATCCGAGGGATAACGAGCCGGATAAGAAGACAAAGATCAGAAACCAACTCCAATGCAAGCTAACCGGGATACCCCAAAAACGGCCAAGCTTCAAGTGTGATTTTCCTCCACCCATCAATTGCCTAATCCGTAATAAAAAGGCGAGGCTTTCCCAGACCACTGGGAGCCGCGCCAGCTATTTCAAATTCTGTTGATTACCGACCCTGCCCCCAATCCGGACGTTTCGAATACTACAATAAACTAGATATATTGTATATATATTATCGCGAAAAGTCAATGGTTAATACCGGGATATCTGCTTTGTCATCAATCAAGCGTCATTGGCTGGATATCCGGTAAAATCAATCATACCGATAAGATGGCATCAGAGCAGTTGCCGGTCATAAATCACAACGGTTGCGACATGGGAGAAAGCTATGTGGTATCGCAAGCTAAGCTCAGGGTTGCCTGCCGATCAGGAGCTACAAGGTACCATCCGGGATGTGTTTCAGGATATTGCTCGGAACCTGATTGTTTTGATTGGAGTGATCTACTTAATCGTCCAGTTGATTATTGTAGCCTCCAATCCAGCCGAATATATCGCACCATTCGCGCCACTGAGTGCATTGATGTTTGGGGGTGCGGCTCTTTCACTGTGGTTATTGCCGCAACGTTTCTGGCTAGCGCAGGCTGCGTGGCAGGGAAGTATACTGGGAGCAGTCATCCTGGCATCCATTACTTTCCACACTCCAGAGGCTGCTTTCCTGGTGGTTTTATTACCATTTATTGGTATGGTTACAGCAGGGTGGCAGATGGCGACCGTAAGTGCTATTTTGGTGAGTATTGTTGGGCTGTGCTTCACGATCCTTGGCTTGACGCCTCCTTCATACGCACTGGCTGTCCTGTTTGGCAGTTTGCTAACCTTGCTGATCGGTTGGACGACCACTACCTCGCTGCTTACCGTCACTCAATGGGCATTTTATAGCTATCAGCAAGGTCGAAAACATGTCGAAGACGCGCGTCAGCAGAGGGTGGAATACCACGAAATCCAAGAAGATCTGCTGCACTCCAACCGTGAGCTAGTTCGCCTTACGCAACGGCTAAAAGTCCTCACCCAGGAGGCGGAAGAAGCCCGCAGGGTGAAAGAGGAGTTCGTTGCCAATATCAGCCATGAACTGCGCACTCCCCTGAATATGATCATCGGTTTTTGTGAAATGATCTCCCAGTCACCCCAAGTATATGGACGACAGCTGCCTGCCTTATTAATGGCGGATATTGCTGCAATTCAGCGTAATTCACTACAGTTGTCTGACCTGGTAAACGATGTCCTCGACTTGAGCATGGTGGAATCCGGGCGAATGGCGTTGAATAAAGAATGGATCGTTTTGCAGAAGATCGTCGCGGAGGCTGTCGA
The DNA here is from genome assembly GCA_028714615.1 of Anaerolineaceae bacterium. The sequence goes on along the minus strand of JAQTMA010000033.1, from coordinate 20,794 downwards.
AGCTGTGCGCCCAATGTTTCAGTCAAAGGGCTTGTATCTTGACGTGAATTTGCTGGATGAACCTATGCCGGTGCTCGGCGACCCTACCCGCATCCGGGAGGTTGTGTTAAACCTTTTAAGCAACGCGGGACGGTTTACCAGCGAGGGTGGTGTCAGGATCGGAATGATGCGTCAAGCAAATGAAGTGGTTGTTTCGATTTCAGACACCGGGCCTGGGATTGCTCCGTCGGATCAATCACGCTTATTCCAACCTTTTGAACAGCTCGACCCATCCATCCGGCGGCAGCACGGCGGCTCCGGGTTGGGGTTGGTAATCAGCCGCCAGTTCGTAGAATTACACGGTGGCCGAATGTGGTTAGCAAGCCAGGTGGAGGTGGGAACCACCTTCTTTTTCAGCCTGCCGCTGGAGGCGCGCTTTCCTCAAGAACCTGCAGGAACAAATGTGGGGCGCTGGTTCAATCCTTACCAAAACTATACCGAACGTACCCGCCCGTGGCGTTTGGTTCCACCAGAAATAACTACTCGTTATGTGGTCGTTGAAGGCGAATCGCGTCTTGCACCACTTCTACGCCGTTACCTGGACAATGCTGAGATCATTGTTGTAGCGGATATGGCTGCCGCGTTTACTGAGTTAGAACGATCACCAGCCCAGGCGTTAATCGTCAACCAGCCCCAACCGCCTGTCGTCGTTGACGTGACAGGACGCCTTCCGTTTGAAACGCCACTGGTAACCTGCTGGGCACCTGGCACTGCCAGCGCCGAACACCATTTGGGGGTCGTGCGTTATCTGGTCAAGCCGGTTGAACGGCAACGGCTGTTAGAAGCATTGGACGATTTGGGTGATAAAGTGCACACTGTCGTGCTGGCGGATGACCACCCAGAAGCGCAACAGCTTTTTACCCGCATGCTGGCCTCGGCCTCACGCAAATACGTGGTGTACCATGCCATCAATGGACACCAAGCAATCGAGCTGCTACGTGCACGGAAGCCAGACGTGTTATTACTCGACCTGATTATGCCTGACCTGGATGGTTTTGGTGTCCTGAAAGCGAAAAGCCAGGATGCAACGATCCGGGATATCCCTGTAATCGTAATTTCAGCCACAGATCCGAGCAACACTCTGATGATCACAGATGCGTTGACGGTCAAGCGCAGCGGTGGTCTTTCAGCAGCGGATTTTATGACCTGCCTGCAAGCTCTTAGCACGGCGTTGATGCCGCAACACCCGAAAGGCGGTCCAGGAGCTGTAACAGATCAGCCCGACTGACCGGCTTGTGTAGGAAATCGCTTGCACCCAGAGCATAGGCTAACTCTTCTTGGGCGACTATTGTGCAGATGACAACCGGAAGATCATGGGTGGAGGGATGTTCGCGGAGCTGGCCTAACAATTGCCAGCCATCGATTGCGGGCATCATTACATCAAGCAGGATGGCGTGAGGCGCGTGTTGCTCAACAAGGAAAATTACCTGGGTCGGATCGGAAGTACCAATCAGGTGGTAACGTGTCCCAGCAGTATAGCGCTGAAAGAGGGCCAGCAGATCACTGTTGTCATCCACCATCAGAATCGTCCAGGGTTGGAAGACTGGTAGTCTCAGTTTCGCGTAGAAATGCCCACTTTCTCTCGAAATTTCCAGGTTGCCTTGACTGAGTTGTGCCAACTTCACGGCCATATCAAGGCTTGCGACGTCTTCCATGGGCGCCGGTTCGACGGCATGAGATGTCGAGCATCCAACCACGACTTCCAGCATAGCATCCAGACACCTAACCTGGATATCCACCTGGCTTCCGGGCGCGTGGTGAAAAGCTGCCACCAGCAATGAGAGCAATAATTGGCGTAAAGCTACCGGGTGTAACGCCAGGCCTGGGAGTTCGCAATCGGTTGTTTCTCCTGATTCCACGATACTCACAGAATTTTGCGCGGCTAGAGGTTGGATGATTTCCAGAACAGTGGACAGCTCCTCGCCGAGAATAGCCGGCTTATCGCCGGGCTGGTTTTGGAGCCAAACGAGGTCATCCAGAGGGTTCGTATTTTCCTGGTTACTATCTTCTACCGAAGTGAATATGGCATTAACATGTCTCTCTGTAAATGTTCCGACTTCCGTGGCGCTAGTTGTTCGTCCTTGAAAACTTCCTTCCGGTACGGTTTTTGACGATGCAGGTATCTCAACGAGACCTCGATATCTCTCAGTTAATGAATAATGGTCCCACAGGTAGTTCGCCAGAACATCGAGGGCGGTAGCTTGTTCGCGCCCAAATTGGCGCAAACTCACACCCAATTGGGAAGCTACTTCTTCCTGGGTGAGTTGCTGCAGATAACGATAATAAAGTAGATTGTAGGTTCGCCATGCTTGTGAACATAGCGTAGTAGTTGCCGGTGGGCGTAGAGATTCGATCGCATCTGTCAATAACCTCTGGAGCAGGCTAGGTGTATGTAACCGGCCTACATCACCCAGTAAATCTACGAGAGGGCTTAACCGCAGATAGTTGGGTTCATAAAAATGGTTCAGGAGGGAACGTAGATCTTTGATAAACTGCTTGTAAGGGTATGAAGGGTTTACCATGGATGGGTTGGCAGATAATTGGCCGATTTCTGGCTGATTCACGACCCAAAAAACAACCTTAAGGTAGGTAATTTTCGATAACATAGGAAGAAGAGTGTTGGGTATGGCCCAACGCAATCCCATGTTGTATAGATATTATAAGCGAAAGAGAGGAGTGTCATGAACAAGAAACCCTTAACTCGCCGAGATTTTCTACGTATAGCCGGGGTTACCGTAGGTGCGGCCGGCCTGGCTGCCTGCACCAGCCCCACACCTGCAGCAACAGTCCCTACTGCACCACAAGCTTCAACTGGGGTTAAATCGACAGGACCGGTCGTGCTGAAGGTCATGTGTCCCAGTAACGAATTCACAGTCGAGCAAAGGACCCAGTTTGAGGACACCCATCCCAACATAAAGATCAACTTTCTTGAGAATGATCTGACTGCGCTGATAGCAATGTTCGCTGCAGGTAACCCACCGGATCTTTTCAGGTTGAGTGCTCCCATCTTACCCAGATACCTGGTCAGTAAGCTGGTGACGGACCTGGAACCCTACATTGCCAACAGTAAGGTGATTAAAAAGGATGACCTGGCTCCCGGTCATGTGCTTCTCAAGTACGACGGAAAAAATACGGGGAATGGTGACCTGTATGGCATCATCAAAGATTGGTCACCTGAGTTCTCCCTTTGGGTAAACACGGCTGCCTTTGAGAAAGCTGGAGTTCCGGTTCCTGCGGACGACAAACCGCTAGCCTATACCGAGGTAATGGACATTGCCCGTAAGCTTACCGTCAAGCAGGGCGATCGCACCCTGCAGTGGGGATTTGGCACACAGGCGATGACATGGGGATGGACGCATACCTTGATTGCGAGCCTCGGTCAAATAGGTCAGAATCTCTACTCTCCTGATTTCAAGAAGATGGTGCTGGTTGATAATCCCGAGGCGGTCAAGATCATTAAGTACTGGTTCGATATGGCGAAAGAAGACCTGACACCGAATCCACTGGATCCCACCAGCACCTGGGAAGGGGATGAGTTTACCAAAGGAAAAATCGCCATGGCACAGTATGGTTTCTGGTTTAGCGCACAGGCAGAGAGTGACGTGACGAAGGGCAAGGTGATGATGCTTCCGGCTCCGGATTGGGGCGGGAAAGAGCACCGCGATCCATGCGCTGCGGCAACCTGTACCAGCATGTGCAGCCAAACCAAGAACCCAGAAGCAGCGTGGGAATGGATCGAGTGGTACCATGGTAAAGAACCTGCCATTGCCCGCGCTAAGCAAGGATGGGGTGTGCCGGGCTTAAAGTCCCTTTACAACCTGATGCCGAAGGAAACTCCCTACCAGCAGCAGTGTCAGAAGGTGCTAGCAGCGGAAATGAAGGTATCTACCTATCCCATGCCATTCAATCCATACTATGATTCTGAAAGCACTAACAACAATGTATGGAAGACCAATCTCGAGCAGGGTTTACGAGGCACATTGTCTTTTGACGATATGGTCAAAAACATTGAAAAGGACAACAACGATGCGATCTCTGTAGGCATAAGCATCGTGTCTTAATTAGTATTGCAACAAGCATTGAACACTGGCAATATTCTTTTCACATTCGATAATGTTCCGAGACGATTATGAAGATATATACGGCATTGCCGTATATATCTTCAAATCGGAATACGCTTTGATCGGAGGTAGGATGGGACAGCTAATATCCCAGTTGAGTGCGACCTCAGAAAAACGCCTTTCCAGCGTAAAAATCGGCCCACGGGCTCGGCGTGAGATTGCCTATTTCTACTTGTGCATCTCGCCCTGGCTATTAGGCTTCATCTTCCTGACAATTGCACCTTTAATCATGGGATTTGGCCTTTCGCTTTCCAACTTCAATGGGTTAAACTGGCTCACAATGAAGTTTGTAGGAGCGGCCAATTATGCTCACGCCCTCAACGATATTCAATTATGGACCAGCCTTCAGGTTACACTGTTGTTTGCAATCATTAGCGTGCCGATCGGTCTGGCAGTATCGATGGGGATGGCGCTCCTGGTCAACCAGGAGATCCGCGGGCGGGGATTCTTCCGTACGTTGTTATACCTACCGTCGTTCATCCCGGTGGTAGCTGGCGCGTTAGCCTGGCGCATTTTTGCGGATAAGAACTCGGGATTGATTAACGGTCTGCTTAGTTGGTTACGCCCTGGCACTGCCCTGCCCTGGTTAACGGACCTGGTACCGTTCACTCTACTCCTATTTGTTCTGTGGGGCAGCGTGGGTAGCGGGATGGTGGTATTACTGGGTGGCTTACAGGCTGTGCCCCGCGAGCTGCGAGAAGCTGCTCTGGTGGATGGGGCAAACGAGTGGCAGGCTTTCCGCCATGTCACCTTGCCGATGATGTCTCCGGTGTTATTCTTTCAACTGATCATCGGCATTATCGGTTCTCTCCAACTATTGGTCCAGCCGATGCTGCTGGCGAGCTTCTCTGGAAATGTAAATACACTATATACATCTCCACCACAGTCGATATATATGTATCTCGTATATGTATTTATTCAGATTTTCGGCAATCAGAATTTCTCGTATGGCATGGCGCTTTTGTGGATCCTATTCATCATCGTATTGCTGCTTACCCTATTAGTCTTTCGCACCAGCCGCGGCTGGGTGCACTACGAAGTGGAGCAATAATATGATTAGCTCCCGTAAAACCATCACATATTCCTTTATCTGCTTACTGGCGCTGTTCATGATCGTTCCGCTAGTATGGTTGGTCATTACTTCCTTCAAGAAGGAATCGGAGTACCTGGCATACCCGATAACAATTTTGCCGTCAGCTTGGCAGTGGATAAATTACTACCTGGCAACGACGATGGCCCCATTTTTCCGTAATTTGGGTAATACAGTCTATTTGGCATCCACTTTTACGATATTATGTACGCTCTCCAGTGCTCTGGTCGGATTTGGTTTCGCCCGTCATAACGCCCCCGGAAAAAATGCGCTCTTCACATTGGTGCTGGCGATGATTATCTTACCTTTTATGGTAACATTAGTGCCGCAGTTCATCATTTTCTCACGGCTGCATCTCACCGGAAGTTACTGGCCCTGGATTCTTTGGGGGTTGACAGCCAGCCCATGGCACATCTTTCTATTCCGCCAATTCTTTTCCACATTTCCCAAGGAGCTGGAAGACGCTGCTGAGGTGGATGGTTGTAACCGGCTGCGTATCTTCTGGCAGATCTTTCTGCCCAACGCCTGGCCCGCGTTGATCATTTCTGCTATTTTCAATTTCCAATGGGTATGGGGTGATTTCATCAACCCGTTGATATTCCTCTCCTCTGAAAACACTACGTTGGCGGTCAAGTTATCGGGAAGCACATACGTAGACCCACACCAAAGTCGCCTGATCACGATTACAATGGCAGCAGTGGTCCTGTATATCCTACCCGTGGCTATTGGTTTCTTTGCCGCTCAAAAGCGCATCATCGAGGGGATTGTTACCACCGGAATTAAAGGTTGACTTTCAGGGGAAGCGATCAAAGAAAACGAGCACCTTTAATCAACAGCCGGGAGAAATCCATTTCACCCAAACCGAACAAAGCAAGCGCTTGCTACGTGGATACCGCCTGCGTTCTCTTGGAAAGAGGATTGGATTGGAGAGAGATCAGCCAGGATGAAGGGAGACGAATGTACCCCAAACCTTGGTAGATGAGCCGAGGTCTGGGGTACGAGATTTAATACAACGGGCCGTAGTTGGCGCAGGCGCGATAATCTGCGCCTTGCAGGTCCTGGCTTCCGAAGCTATCCCAGGCGCTAGGTCGATAAATCAGCTCCTCGGCCACGTTATGCATCGATACCGGGATGTGCAACATAGAGGCCAGGGTAATCAAGTCTGCGCCAATGTGGCCGAAGCTGATGGCGCCGTGGTTGGCCCCCCAATGGTTCATAACCGTATACCCCGATCGGAAAGCGCCACTTCCCGTCAAACGAGGAGCGAACCAGGTAGTCGGCCAGGTAGGATCGGTACGTTGGGTAATGGTTTCATGGACATCCTGTGGGAGCTCGATCGACCAGCCCTCTGCCAGTTGCAAGACCGGACCCAGTCCAGCGATCCAATTAAGCCGCAGCATGGTAAGTGGCATACCTCCCCGGCTCGAGAAACCCGAGGAGTAGCCACCCCCCCGAAAGTATTCCGTCCTGCCCGTATACCAGGTGGTAGCTTGCAGGCAAGCTTCTGCCTCTTGCGGGGTTACCTCCCACCAGGGTTTAATGACCGGCTCTCCTTCATTCGCTTCCATTCCGGTAGCATCTAGAGCGGCCGCCCCTGAATTGATCAAATGGATCAATCCGCCTGAGGCGCGGCCCTTCAACTCGAATCCGGTAACGCGTTTAACCGCATCCGGGCTCCAATAGGTACGCACGTCGGCAAAGATCTGCGCGGAGCCTGTTAACAGGTGTCCGAAAAGCATCGAGACGCCATTCAGGCTGTCGTTCTCGGTGGCGAAGACAAAAGGTTCACGGATACCATTCCAATCAAAGGAACTGTTGAGGATGGCTTCCATAAAGTCTCCGTTGGGGAAGTGATCGGTCCACTGGCGTTGCCCCTGGAAACCACCGGCAAGGGCATTATGGCCCAGCGCTTCCTCCCCATAACCCAGCTCGGCTAAGCGTGGGTTACCAATCATCAGGTCGCGGGCAATCAAGGCCATTTTGACCACAAATTCCCAATCACCATCTTTTTGTATACGGGTGCGCTGGCGCTCGGAAGGGTTATAGTCCTTGCCCTCGCGACAATTAAGCTTGACCCAGGATAATGCGGAAGTGTACTCTTGAGCATCGAAGATTCCTTCTTCGATGCGGCGGGCGAATTCGCTCATGTCGACCATCTCGGAGCGCATTCCCAGATATCGCTCGAAGAACTCCGGCTGGACCATCGAGCCAGCGATGCCCATGGAGGTACCTCCCATTGCAAGGTAGGATTTCCCCTTCAAGGTTGCAACCGCGATCCCGGCGCGAGAGAACTGCAGTAGCTTTTCCTTTACATCGGCAGGAATCTTGGTATCCCCGGCATCCTGCACATCTTGGCCATAAATACTGAATGCAGGCAAGCCTTTCTGGTTATGAGCGGCCAATACAGCCGCCAGGTAGACGGCGCCAGGCCGCTCGGTACCATTAAAACCCCACACTGCTTTAGGAATTTGTGGGGTCATATCCATCGTTTCAGAGCCATAGCACCAGCAGGGGGTAACCGTGATCGTAACGCCCACCCCCTCCCTGGCAAATTTATCGGCGGTCTGAGCTGCTTCAGCCACACCGCCAATACACGTATCCGCGACGACACACTCTACTGGCAGACCGCAGGCATGGCGCAAATTCTCATGGATCAGTATCGATACCGATTGAGCCATCTGCATGGTCTGATCCTCCAACGCTTCGCGTACGCCTTTCCGTCGGCCGTCAATCACAGGCCGGATTCCGATTTTCGGAAGAGCGCCTACCCAAAGGTTTTTGGGAGGGTTCACCGTGAAAAAAGTTCGTTCTTTCAACATCACATTATTCTCCTGAGTGAATGGTTTCCATTTTGATATCTCGCAGGATTTCCATAACCGAATTAACGCCTTGACCAAAATATTCGACCAGATGAGAATATTCTGCGTAGATACGGTCATAGACCCGGGCAGCTTTTGGCTGCGGAAGATAGCTCTGGGCGACCGGCGGCGCCATATGCAGTGCTGCGGTGGTTAGATCTGCATAGCCTCTATTCTCAGAGCCTGCGGATAGGGAGGCCAACATGGCTGCGCCTAACGCCGACGCTTCCGTTGAGGCTGCAACACCGATCTCTCGCCCGGTGATATCGGCATAGAGCTGCATGAGGAATCTATTTTTCGTCAGCCCTCCACCAGCCAGGAGCCTATCGACTGGTACATCGGCTGCGGTAAACGCTTCGATAATCTGACGGGTTCCGTAGGCAGTTGCTTCAATGAGTGACCGGTAGATCTCTTCGGGAGTGGTCGCCAGGTTTGCACCGACCAGCAGTCCACTCAACCGGGCATTCACCAGCGGGGTACGGCAGCCATTCCACCAATCGAGAGCGAGTAACCCACTTTCACCAGGCGCCAGTCGGGCTGCCTTCTCACTCAAGAGATCATGCAGAGACATTCCGCGCACCTGAGCTTCAGTGTGGTAAGTGGGTGGAACACAAGTCTCTACAAACCAGGCAAAGCTATCACCGACGCCAGCCTGCCCCGCCTCATATCCGTAATACCCAGGTACAATCCCACCCTCGACGACCCCTGAAATTCCAGGGATGCGTACTTCATGCTCTGCCATGAGCATGTGGCAGGTGGAGGTCCCCATCGTGAGGAACATGGTTCCTGGTTGAGTAACGCCAGCTCCGATGGCCGCCGCGTGAGCGTCGATGATGCCGGCGGCAATGGGCAGACCGGGGGGTAGCCCCAGGCGGGTAGCCCAGGCCGAGGTCAACTGCCCGACCCGGCTACCTGGAGTAACAACTGCTTCTGGGCATTTATCGAAGAATAGTCCGCCAAAACCGGGGTGAAGGGATTCGAGGAAGTCAGGAGAGGGATAGCCATTGGTTTTGTGCCAGGTGGCTTTATAGCCAGCACCACAAGCATTACGTACCAGTTTTCCGGTAAGCTGCCAGGTGATCCAATCCGCACCTTCAACGATGCGAGCGGCTGCAGCGTAAATCTCCGGAGCTTCCTCAAAGATTTGAAGCGCCTTCGGGATTAGCCATTCCGAGGATACTTTGCCCCCATACAAAGATAGCCAGGGTTCACCCCGATCCAATGCCAACCGGTTAACACGATCGGCTTGTTTTTGGGCGGCATGATGCTTCCACAATTTTGCCCAGGCATGCGGATTGGAACGGAATGAGGGAATAAATGATAATGGCTCTCCCGTTGCTGTAGTAGGCAAGATTGTACAGGAGGTGAAGTCGATCCCCAACCCGATCACCGCAGATGGGTCTATATGAGTTAGCGCCAACACCTGTTTAACGGTGGCTTTCAGACCGGACAACCAATCTGCAGGGTTCTGTAGGGCAAAATCGGGAGGTAAGGGAGGGCTCTGGTTGGTCTCACCAGGTAAGTACGCGTCGATCACGCGATCCGGGTAGCAGCAATCCGCCGAGGCAGCCACGTTCCCATCCTGGACGTTCACCAGAACGGCCCGCACTGATTCGGTGCCATAATCCAATCCTATGACGTATTTTACCTGCATTTTCGTGTGTCAATTCAAAGGTGGGTTTCTCCGGCGGTAAAACCACCGGAAAAACCGGAAGGGTAATTAAGGGGGTTTATTGACTGGTGAATTTCTTCAACAAATCAGCGGCGTTTTGTTTGGTGACCTCCATGGTTTGCAAGACTACTGACTTATCGGGTTTGACACCCTGCTCGAGGATTTTGACCGCCCAATCGATGGCTTCAGCTTATCGATATTTCATAGGAAGTCGAGTTGGTCAGATCCAAGGCGTTATGACCGCCAGAAGAAGCCCGTACCATAAGGGTAGTTTCAAGCACGATGTGTTGGGATGGTCGATTGGGCTCGCGCAAGCGGTCGAGGAGGAGCTGGGCGGCTGAAGTTCCCAATTCATAGGTAGGTTGGGCGACAACTGTCAGGGGCGGCTGAAGAGAAGTCGCCCAAGGCATATCGTCAAAGCCGACAATGGCGATTTGATCAGGGATCTTCAGATTGCGTTCGTGAATCATCTGGAGGGCGCCGAGGGTCATCAGGTTGTTGGCCACTAAAACAGCCGTTGGTGGCTCAGGCAGATCCAGCAAGCTTTGCATGGCTGAGTAGCCACCTGCCTGGCGGTAATTGCTGAAAAGAATTAATTCGGGAATGAGCGCCAAACCATGAGAACGAATCCCCTGTTCGTAACCTTCCAGACGTTCGCGGGAAGTGCTGATGTGGAGTGGGCCAGTGATCAGCCCGATGCGGGAGTGTCCAAGGTGGGTCAGATGGGTGACAGCATTGAAAGCACCTTGTGTATTGGTGACAGTCACCGAATCCAGATGCATTTGGCCGGGGGCGCGGTCGATGGCCACCAAAGGGATACCGGCACTCTGCAGTTGGTGGTACAGATCGGCATTGGCGTGGGTAGAAGCCAGGATAATCCCGGCCACGCCTTCTGCGCGCAGTGTAGAGATATGGGCTTTCTCGCGTTTGGGATCTTCATCCGAGTTGCACAAAAGGAGTGTATAACTGGCTTCGACGAGTACTTTTTCGATACTGCTGATGACGCTGGTAAAAAATGGGTTTTGGATATCTGAGATGACCACCCCGACGGTCTGGGAACCACGTTTCCGTAGATTCCGAGCAGCACGGTTGGGATGATAATCGAGGGTGCGAACAGCTTCATGCACCCGATCGATCAACTCCTGGCTAACACCGCCATGATCGTCGAGGACGCGAGATACTGTGGCGGTAGAGACTTTGGCCAGTGCCGCGACCTGGTGGATGTTGGGGTTCTTACCAGATTGGGTGCGTCTGTTGTGCTCGGTTCGTTCGTGATTCTCGGCCGACATGAAGAGGACCTCAGAATACAGATCGGGTTGGAAGAGAAAATCGCTTGGAATAATTTTGTAAACGTTTACTTAATTGAATATATTTTAGAGCGAGAATCCTCGTTTGTCAAGAGGCAAATATCGAGGTGTCAGCTAAACATTAATGTAAATATCGAGAGCGTATCGAAAAATCGATTGACGGGAAATGATACGCTCAAGCATTAAAAACAGCGATGCTCCTGAAGGAATTCGGGAGCATCGTGCCATTGAAGGGGGTGGTGCAAGCGCTGGAAAACGCTCGTACAAACAGTTAAATGGTGTCCCTTGTGGGACTCGAACCCACACCCACGGCTTCGGAGGCCGTTACCCTATCCATTGGGCCAAAGGGACGAAAAAAAAAGCTCCAACTATTGGTTAAGTGCTCCAGGAACAGAAGAAAACGTACCTCACATGCAAAAGGAGCATCAATCCTCAAGTTTGATTTTACCATGAGTGCGTAGCGAAGAGAATAGGTCGCATTATACGGTAACGACGCAAGGAGAGAGAGCGACCAGTTCGGTGCGGATGTTGCTGATGCGCAGCGTATTGCCGTCTTCATCGCCCAAGGTTGAACGCAAACGTTTCTTATGAGCAAGAACCCCGCAGAGCTGATAGAAACGATTGGTATCACGGAAAAGGCCGCGGTTCAGCGCAACCAGGCGCGCCAGGCTTTGCGCCCATGGAGACCTGGCATTGCGGTACTGCGCCGGACTAATAATGCCCAGGGATACTTCGTCGAGTAACTCTCTGCTGACGAAACGCTGTTCGCGAATAATTGTAAATACAATGAATGCAAACATTAGGGCCCAACTCATCCAATCTGCCAGGCTCCCAATTACTAGCTGGTTGGTATTCGCGAGAGCGTTCGATAGCGTATTGTGAAGCGAGTGCGCCAGGATGGCAAAACCCCACCCAATGATCGGGGTGATCAGCCGCAGGGCCGGATTGCGTGTCAGGCGGGCGATCGATAGCCCGATCCCCGTGAAGGCTGTAAAAAATGGGTGCTGCCAGCCGACCATAACCACCCGGATGAAGACTAAAGTCAGCATGCCATGAAAGCCCCCATGCAGGAAACCATAATTATATATATAGTAAATGTTCTCCGTCGCAGCAAAACCTAAGGCGGCCATCCCGGAATAAACGATCCCGTCTAATAGAGAATCGAAGTAATTCTTGAAGAACAAGAAGATCGCCAATACGCCTATCCCCTTAAGCGATTCTTCCACGATGGGTGCGATCAGTGATCCGGTGGTCAACTGGGTGGCGGCGGTCGACCCAGTCATCAGGAAAATGCTGGAGCCCAACATTGAGTTGACGGTAAAGGCCAGGCCGGCAGCCACAACAGCGCCCCAGGAAAAAACAGCCAGCAATAGAATCTTAGGCTCTTTTTCAAAACGATCGAGCCAATATACGAATACCGCAAATATTAACATCGGGGTTAGCCCGAAAAAAATCGATAATACCAAGCCCATGAAAGATCGCTTTCTCCCAATAACCCCCTGGCAATTTCATTATAGCAGGAATCGAATATATTTATTTGAGAAGTAAGTCAATCCTTTCGACGCGGATTTCCAACGGGTTCAACCCGAGGGCATCCAGGACTTCTTCCGGACGTCCAGTAGCTCCTTCGCGAGCAGCCAGTCCCATAGACAAGCCGAGTAGACCGTCAGCGGTACCCGGCAGGTAGTCAAGGGATTCAATCAAGGGTCGTAAATCGTAGGGTTTATCCCGGCGGATACGGGGTATTCGTTCCAATGCCAGGAGCTCCGAAATTCTTTCAGGTAATCTGTCATCCGCCGTTGGGTTGAGCAGGAAAACCCGGTAGGTAGCGGCAATTACTTGAGTTTGGAGGGGTGGAGCATGCATTTCGACTTGCTCGACAGTCTTAATTACTATACCTGGCGGCGAGGCGGATTGCAGCACATACACGATCTCACCCAGTTCACAGGCGGATTCCAACCAGAGGTCAAGCAGTTCACAAGTACTGGAAAAACCAAGCGGGAGGGCGCAAGCTTGTTGGATGCGTACTTGAGGATGGTAGCCTTTGGAGTAGGCTACTGGAAGACGCGAGCGCCGGAAAATTCGCTCCCACAAGCGTTGCATATCCAGGTTCCCAGTATATCGCAGGTCACCAAACTTCGCATAGGTAACCCGGAGACGGATGGTCGAGCTATCCATGCTGATCTCCACCGGTAGAATTGGATGGTGTTCTCCGAGCCGATCGTGGCGATACTTCAGGGCATTTCCACAATACGCCGGGATTGGATATCCGCATGTTAATGTATCCAGGCAAAATACCACAAGCAAAACATTGCTCCCGGCAGTCTGCGCGTGTTTCACCTGCGAGACTGCGATGGTATTCTTCGAGCAAGTATTTCTGGCGTACCCCGGCGGCGATATGCGCCCAGGGGAGCACTTCATGTTCGGCGCGGGTTCGGTGAGAATAGAAAGCTGGATCGAGGCCAGATTCTGCAAACGCCTCCAGCCAGATGGCAGTATGATTCCGGTCCTGCCAGGCGTCAAACTTAGCGCCGAGCTGCCACGCCCTCAAAATGACTTTCCCGGTGCGACGGTCGCCTCGTGAAAGCCAAGCTTCCAAGTGAGTATCTTCGGGACGAGTCAAACTGAGCTTGATGTTGGGATCGCGGAGCTCGCGTTTGAGTAGAGTTTGCTTCAGGCGGATTTTATCAATGGTGTCGCACGAAACCCACTGGAATGGGGTGTGGGGTTTTGGAACGAACGTGCCAATACCGGCATGCACCTTGGCGCGGCCCCCAACTATCTTATGCCCTTCACGCAGTACCTGTCGGCAAAGATCTGCGATGGCTTGCACATCTTCCAGGGTTTCAGAAGGATGGCCGATCATGAAGTAGAGTTTAATTGCCATCCAACCCCGACTGAAAACCGCTCGAGCAGTCTCCAGTAGTTGTTCAGTGCTGACGGGTTTATTGATCAATTGACGCATGCGCTCGGTGGCAGCTTCAGGTGCTAATGTAAATCCACCGGAAGGGCGAGCTTCTTTCAACTGGTCCATTAGATCGGCTGAAAAGGACTCTATCCGCAAAGAAGGTAAAGCGATCGTCAGGTGACGACCCTCGAATCGTTCGCCAACTGTCCGGACGAGCTCGTCAATATGCGTGTAGTCAGAAGAAGATAGGGATAGGAGAGCAACTTCCTGCTGGCCGGTGCAATCGAGAGAGGTCTGAATGGCCTCAACGATTTCCTCGACCGGTCTTTCCCGGATTGGACGGTTGATAAAACCTGCCTGGCAGAACCGGCAACCGCGTGTGCAACCGCGCATGATCTCAAGGGCGATGCGATCGTGTACTACTTCGATCGCAGGCACCAGAAAACGCGTTACGGGTGGGGGTAACCGGCCAACGATGCGTTTTCGCACTGGAAGGGTTGCCGCATCATCACGCTTTTCGATTCCGGCTATCGTTCCATCCGGCTGGTAATGAACTTCGTATAGCGAAGGGACGTACACACCAGGAATTCTCGCCAGCCTGCGAAACAATCCGGCGCGGTCCTCACCATCTGCTTTCCAGGACTGGTGAGCATCGATAACCTCTCCAATGACTTCCTCTCCTTCGCCGATGACGAATGCATCGATAAAATCCGACATCGGTTCGGGGTTGAATGCAGAATGTCCACCGGCGATCACGAGCGGATGACGTTCATCGCGTTCTACTGATAATAGTGGAATTCCTGCCAGGTCGAGCAGGTTGATGGCATTGGTATACAAGGTTTCATATGGGAGGCTGAAACCAATGATATCGAATGCTGCGAGGGGGTGTTTGCTCTCAAGCGAATACATGGGAATGGCGGCAGAACGCATTGCTAATTCCATATCAATCCAGGGCGAGTAAGCCCGCTCTGCGAGGGTATCGCTCCGTTGGTTGAGGATGTCGTACAGAATTGATATTCCAAGGTTGGGGAGGCCTAAATCATAAAGTTCCGGAAAAACCAAGGCTACATGAGTTTTCACCGATAGCCAGTCTTTCACAATCTGATTGAGCTCCCCGCCCACGTAACGCCCTGGCTTCTGAACGGTGAGCAGAATACGTTCGAGACGAGCCTGGATTTCGAGGTTTGTCAGCAAAGAAATACCTCAGAAGGTACTTTTCGTGGCGCCACCGTCTACTTGTAGCATGACGCCGGTGACGTAGGATGCGGCGGGGGAGACGAGGAATACTGCTACTTTAGCGAATTCAGCAGGATTACCGAGCCTTCCCAGGGGAATATCTTTGGATTGCCTGGCTTGCTCGTCCGCAATCGTCGTTTGGTTGACCTGTGCCCGATCACTCATAATTTGTTGGACTCGCTCAGTGTCAGTCCAACCCGGTAGAATTGAGTTGAAACGGATCCCCAGGTTGCCCAATTCTAACGCCAGGGTCTTCGTCAGACCGATAGTCGCTTCGCGGATACTGTTGGATAGTATTAGTCCGGGGATGGGTTGCTTTACTGAGTACGAGGTGATCGTCAGAACGCTAGGTGCAGTAGATTGGCGCAAGAAAGGCAGAGCAGCTCGAATCAGGCGTACGTGACTTAGGAAGTTGGCCTCAAGGGCGCGTTGCCAGGCAGCATCATCGAATGACTCGAAAGGGCCAGGTGGTGGGCCTCCCGCGTTCGTTATCAGGATATCCAGTCCACCGAATCGTTCTACGAATTGTGCGATTATTCGACCCGGTGCGCTAGCATCTGTAACATCCCCGGGCAACGCCAGCACCTCAGTCTGGAACTCATCCTGCAGCCGATGAGCCGAAGCCTGTACGCTTGCCACATTGCGAGAATTGATGGCCACACGAGCCCCCTCCTGTACCAGGCAGTGGGCCGCGGCGTAACCCAAACCACGACTGGCGCCGGTGACTAAAGCGCGTTTTCCATTCAATTCAAGATCCATAACCTCCCTCCGAGACGAACTAGAATAGCTCAAAATGCTGATTCACCAGTTGGATATCATGAAAGTGCAGTTCCACAAACCGGGACATCAGATCAAAGCTGCGTTGAATGTACCCAGGGTCGGTACTGATCAGCGCACAGGCGACCACAGCCTCTTGCCATGCATTCTGTCGATCGACTTCAGCGACGGATATATTGAACTCCCGATGAAGCCTGGCGATCACTGGCTTAAGCCGCCCCCGCTTTTCTTTCAAGGATGAACAGCCTGGCAAATGTAGGATGAGCGTCAGATTACCCACCACCATTTTTGGTCCTCCGTGCATCCGGTCGAGTAGATCTGCTCAACTGTACTCGAAGTGGAAGGAGCCGTCAATATTCCATATTCCCCATATTGAGGAGGATCATGGTCATATTCTTGAATTCACTCTCCCCTTGCACAATCCCTACCGGACGGGTACAATCTTTGCCGCGTAGTATTCCGCAGTTTAATTAGGATGTGTGCATTGATTGACGCTGAGACTGCCTACCAGCAAGCGCTTGATTACCTTTACAGTTTTGTTGATTATTCCTTGACGCGATCTTTTCGCTTCACACCGGAGAAATTCGACCTAGGACGAATGGTGGAGTTGATGGCCCGGTTGGGGAATCCCCAAGACCGCTACCCGATTCTTCACGTCGCCGGAACAAAAGGTAAAGGCTCCGTTGCGGCGCTGTGCGCCAGCGTACTCAGGACGGCTGGTTATCAGGTAGGTCTATATACGTCACCCCACTTACAGGATTACACCGAGCGCATCCAACTCAACGGACAACCCATCCCACATGCTGATCTGGTAAGATTGGTTGACGAGCTGCGCCCACACGTCGATGTCATTGAAAAACTGACTACGTTTGAGCTTACAACTGCCCTGGCGTTCCTCTACTTTTCCCGTAAAGGCGTCACCGCCGCGGTTGTTGAGGTCGGACTGGGTGGACGACTGGATGCTACGAATATTATTACCCCCTGCGTTTCCGTAATAACCACCTTATCTTACGATCACATGAACGTACTCGGAGATACGCTCACCAAGATAGCCACAGAAAAAACCGGAATCATCAAGCCGAATCGTCCGGTCGTTTCTGCGCCGCAACAAGGTGAGGCATTACGGATCATTAATCAGGCAGCCGACGACCAGAAATCCCAGTTGATATTGGTTGGGCGTGATTGGCTGTTCTCACCTGTGAGGCATACATTGGATGGCCAGACCTTGCTGGTTTGGCCGGCCAGCGAGCAGGAAGAAATGAATGCATATATCGAGTTCGAAAAACGGACGGATTACCAACCAAAGCGGTTAAATATCCCCCTGCTGGGTTACCATCAAGTTGAAAACGCCGCAACGGCTTACGCAGCGTTACAGGCTGCACGCAGTGAAGGTTTCGTAATCAGTGAAAACCAAATCATCGATGGATTTAACCAGGTGAAGTGGCCGGCGCGCTTTGAAGTTCTGCGGCGTGATCCACCGGTCGTTGTAGATTCAGCTCATAATCCTGACTCAGCCCTCAAGTTGCGCTTGGCGTTGGAAGATTATTTCCATGGATTACCAGTAATCCTGGTTTTCGGCGCATCCGAGGACAAAGATGTGCGTGGTATGTTCCAAAACCTGCTCCCGCGGATCCGGCAAGTGATTGCAACTCAATCCATCCACCCACGCGCCCTGGAAGCCGAAAAGATCGTTGAGTTGGCGCACCAATTTGGAGTGCCTGCCCAAGCGGTATTACCGTTGGAATTAGCTCTCCAGAACGCTTTAGCGCTGGCCGGGAAAGATGCGGCTGTGGTTGCTACGGGTAGCTTGTTTGTTGCGGCTGGAACACGTCACGCATGGTTCGACCTGAATCCGACAGAACGGTATCCCGTAAAAGCCTCCCAAACCGAGAGCTGATCCGGAATGATTGAGTAGAGAGGACCTTGCATGAAAGGTGAAGAATGGGGTACGCACCAGGACGATGAAGAATTCAATACAGCCTTACATCAGCGAACCGAAGAGCTCTACCGGATTCCGAATGCGACACCCGATGATGATGGATTAATCGAATGCCCGGTGCTGGTTATGCGTGATCTGGTAGTATTCCCGCGCATGGTCTCGCCGGTTTTCGTGGTACCGGGTCCAAACCTGTTAGCAGTTCAGACAGCTCAGAGTTATGTGCAGACGGTGATCGCCCTTACCCAGCGGGATGCGGAAGTCGATGACCCACAGCCGGAGGATTTTCTTCCGATCGGTGTAGAGATGGCGGTTGGACGCCTGTTAAGCATGCCGGATGGCAATTCATCTGCCCTGGTTCAAGGCCGGCGGCGCGTCCAGGTGCTTGATTTTACGCGACTTGAACCGTATAAGGTGGTCAAGGCCCGTGTCATCGAGGAACCCTTGGATGTCGATCGCCAGACCGATGCGCTGATGCGCACTACCCGTGACTTATTCGAGCGCTGTGTCCAGCTTGATCGCAGTCTTCCGGATGAAGCTCACTTGTTCTCAATCAATATCAACGAACCTGGTTGGTTGGCCGATATGGTCTCAACGGCGCTGTCATTGCCCATCAAGGAACGCCAGACTTTACTCTTAATGCCTGAACCGCAGGAGCGCCTGCGCCGAGTTAATAAATTACTGGCGCAAGAGCTGGATGTGCTAGAGCTCGAAGACGAAATTCAATCCCGGGTGCAGAGCGAAGTGGACCGCAGCCAGCGAGAGTTTTATCTGCGAGAACAAATGAAGGCGATCCAAACCGAGCTGGGCGAAGGAGATGTATGGGTGCGGGAGATCGCTGAGCTACGTGAGCGGGTCGAGAAAGCTAACCTTCCAGCAGAAGCTCGAGCTGCAGCCCTTAAGGAGATCGAACGGCTCAACCAGATGCCACCGATGGCGCCAGAGGTGGGTATCATTCGTACCTACCTGGATTGGATTCTGGACTTGCCCTGGGATACGGCGACCGAGGATAATTTAGACGTAAAACACGCGGCGAAGGTGCTCGAACAGTACCATTATGGCCTGGGACGAGCTAAAGACCGGATTCTGGAATATATTGCGGTGCGCAGCTTGGGGCCGAAGAAAGCCCGCCAGCCAATCCTGTGTTTTATAGGCCCTCCCGGAACGGGAAAAACCTCCCTGGGACGATCCATTGCGGAGGCCCTTGGACGCAAGTTTGTGCGTCTTTCGTTAGGTGGGGTGCGGGATGAAGCTGAAATCCGAGGCCACCGGCGGACGTACATTGGCGCTCTCCCGGGTCGAATCTTACAAACGATGCGCCGGGCCGGAACGATCAATCCATTGTTTATGTTGGATGAGATCGACAAGCTAGGCGCGGATTTCCGGGGAGATCCTTCATCAGCACTTCTCGAGGTGCTTGACCCGGAACAAAACTTTGCATTTTCGGACCATTACCTGGAATTGCCCTTCGACCTCTCCCGGGTAATGTTTATCACCACAGCAAATTCGATCGGCAACATTCCACCAGCTTTGCTCGACCGCATGGAAGTGATTGAATTTCCTGGGTACATCGAAGAGGAAAAGCTGCAGATCGCGCAGCGATTTTTGATCCCACGGCAGATTGAGGAAACCGGTCTGCAAGAAAAAGAGGTGGGATTTCCGGAGAATACTCTGCGGCGAGTGATCCGTGAGTACACCTATGAGGCTGGGGTGAGGAATTTGGAGCGCGAGATTGGCCGCTTGGCTCGGAAGATAGCCCGTCAGAAATCTGAGAAAAAACGTTACCCTCGTTCGATCAATTCAAGAGCGTTAGAACACTACCTGGGACCCCCTCAATTTTTTGAAACCGAAGCAGAGCGCAAAGATGAGGTCGGTGTAGCCACCGGAATCGCCTGGACAGAGAACGGTGGAGAGATCATGCCGGTGGAAGTGCTGATCTTGGAGGGGAAAGGTAACTTGCAGATCACCGGGCAAATCGGTGACGTCATGCAGGAATCGGCGCAAGCAGCTTTGTCCTACATCAAATCGCGCGCCCGTCAGTTTGATCTGCCTACAGATATATTCGAACGGCTGGATGTGCACATTCACATCCCGGAAGGCGCCATCCCTAAGGATGGGCCGAGCGCCGGCATTACGATGGCTTCTGCCATGATTTCGGCTTTCACGGACCGTGAGGTCTATAAAGAAGTGGGCATGACGGGAGAAATTACCTTGCGGGGGAACGTTCTCCCGGTGGGTGGACTGCGCGAAAAGATCCTATCCGCACATCGCGCTGGATTGAAAACCGTTATTCTACCTGCTCGGAATCTGAAAGATCTGGTGGACGTACCAAAGAAGGTACGTACAGATCTGAAAATCATCCCTGTGAGCCATATGGACGAGGTAGTTCAGGTGGCTTTACATCCCGCTTCTGCCAAACCTCCCCGCCATAAGAAAGCGGAAAAAGAAGTTTCCAGCGAAACAGGTAGTTGAGGAGCACGAAAAAAAAGATTGTCTGCGAAGACAATCTTTTTTTTAGGAATACATCGTAGGTGTGGGTGATTCACATTGGCTGTTGTTGGGTAGATGCATTCCGCTGTTTCTCTTCTTGCAACGTGCGGATACCGTTACGCACCTGGGTCATGGTGCGATCCATTTCGACTTCTAACTTGGTGAGCGTCTCGAGGACGTAATCGTCTGCATCTCGGCGGGTTTGCTCGGCTTCAATCCGAGCTTGAGCGATAATCTGTTCTGCCCGCGCCTGGGCAGCGTTGACGATAGCATCTCTTTCAACGAATTGGTCACTTTTTTCACGGGCAAGCGAGAGCGTCCGATTGGATTCTTCCTGAGCCTGGGCTAACAGGCGGTCAC
>JAQTMA010000032.1 GCA_028714615.1 Anaerolineaceae bacterium | reverse complement strand
TACCCCCATGGCATTTCGGGGATCGTTGATATACCATGTAGGGGCACGGGGTTCGGTTCCATGATTTTGGGTGATCATCCCAACCCCGTGCCCGTACCCCACCGCGCATCGGGTGGGTTTTCCCAAACAGAGACGAGGACATGGAATCGCGGTGATGTTCTTGCACAGAGCCGCGAAGGCGCAGAGGTTTTTAACCATTATTTCTCTGCGTCCCTGCGGCTCTGCGCGAGAATCTTCTCTTCTCGCGCAGAGCCGCTGTGTTTTCCTGTCATTTTTCCCGTGCTTTGTGGTTAATGCACTTCCGCAACCAGCCAGCGATTTGACACGTCTTCCTCAAGCCGCCTCGGAATCGCCATCCCCGGCAGTGTAACCGGGATAGCGCGACCGACCACCAACTCCCGCACGGCGTTATCGTCCAACCCGAACGGCTGTAACACAGTCCCTGCAGCGCGGAAAAGCAGCATTGTGTACCGCTCGACGTCCAGGGCAGCCGGCGAAGGGTGCTCGGGCAGGTCCCAGGCATGCACGCGCGGCTCGCCACGCAGGAAGAGGAAGCGGATACGTTGCCCGGGACGTAAGGTCTTTCCGATCGATTGAAGCTGTTGCAAGGCACGCGCAGCCGGCGAGGCAGAGCGGAACTCCTCCAGTTTACGGCTGAGTTTGTGCGTCACCAGGCAGTCGGCCAGGGGAATGCGCCCCGTGTGCAGATCGGCCAGGGTGCGGCGCAGGAGCGCGATGGCAGCCGGCAAGTAGTCGGGCAGTGCATCCGCGTCCGGGGCGCGAGCGAGCAGCTCGAGGATTTCCATCTGAACTTTGGCGATAAAAGGCGGCGTGTCGCCCCGTCGGGCTTCGATCCCACGCGTCTTGAGGCTGCCGTCCTGAAAGACGCCAAAGTAGCGGTTGGCCACCGAGATGCGCCCATCGCGGCGGGAAGGCAGAAAGGCTACCCAACGGTAGACCCCATCCAGCGAGACGGGCAAGTGGGTGCGATCGCCAATCTGGTCGATCACGGGCTGGAAATCCTGTACGGTGCGGGCGCCGGGACGCTTGACCCATAGGCCGTCGACGTACAGGTGCAGTACGGTGAAGCCCAGGTCTTCGGCGGCCTCCTTCGCGAGCAACAAGGCCTCGCGCCCGTAGGCAGTGACCGCCTGGTGCGCTTCGATGCGCCCGAAGCGTGCGTTTTTGTAACCCAGGTAACCGAAGCAGGTGACCAGCAGCCATTTGTGAGCTGAGGCAGCCACCTTATACCGCTTGCGACGCGGATCCCAGGCAGGCAAGGTGAGGAGTTGCTGCTTGATGGCAATGCGCTTATTGAGCAGTGGGCGCAGCGTTTCGGGAACCAGGCCTTCGCGCTCGTTGTCGATGGCCAGGCCAAGCTCGGGAATATCGTCCGCGCCCGGTCGCGGTGCGCCAATCGTCTCGGGGGAGATATTGAAATGCACCATCACGCTGGGGTACATCGAGATAAAGTCAATCTCGGCCACATCGCGGTGCAGACCGAGCAGGGGCTGGTAGACCAGCCCACCCTGATCGGCGTAGAACAGTTCGCTGGCTGAGCGCGGCTCCTCGGCCTGCTGTTTGTGCCAGGGGACGAGCACCCCACTCCGCAGGGCGGTGACAATCTGCATCGAGGAGATACCGGTACCGGGAGAGACGCGCGCACAGACCTGCACTGGCAGGCGGGTGACGCGGGACAGCTCGAGCACACCATCCAGGCCGTAGTCGCCCCACAGCATGGCGTTGCAACGGTCGATATGCCAGCGGCCGAACAGGTGCATCTGCTGCCCGCGGTGGATCACCTGGCCGTAAGAAAAATAGGACTTTTCGCCCTTGCGGGCCACGCCGTGAGCAGGATCGCGGTTGAGCGCGATACGCAAGCCCCAGGTGCGGCTCATCCGTAACAGTTCGGGCAGCAGCCAGGTATCGCCCCAGTTCGTGAGCAAGAGGTCGGGGTCATGCTCGCGCAGCAGAGCGCGCAGATTGATGAGCAGCGAGCGCTCGGGTTGCAAGGACAGCTCGTAACTGCGCCCATCGCAATAAATGGAAAGCCGCTGCGGGGAGGCATGCGAGGGATTGACATCCGGGTCAAGCGACATGATGCGTAGAGGGGCTCGCATAGGATCCAGGTCCCAGGGCGTATCCAGAGGGTGGATCTCGGCCAACTGGTTTTCACCGGACAGGCGAATGCGACAGCGGGCCAATGGGAAGACCTGGTGGATAGCCGCATAGCGCAGGGCAATCGGCAGGTCTGCGTCGTAGTAAGTCAGTTCGGGGAAGCGCTGGGCTGCCTGCTGAAAGAGGTCCGGTTGGGCGGAGGCCTGGGCTACCCGCACCGCCAAAACCGGGATGGGCTGGCCGACGAACAGGTCGCGGCGTTCGTCGCGCGCCAGGCTGATGGGCGCCGGCTGCTCCTTGAGATAACGCCAGAGCTGGCGCAGGCGGCGGGGCGCTCCAGCAGCGTAAAAGGTGACCGGGAAGGGCTGGCACAGGCGCAGGCGGGCGCCGTCATCGGCCAGGAACCAGATCACCACGCCGGCGCTCCGGTCGGTATAGAGATCCAGCAGCCAGCCTTCACGCTCATCCGGGGCGATTGGCATGGCGCAATTCCTCCACCATCTGGCGCAGGTGTATCACCTGCTTGTGTTCCTCAAGGAGCATGGCGAGTAGAAAAATCTCAAACGGCAACGCGTGTGCAGCGTAGGCAGCGGCCGCTATGTGCTGGTGCGCCTCAGCGAACAGGTCATCGAGGACGAGTTGGTCACTGCGGCGCAGGGCGCGCCGGAAGCGAGAGAACGATTCCTGTTCCTGCTGGAAAACCTGAGCAATAGCTGGTAATGTGCGTCCCATAATATACCTTCCCTGATGCAATGATGACGAAAACTTTGATAGAATCAGAATAAAGCTGGCGGCAAGGCCGGGAGGGTGGGCATCTCGAGCTCCCAGGCCAGGCCGGTAACGCTGCGCAGCATCTCCAGCAAAACAGTACGCTCAGCCTGTGCGGGGCCGGCCGGTTGAGCGCTGACCGCCACGGGAGCGGCCTGGCTGAGGCGCTGCAGGTGGCGCACGGCGCGCCCCAGCAGGCGCCGGCGTTCAGTCAGCGCTACACTCTCGTCGTAAAAGGTAGCCAGCAGGTCGAATACCAGGGTGGGAATGGGTTGGGTTGCACTGGAGGCTAAAAGCGCCTCCATCTGGTAGCAGGTGAAGGCGCGCGCCAGGCTGATACGCGCCATAGCGGTGTGGATATCTACGGTTTGGCGGCGCAAAGCGCGCGCCAGGCGGTAAGCATTAAACTGATTGCCGCCATCAAGGACGCGCAGCGCACCACGGCAGGCCAACCCGGCCGACAACTCGAGCATGGCGCCCTGCGCGGCGCGCGGCCCAAGTACCAAAACAACCGCGCCTGTCTGTAAATCGGGTAACAGATTGGCTCCGTCCCCCGCCCCGGAGTTTTGCTCCACAGTCATTCCACCCATCTCCCTGGCCTCCATCCCGGCCTCCCTCTGGTCCCTGGCAAATTGCGCCGTGCAGTTGAATTCATTATACAGAACATGTGTTCTAATGTCAACAATTTTTGATAGAGGTTTGTCACAATTAACGAAAAGAGACCTGGGTAAAGCCAGGTCTCTCTGAAAGAACAAAAGGAATGTCTATTCCGTATTTATCGCCGGCGGCCGCCGAGGATGCGCAGGAGCAGCAGGAAGAGGTTGATAAAGTCTAGATAGAGCGAGAGAGCGCCGAGGATGGAGGCTTTCTGGGTCAATTGACCATCTCCGCCGAGGGTCAGGCTCATGCGTTTGAGCTTCTGGGTATCGTAAGCTACCAGGCCGATGAAGATCAGGACGCCCAGGTAAGTGGTGATCCAGTAAATGGCCGAGAGGTTGAGGAACAGGTTTACCACTGAAGCAATAATCACCCCGATGAGCCCCATGATCAACAAGCTGCCCATCTTGGTCAGGTCACGGTGGGTTGTAAGCCCAAACAAGGACATGATCGCAAATGTGCAGGCGGTTACGCCAAAGGTGATGGCGATCGAAGAGGCGGTGTAGAGCAAAATCAGGATCGATAGGGTCACCCCGTTGAGGCCAGCATACCCAAGGAATAACAAGCCGGCGACAACCGGGGATAAGCGGCTGGCGGCCCCGCTGATGACGGCTACCAGAAGAAGCTCACCGATCAGAAGTCCGAAGAAGAGGATCCGGTTGGTGACGATAGCGGTCATCAGGCTGGGTGATGAAATAGTTAAGAACGCAATGGCAGCCGTAACGATCAGTCCAAGCGCCATCCAGCCATAGACGCGGGTGATAAACCCGCGCTGGATTTCCTCCTGCTGTTCGTTGGCCTGGGCATTGTAAATCGATTGAATCGGTGGGGTATTCATTTGATCCCTCCTGGGACGCATAACGCGATCAATTCTGCATTTCACGTCTTATTATACCGGGATATCCACAGCGTGCGGTTGGAGTATGCCGCGTTGGGAATCGCTCGGAAGATGCTCAATGAGCCCAAAGTAGTCTTGAGCGTTGGTGGATTGCTGAAAATGGGCTAGAAATGTAATAAAAGTTCCCTGAATATAGGAAGAGTCACGTGAATTATAGGATGACCTTCACGTGACAAAAATCACCAATCGGGGTATAAACCATATGGCTTAATGGCCTAGTGGCATAACCTGGAGGTGAGATTAATGTGGTATGCTCTCGTTACCGCGGGCGCAATCATTTGCGCCGTCGGAGCTATTCGGGCGAACCGGCTGCTGGCATCCGCACTATGGCTGGCAGGCTCGAGTGCGCTGGTTGCATTGCTGATCTACCTGCTGGGCGCTCCCGAAGTCGCCGTCGTTGAGTTGAGCGTTGGTGCGGGCCTGGTGACCGTATTATTTGTCTTCGCGATCAACATCGCCGGCGAGGAAGCGCTCGAAATTCACTCCCTAGTCCCCAGACCATTGGCCATTGGTCTGGTCGCAACAGCCCTCCTGCTGATTGGCTGGTTGAGTCTGCCGCGAATGCTGGTGCTACCCTCCCCCGTATTCTCTGAATTTTCCAAAGTTCTGTGGGAAGAACGCGGTCTGGACGTATTGATCCAGGTCGTGATCATCTTCGCCGGCGTTTTGGGTGTGTTAGGTTTGCTGGCAGATGGAACCAACTCAAAAACAAGCGAGGCCGAGGTGCATTCATGAGCGCCGATCTGGTCACTGTGTTCATTGTGGGCGTCCTCGGCCTATTGGGCGTCGGTTTATACGGGTTACTGGCTGTGCGTAACCTGATCCGGGTGATCGTTGCACTCCAGATCATGGTAAAAGGCGCGCTGTTGGCTTTGATCGTGGCGGGCAAAATTCAGGGGCAGGTCAACCTGGGACAAAGCCTGGCGTTGACGGTCATCGTCGCCGACACCATCGTAGCCGTGATCGGCCTGGCGTTGGCCGTCCAGGTGCGACGCCGTTTCGGCACTCTTGACATTCAGGCCTTGACCACGCTGCGGAGGTAATGCATGGCTGCGCCATTGATCTTGCTGTCGATTGGCTTTCCCTGGCTGGGGGCCTTGCTGGTTTGGGCGGTAGGGGATACTCGCCCGCGCCTGCAGCACATCCTGGCTGTAGCTTTTGCTGTGCTGGCTGGCATGACCTCGCTGGTATTAATTCCTTACAGCAGCAGTACAGTGAGGATTGCCTTCCATTTGGGAGGTGCGTTTGGAACGTTCAGTTTTGTCGCTGATGGGTTAGGCGCCTTCCTGGCAGCCGTCGCCACCGTGATTGGCTCGTTGGCGGTCATCTTTTCAGTCGATTACATGAAGGGCGAAGCTCAGTTGGGTCGCTATTATGCGCTGGTACTGTTCTTCATCGGCGCGATGGTGGGACTGGCTTTGACTGGCAGCCTGTTGTTAGTCTTCGTCTTCTGGGAGGTCACCGCACTGTGTTCATACGCGCTCATTTCCTTCCACAATGATGATCCGAAAGCTGTCAAGGGCGGCATCAAAGCTTTGATCATCACGCAATTGGGTGGGATCGGCCTTCTAGCTGGCGCTCTGCTGGCCTACACCTATTTTGGCACATTTGAAATCAACGACTTCCTCGCCAAAGCCGGTACACTGCCCTCCGGGGTGTTGGCCACGATGGCGTTTGGTTTTTTGGCGGCTGCAGCCGCCAAATCTGCGCAATTTCCCTTCCAAACCTGGCTGCCCGATGCCATGGAAGCCCCAACACCCATCAGCGCGTTGATCCATGCCGCCACGATGGTAAACGCCGGCGTCTACCTGCTGGCGCGCTTCTTCCCTGCGTTTGAGGGCATTCCTGGCTGGCGCATGGCGGTCATGCTGGTGGGTGGCTTGTCGGCTGTAATGGCGGCTGTGATGGCTCTGGTAGCCTACGATTTGAAACGAGTTTTGGCCTACTCAACTGTCAGCCAGTTAGGATACATGGTCTACGCAGTCGGCGCTGGTGGGCTTTTCGCCAGCCAGTTCCATCTCTTCAGCCATGCCATCTTCAAAGCTCTTCTCTTTCTGGCAGCCGGTGCGGTGATCCATTCCGTAGGAACGCGGGATATGCGGCAAATGGGCGCGTTGGGGAAGAAAATGCCGCTGGTTCGCAACGTCTTCATCATCGGCGCACTTGCGTTGGCAGGCATCCCAATTCTGAACGGGTTTTGGAGCAAAGAGCTGGTTTTAGAAGCCGGATTACACGGCGGTCCGGCCTGGTTATTTGCAGTTATGGTGTTCACCGCCGGACTGACGGCGCTTTACACCTTCCGCTGCGTGTGGATGGTGTTCTTCGGGCAACCTCGCAGCGCATTGCACGCACACGAGGCTGGTACGGCTATGCGCGTGGCATTGATCCCACTCGCCCTTGGGACTTTCGCGACATTCCTGGTCGCAGGACCTTTCGCGCAGTTGCTTCACTCAACGTTACCGTATCATGAAATTGAACCACTTTCCACCTTTGAAATCCTGACGGAAGTGCTGACTGCCCCGGCAACTCTTCTCGCTCTGGCGGTCATTGCCCTCGGTGCGGTCGCTTGGGTGTGGCGGGTGCACCTGACCGGTTTCACCAAGGCGTTGAAAAGCTTCGGCCAGGCAGCAGCCAACAGTTTTGGATTTGAAGCCATCAATCAAGGTATCGTCAATGCCACTCAACAAACTGCGGAAGCCATGCGAATCACACAGACCGGTGTCCTGGCCTGGAACGTGGTGGGAATCTTGCTCGGTCTGGTTGCTGTCCTGATTATTCTAGTGTGGGGAGCCTAATATGCAGTCCAATATCATTGTCTGGCTGATCGGCTTACCCTTGGCGTCATCCCCGATTGTTTACATCTTCGGGCGTGTTGCAGCACGCGTAGCCGAAAAGACCCACTCCATCAATCCGGCGCGCTGGCTCAGTTTGCTGGCATTATTGTTCGCCTGGGCGCCGCTGGTGGGCTCTTACCAACGCTTTCAAAGTGAAGGCGCCTTCACCTACACCTTCGGCTCGATAGCCCTGCGCGTCGATGGATTGAGCTTACTACTCTCCGTAGTGGTATTGCTCTTGAGTACACTGGTAGCGCTCTTCTCGGGTGAATATCTGGCAGGTGAACAAGGGGAAGAAAAGTATTATGCCCTGCTCGTCGCGATGACCGGGGCGATTATCGGATTGGCTTGCGCCAATGACCTTTTCAACTTATGGGTCTGGTTCGAAACTATGGCAATCGCCTCCTTCATGCTGGTAGCCTTCTACCGCGAGGAAAATGGAGCCCTGGAGGCGGGCGTAAAATACCTGGTGCAGAGCGCCACCGGCTCGGTGCTGGTTCTAGTCGGCATTGCCCTCGTTCTGGGTGTCACCGGCCGCCTCGATCTAGACGGGATGCGCCAGGTTGTTAAGATGGGGACAAATTCACAGGCCTTCCTGGCTGCCGGAGCGCTGTTTATCACCGGATTTGGCGTAAAAGCCGCTCTGGTTCCGCTGCACACCTGGTTACCGGACGCCCATTCCCAAGCGCCCAGCGGTATCAGCGCCATGCTCTCGGGTGTGGTCATTGAAGCCGGGCTTGTGGCAATGCTTCGCGCTCTCGCACCGCTGGTGTCCGTTACAAATAGTTGGGGACCATTACTGATCGCTTTTGGAGCCGCCAATATGCTGCTGGGCAACTTGATGGCATTACGACAAACCCAGGTGAAACGCCTGTTGGCTTTTTCCAGCTTGACTCACGTCGGCTATATGTTGCTCGGCATAGGAGTTGGGATCACATTCAACACGGTCAATGGGGCGCAAGGTGGGTTGTTTCACCTGCTCAACCATGCAATGATGAAGGGCCTGGCCTTTTTAGCAGCCGGCGCCCTACTTTACGCCTTGTTCGCCAGTCGTGGATTGCACAATCCACTCACAATCAATGACCTGAAAGGCGCCTCACGCCGCTATCCACTCGTGACCCTCACATTAAGCATCGCCCTGCTCGGTTTAGGTGGACTGCCCCCCTTCTCCGGGTTTATGTCGAAGTGGCAGATTTTCCTGGCTGGATTTGAAACTCAAAATGGTTGGGCGATGGCAGTCGTGATTTTTGCTGCACTGAACAGCGTTCTATCTCTGGGATACTACGCCCCACTTGTCAACGCGATGTACCGGCATGAACCCTCAGAAGCAGTCAAGACTGGTCTTGCAATTCCTTGGGGAATGGGTCTACCCTTGATCCTCCTCGCAGCCGGGATTGTTGTATTGGGGGTTTGGCCGAGCCTGGCGGATAGTATTACCATACCGGCTGGCAAAGCCTTATTGGGCATGTTTGGCAGCGGAGCTTAAAGGAGCACCGATGGATATTCTGCTCTCACCACCATTCGCATTCGTCATCTATATTCCGCTGGTGTTGATCATCGTCTGGTTCGGACGCAACCTGGCCGGGCCGGAGAAATCCAGCTTGATGAAATCCAGCAACTACGGTAGCGGAGAAGAAGCCCCTACCACCAGCGCTGCTCCGGGATACCGACCGTTCTTCCTGATTGCCTTCTTCTTCGCGATCCTGCACCTGGGCATCCTGGTGCTGGCCAGCGGAGGCTTAACCCCGGTTTCGGGGGCATATTTGCTCGGGCTGGTACTAGCCCTGGTGGCCTTATTGTTAGGCTAGGAAGGCAAAGGTTATGCAAACGAACCAAAGTAGCGCCTGGGAAAGCGTGCTCAATACGGTGCGTGGTTGGGCGCGGGTCAATTCACCCTGGGCCATCCATTTCAATAGCGGCTCCTGTAACGGTTGCGACATCGAAATCCTGGCGACCCTCACTCCGCGCTATGATCTCGAACGCTTTGGGGTGAAACTTCAAGGCAGCCCCCGCCATGCTGATATCTTGATCTGTACGGGACCAGTCACTCGCCAGGCGCGTGACCGCCTGGTACGCGTTTATGAACAGATGCCTGAACCAAAATTCGTAGTGGCAGTGGGTTCGTGCGGCATCTCCGGAGGCGCGTTCCAGGGTTGCTACAACGTGATGGGCGGCATCGACGAAGTCTTGCCGGTGAATGCCTACATCCCCGGTTGCCCTCCTCGCCCAGAAGCGATCATTCATGGTTTGGTAGCGCTTTTGCAAAGCCTGCAAGCAGGCCGCCCACCCGAACCGATCCAGATTCCAAAATCAGCCGCCCAACCGGTTGGGAAAGCGAGTGAGTAGCCATGGAGCTCCAGGCAAAATTGCAACAGGCAGCCGAGCTATTACAACCCTGGACACGCTGGAAGACTTTTCCCCAGCCAGATCTGTTGACAATATCGCTTTCACGCAATGACCTGCTAGCGGCAATCGAGGCATTGGTAAGATCCAGGTGGGGCTACCTTTCCGCCATTACCGGGATACATCTACCCGGTACCGCAGCTCCCACAGAAGAAAAGCAATGGACTCGCACATCCGAGGAGGATAATATCCATTCAGCCCCACAAGACGAGGGGGATTCATTCCTTGTGCTCTACACCTTTTGCTCGGGGGCTGCAATACTCAATCTACGTCTGCATCCGCCCAGCCTCAAGGATAATCGTGTCCCCAGTGTGTGCGGGCTGATCCCCTCAGCGACTCTCTACGAGAGAGAACTCCTGGAAATGTTCGGTATCGAGGTGACGGACACACCGAACACCGATCACTTGCTACTACCAGATGAATGGCCGCAGAATGTGTTCCCCTTACGCAAGGGATTTACCGGCCTGAACGGAAACGGATATGGAAAGGGTTGATGGACGAGAATGACTGAGACCAACATCCCCGAAAGGTTTATCGTCCCGATTGGACCGCAGCATCCGGCATTAAAAGAACCGGGCCACTTTGAATTCAGCGTGGATGGCGAGATCGTCACATGGGCCTCCGCCCGATTGGGCTACGTCCATCGTGGCATCGAAAAGGCGTGTGAACAGCGCAATTGGATCCAAGATATGTATTTACTGGAACGCATTTGTGGAATATGCTCGCATGTACATGCTACTGCCTTCGTATTGGGTGTGGAAAAACTGGCAGGAGTGACTGTTCCACCCCGAGCGCAAGCCATCCGCGTGTTGGTAGCTGAGCTCGAACGCATCCATAGCCACCTGCTTTGGCTTGGGGTGGCTGCACATGAAGCCGGCTTCGATACCTTGTTTATGTTTAGTTGGCGTGATCGTGAGACTGTGATGGACCTCTTGGAAGGTCTAACCGGGAACCGGGTGAATTACTCCGCCAATTTGATTGGCGGGGTGAAATGCGAAGTCGACCAGTCACAATCCGATGCTATCCGGCGGGGGGTAGATTACCTGGAAGGGCGCACCCATCATTACTTGACAGTGGTCACAACCGACGAAACCTTCCTGGGGCGGACAAGGAATGTGGGGGGAATGAGCCATGAACAAGCGGAACTACTGGGCGCCATTGGACCAACCGCCCGCGCCT
This sequence comes from Anaerolineaceae bacterium, assembly GCA_028714615.1. The sequence continues at coordinate 15,407 of JAQTMA010000032.1, read as the reverse complement.
CGGGTGTTGCCCGAGATATCCGGGTGGAGGCGCCCTATGCCGCCTACCCTGAATTTCCAGTAAAAATCGTTTTAGAAACAACCGGGGACCTGGCTGCCCGCTTCAAGGTACGGATCAACGAGCTATTCGAGAGTTATCGGGTGGTCCGCCAAATTTTGGAAAACCTACCCCCGGGTGATTTGGCCGTGAAAGTGCCTCGCCGGATCCCAGAGGGTGAAACCATCAGCCGGGTAGAAGCCCCCCGCGGCGAACTATTATATTACTTGAAGAGTAACGGCTCTGACATTCCCGAACGGGTCAAGGTCCGTACCCCCACCTTATGCAACTGGGCTTCAGTTGTGGTTACCGCAGTCGGCCACAAACTGGCAGACATACCGATGATTCTGGCGGGGATCGATCCATGTTTCTCATGTAGCGACCGTTCAGTCACAATTCAACGCAGCGACAGCTCAAGCCAGGTGTGGACCTGGGAGCAGTTGCGCCAGTATGGGATCGCCTACTACCGATGAACAACATACTGACATTTCTCGCACTATTGATCTTCCCTGGTGGGCTGTTTGTGCTTCTTAGCGGTTTAGTATATGAATGGGCTGACCGCAAGTTGATCGCTCGGTTCCAGAACCGGATTGGCCCGCGTTGGTTTCAGCCGCTGGCCGACATTGCCAAGCTGCTGGCGAAAGAAGAGATCATACCGAATGGCGTAAACCCAGGGCTATTCCTTGCGCTTCCGGTGGCCGCACTGGCAGCCGCATTAACTGCGGCGCTCTACGTGCCGATGGCAGGTCTTTCTCCGGCTTATTCTTTCACAGGGGACTTGATCGTCACAGTTTACTTGCTCAGTATGATGACATTATGCAGTGGCCTGGCAGGAGCAAATTCGGTCGACCGTTTCTCATTGATCGGGGCAACCCGCACCCTGACGCAGCTCTTCTCTTATGAGGCTCCCTTCTTGCTGTCGTTGTTAGGACCGGCCTTGGTGGCCGGTAGCTGGCAGATTAGCGTTATATCTGGCTATGCGCAAAGTCATACCTGGATTATCCTCACCCAGCCGTTGGGCTTTATCGTAGCGCTGATTGGCCTGATGGGAAAGTTAGAACTACCTCCATTCGATGCCCCCGAAGCTGAGACTGAGATCGTCTCTGGTGCATTGACCGAGTATTCCGGTCGCGGCCTGGCCTTATTCCGCATCGGAAAAGACGCCGAGTTGGTCATCGGCCTTACATTAGTGGCTGCCTTCTATCTTGGGGGACTGGCTAACCCGGTCCAATTTTTGATTAAAACGGTGGCGCTGTTGCTTCTTGTCGCCGGGTTGCAATCTTTGTTTGCCCGACTGCGCATCGATCAAACGGTCGGGCTGTGGTGGCGCTTTGGGGCATTACTGGTGCTCGTACAATTACTTATCTTGATCGTTTTTCGAGGGTTCGGCCTATGAAAATCGGCGCGATGTTCGGGGATGTTTTCCAATCTTTATTCAAGCAACCTGTAACGGAGCGTTATCCGTTCGAACGCCACCCCACGCCTGAACGGTTGCGGGGTGAATTCCAATATGATCCAAGCAAATGCACCGGCTGCCAATTATGCGTCAAGGATTGCCCGTCGGAGGCAATCGAACTGATCACGCTGGACCGCGTCGCTAAGCGCTTCGTGATGCGTTATCATGTGGATCGCTGCACGTTCTGCGCTCAGTGCGTGCAAAGCTGCCGCTTCAAATGTATCCGCCTTTCTAGCGAGCAATGGGAACTGGCGGCGTTGTCTAAGGATGCTTTTGTCGTTTATTATGGGAAGGAAGAGGACATTGAAGCCTTCCTGGCCAAGCAGTTTACGCGCGATATGGAAACGCCTGCAGAGTAATGGAACTCCCCGAGTTGCCTTGCTGGGTATGGGGCAAGAATTACGCGGAGACGATGCAGCCGGGGTGCTGGTTGCGAAACACCTGGCGACACTACTGGCTCACCAGGCGGACCGATTGGTGATCGACGGCGGCTCTGCGCCTGAAAACTTCACCGGCGCGCTCCGCCGTTTCAACCCGGCCCTGGTAATCCTGGTGGATGCTGCCCGCATGGGGGAGCAACCAGGAGAAGTTTTTTGGATCGAAGCGGACCAAATAAACGGTTTTACCGGTTCAACCCATTCGCTCCCGCCAACTATTTTGGCGAGTTACCTTGCAGCCGAAATCGGTTGCCAAATTGGAATGATTGGGATCCAAGCGGGGGATATGGAGTTTGGAACCCGGGTGTCGCCAGCCGTTCAACTGGCGGCGAGAGTAGTAGCCGAGGAAATCGTTACAGTGCTGAGTGAATGATCCAGTTTCTCGGTATGGAACTTGCATTAATGAAAACACAAATCCAGCGAAGGGGAGGCTGCATTTGGGCAGTTTTCTTTTATAATGAAATAATTCCCCATCCAAACAAAGACCGCCGCTTGGTGGTCTCTATCGAATCGTAGTCGCACTTTCTCAATCCTAACTTATCGTAGAAAAAGACATTCAAGGACGGGTATGCGCAATCAAACAGTCCTCCTGGTCGACGAAGACGAGGTTGTTCTCAGCCTTTTGCAGAAAAGCCTGCTGGGACACAGCCCCACCCATAAGATCTTGATTGAGTCGACACCCGCAAGCGCTATCCAGGCGTTAGGTCAGCAATCAGTTGACCTTGTTATTGCAGATTTGCCATTGGTCACGTCTCGAGAAACTCACCTGCTCGATACGCTATCTGGCTGGAAGACTGCCGGGAAAGCTGTGGTGGTGACTGCATACAACTACCAACGGGTCGCTGAAGTGAATATTGGCTCCCTGACAAAGGCATACCTGTTACCGAAGCCGATCAAGATGAACGACTTGAAGCAGGTCATGGATAAGGTCCTGGGAACTCCGGCCGACATCGTCCTGGAAAAACCCGCTGGTGCAGACCAGTTGCTAAAGGACATCAATGCAGAGATTGAGGAGCTCCGCCGTAATACTCATGCGCGCACCATTTTGCTGAACGATTCGTCAGGGAATATCTTATACCGCGTCGGCACCCTGGAGGGTCTACCTATCGAAGCATTCACATCGCTGCTATGTGCAGGCATCGCAACCCTGGTTGAAGCCGGGAAAAACCTGGACGACGGTGATGCGATCAACCTGGCATACCGGGAAGGCAAGTTGTCAGATTTGTACGCCATCAGTATCAGCGGTCAATGGGTGATGGTGCTGGTCATTGACCGGGGGCAGAATTATGAGCGCTTGGGCTCGGTATGGTATTACGCACGCAAATCGGCGCTGCAGATTAAGAAGATCCTGGACGATTCGAACCAGGAGAAACCAAAAATAAAGTTCGATGGAGCAATCAACCAAGCATACAGCGACGAGCTAGATAAACTATTCGGCCAGGAATAGATGCCGAAAAAACGACGCTTGGGCAAGTGATCCAGGAGGGGATTGTGACCGACCAAGAAGAGCATGCTTTAGTACACTTTAGAAATGGATTGTCGATTCAGCCGCTTCAAATGGCTGCAATTGAGAGGGAGCTAGACAGGTTGCTGGTATCTGTACCAGCAAAAATGATCCTCCTGGTAGATACATCTGGCCAACTGGTATCCGCGGTAGGTGATGTGCACGCCATCGACACGACCGGACTAGGCTCTCTGATCGCCGGCGACCTGGCCGCCAGCCAGATGATCGCACGGATGACCGGCGAATTCCAGGAATTCCAGATGATCCTGCGGGAGGGCGAGCGCAGCCACATGATTATTTCCGAAGCCGGTCCTTACCTGACCTTCCTGGTACAGTTTTCCAAGGATGTCCCTCTCGGATGGGCTCGGAAGCTGATCCAACGCCAGGCTACCATCCTCAATCACCTGGCAGATCAATCCTACCAAGAAAATGAAGCGCCTGCTGCTGCATTTATGGGTAGCGGAGACCTCCCGGACATGTTCAGCGACGCCCTGGACGATATTTGGAAAGGGTAGCTGGATGTTTATCAATTGGCAGCTCCGCCAGCTAAATTTGAAAGTGGTATATTACGGCCCGGCGTTGAGCGGAAAGACGACAAACTTAGAGCAAATCCATGCGAAGATCGATCCAGCCCGCCGCAGCGACCTGATCTCTCTGAAAACTAGCGAAGACCGCACGCTATACTTTGATTTTCTACAGCTTGAGCTCGGTAAAATCAATGGATTGTCGCCGAAGATCCAGTTGTTCACTGTGCCTGGGCAGGCTTATTACGAAGTGAGCAGGAAGTTGGTGTTGCGTGGAGCGGATGGAGTGGTATTTGTTGTCGATTCAGGTGCGAACCGCTTGAACGACAACGTCGAATCCTGGCAAAATATGAAAAAACATTTGATCGCCCTGGGCATTCCGCTGGGATCAATCCCGGTTATCGTCCAACTGAATAAACAAGATTTACCAAATGCTTTACCGCCACAATTACTCGTCAGCACGTTAAACAGCCAGAATCATAAAACCCTGTTGGCGGTCGCTAATCAGGGTCGCGGCGTTTTTGACACCTTGAAAGCGGTAATCAATGGCGTAGTAACGAATATTCAAAAAGAAATGGCATAACCGGTTCACCATTGAAGGAGCATGCATGGTCACCTTGAATCACCTGGACTACCGTGAAATCACCAACCTTCTGAACCGAATTGGCCAGGAGGGGGGATTTACCGTAATCGTTTTAACCGATGAAAATGGTCTCCCTTTGGCTGCAACAGGCGGCGCAGACGCATCTGAAGAGCAAGCAGCCGTTGTAGCCCTGATGCAAAGAGTTGTCTTGCAGGTGCAAGACCACCTGAGCATGGCGGCGCCGGAAGAGATCACATTGAATGATGTCAATGGGAAGAAGCTGGTCTGTCGCTCTTTTGATGCGGGTGGAACGCGCATACTATTGGCCGTGTCGATCCCTTCAAGAGGAAAAAGCTATCGAAAATTGATGAACCAGGCAATCCATTCTATCCAGAAGACCTGGGGAGTGTAACGCGAATGGTTTAAAGCGAGAAAGAGAAGGCCTCTATGGCAATGCACGGTAGTCTGAAAGACATGTCTGTAGCGGATATTATTCAGCACAACTGCCAGGATCAAAAGACCGCGCTCCTGATGGTGGACAACGGGGTCAAAAAAGCCCAAATGTATTTCAAGGGTGGGGCCGTCGTGCATGCCATTATGGATAACATCGTCGGGGAAGAGGTGGTCTTCCAAACCTTAACCTGGCAAGATGGGAAATTCATCCTGGAGATGGGCGCACTTTCCCCAGCGATCACCATCCGGCGGAGCTGGTCCAGCTTGCTGTTGGAAGGTGCGAAACTTCTCGACGAGCATCAGGCGGACGAAATGCTGAGCGAGGGGACGACCAATCCCTTGAACAATAAAGATGGGATGGTCAATGACATCCTGATCGGCTTTCTGGCGGCATCGAAGGTATTCAAGGGTGTGGCCGTAGGCGACATCAATGGGGCTATCCGCGTGATGCGCACCGACGAAGCCTGGGAGAAGGAGCTGGTAGGGTCGGTGGCTGCGGCAATGTACAGTTTCGGACGGCGCAGTCTGAGCCTGGTAAATCAGGGGAAATTATTATCCATGGTGATTCAGGGCGAAACCGGCTGCATCTGCATCAGTATCATTAATCCAACCACCCTATTTTACGGAATGGCGCCCAATCGCCCCGATCTACAAAAAGTTACCGAGGAAATCAACCGCCTGCGGATGAGCCTATTCGAGTACGTATAGGTAAACCGGATATCCACGGATTGTGCGAATTGCGCCATTAAGAACGGTGAAGCCACCTGGTGGTGAGCATAACATAGCCAGCTTGCCCCGAATTCAGACCATGCCACACCATTTCCCAGTGTTGCGGCGCTCATGGAAGCCAGTCATCCTTGCCCGGATTCTTGGGAGTCTTCCTCAAAAAACCCGGGCATATCTGCTCGGGCTACAGAAGAACTCGGCCTGCACGGATGAGAGCCCAGGTTCTCCACGTCCAAGAACCCGGGCAAGGATGCCCGGGCTACATAAGCCTATGGAGACTTGAAGCATAAAAAGGATTAGCGATGGACCGAACCATCCGGCATGATCGTGCCGGCCATCGAGCTGGCATATGAAAGCTGCTCGTAACTGAGTTTCGCCTCACGCAGATCGGCGCGGTCCAGGTTGGCGCCTTCCAGGTTGGCGTCTTTGAAATTCACTCGGCGCAGGCTGGCATACGATAGGTCCGTTTCGATCAATTGTGCGCCGGTGAAGTTCCCCATAGAAAAATCCGCCTGGCGCAAAACCGCGTGATATAAGCTGGCGTTCTGAAGGTTCGAGTCAATCATCTCGGCCAGCGAGAAATCAGCGTAATCCAAGGTGCAATCGTTCATGGTCGTCCAGCGTACCGACGCCTGAAAAAAAGTCGCATAGGTCAGGTCTGCCCCGGTGAAATTCGTTTTATCCAAAACCGCGTGGGAGAAATCCGCACTGCTCAATCGAGCACGGCACAAGCTGGCGCTCACCAGATTTGCTTTCTGGAAATTGGCGCCGCGCAAATCGGCATTGTCCAGTTGGGCATTTCCCAGCATAGCCTCGACAAAATCCGCCATAACGAGGGAAGACCCGGTGAGGGTGGTCCCGATCATGACTGACTGAAAGAGTTGGGCTGCATTCAGGGAAGCGTTCATCAAGTAAGCGCCACTCAAGTCAGCCTTGGCCAGGGTGGCGCCGTTGAGGACCGACTTCCCCATTTTGATGTAGCGCATTTGGGCATCTTCAAAGTTTGCCCCCGAGAGGTTGGCTCCCATCAAGTTGACCATGTTCATGGTCGAACCCTTTAGATCCGCATATTCCAGATCGGCGTTCGGTTCCACCCGGTACCCTTTGATGATCATGTTGCCACCTTCCCTCACCCGTGGATCATATTCCCCATCGATGCTGTCGTGATATGGCACACTGAAGCAGGCCACGTCTCTGTGCCTCCATTATAGGGAGTTCATGCTTATCAGTTACCTTCCGATTGACTAACAGAACTGCAAACAACAAACCGCCGCCCGGAATGCACCAGGCGGCGGCTTGTTGCTTTCGTCGCACTTTTCAGTAACTTATTGCAAGGCTGCGAGTTGTTCGCGCAGTTTCGCGGCAGTCTCTTTGAAGGCTGCTAACCTCTGGCGTTCTTTCTCGACCACTGGACTGGGAGCGCGCTGGGCAAAGTTGCTGGTCAGCAAGGTTTCCAGGCGGTGGATCTGAGTTTGGATATCGCTTAGTTCCTTATTCAGTCGAGCATTCTCGGCCGCCACATCCACTAAACCGGTCAGCGGCAGATAGATTTCGATGCCCGCAACGACTAAACCGGTCTGTCCTTGGGGCTTGTCTGGCAAAGTTTCGCTAATAAGCAAGTTGTGCTCATCAAGCCCCGCAAGAACGCGCAGCGTATCAGCCTGCTCACACAGCATGCGAGTCTTCTCACCAGCAATGATGGTCGCGGGTATTTTGCGGCTGGGGGCGATCTTCTGTTCCATGCGTACATTGCGGATCGAGCGGACCACTTCCATCACCTGATTGAAATCAGCAATAATTGCAGCTTCGCCAGCTTGCTCAGCGGGGATTTCCGGCCAATGCGCCACAATCAGCGCAGCTTCCCAACCACTCGCCGGTGTGAACCCTTCCGGCGCAGCTTGTGCAGCCGCCTTGAGGTGACCCCACATTTCTTCGGTCACAAATGGCGTGAAGGGATGCAGCAAGCGCAAGCAGGTGTCCAATGTTTTCAACAGGGTCTGGGCCGTATAGAAAGCCCGATCCCCACCTCCCGCCATTTGGAGCTTCGAGATTTCCAGGTACCAATCCGCGAACTCGCTCCAGAAAAAATCATAGATCTGACGGCCAGCTTCACCATATTGGAAATTATCGAATAAGCGCGCCACTTCCCGCAGCAGTTGCGCCAGGCGAGTGTGGATCCAGCGGTCAGCTAATGTCCATTCTGGTTCGTCTTTAGCATGCGAAGGAGCCTGGGGTAGTGCGCCGATCACATAACGACCGGCGTTCCACAGTTTGTTGGCAAAATTACGGTTCGCTTCGACCTTCTTTGTAGAAAGATTCATGTCGTTGCCGGGGGTAGAACCGACCAGTAGCGTAAAGCGCAAGGCGTCTGTCCCCAACTCATCCATGACCACCAATGGATCGATCACATTCCCCTTGGTCTTACTCATCTTATGCCCATGTTCATCGCGAATCAAACCGTGCAGGTAAACCGTGCGGAACGGCGCCTGGCCGGTAAATTCCAACCCGTCCATGATCATGCGCGCCACCCAAAAGAAGAGGATATCGTAACCGGTCTCCAGCAGGGTCGTCGGGTAGAAATATTTGTAATCCAGGGTCTCTTCAGGCCAACCCAAGGTGGAGAATGGCCATAGCCCAGAGGAAAACCAGGTGTCGAGCACATCCGGATCTTGTTCGAGACGGTCGCCGGAACAGCGTGGGCAATTGAGCGGATCTTCACGCGAGACAATCATCTCGCCACAATCCTGGCAATACCAGACCGGGATGCGATGTCCCCACCACAATTGGCGGCTGATGCACCAGTCCTGGATATTTTCAAGCCAGTTATAGTACACCTTGGTGAACCGCTCGGGAACGATGCGAACGCACCCATCACGCACAGCCTCCAGGGCAGGTTCCGCCATGGGTTTGATATTCACAAACCACTGGGTCGAGATCATCGGTTCGACAATCTCGCCGCCGCGTTGGGAGCGAGGGATGTTGAGTGTATACGGTTCAGCCTTAATCACCAATCCCTGAGTAGTCATATCGGCCCACAGCCGCTTACGCGCTTCAAAGCGGTCCATGCCGGCATAGGGTCCGCCATTTTGGTTGACACGCGCTTGCTCGTCCAACATGGATATCATTTCCAGATTGTGGCGTTGGCCGATTTGGTAGTCGTTGGGATCATGGGCGGGAGTGATCTTCAGTGCTCCAGTCCCAAATTCACGGTCAACATAATCATCCGCGATCACCGGAATCTGGCGCCCGAGGATAGGAACAACGACTTTGCGACCGACATATTTCTGGTAGCGCGGGTCTTCGGGATGCACCGCTACGGCACTATCTCCCAGGATAGTTTCCGGCCTTGTGGTGGCCACAGGGATGAATTCACCATCCCCGTTTGTTCCATCAGGTGCAAGCCGGTATTGAAAGTAATACAAGAATCCGGGTTCTTGGGTATATTCCACTTCCAGGTCGGAGACGGCCGTCTTGAGACCCGGTGACCAATTGATCATGCGCGGTCCGCGGTAGATCAGGCCTTTCTCGTACAGGCGCACAAAGGCTTCGCGGACTGCCTTGGAGAGACCAGGATCAAGGGTAAAGCGCTCGCGGCTCCAATCGCAGGATGCGCCCAAACGGCGGATCTGGCGCGTGATCATCCCACCGTACTTTTCCTTCCATGCCCAGGTACGCCGGAGGAACTCTTCGCGTCCGATCTGTTCGCGGTGCTGACCTTGCTGGGCTAAGAGCTTCTCCACCTGTAACTGGGTGGCAATCCCAGCATGGTCGGCGCCGGGGACCCAGAGCGTCGGAATCCCCTTCATGCGGTGGTAGCGGATCATCAGGTCTTCCATGGACACAAACATCGCATGCCCGAGGTGTAGCTCACCGGTTACATTGGGGGGTGGAATTGAGATCACGAAGGGTTTTCTGCCTGGATCAAAACCAGGCTCATTGGGATCGTTTGCTGGCTTAAAATAGCCGCTCTGCTCCCACCACTGGTACAGGCGCTGTTCTGTGGATTGAAAGTCGTATGCCTTGGGCAGCTCATGTTCTGTCATGCTGTTCTCCATCCTATCAAAATTAAAACAATAATTCCTTCCGTCCTAGAGGACGAAAGGAACTTCCTTCCGCGGTACCACCTCGCTTCGGTGGATCAGAGCCCACCGCACTCACCGCCCCGACAACGATCGAGGCTTCGCGCTAACGGGCTCACCCGTGCCAGTCTACACTTCGCGAATGCGAATTTCTTTGGCAATCCCTCCAGGCGACTTCGGTTTCGGACTACCGGGGAACCTTGCAGCATATACCGGTTCCTTCTCTGTCAGCGCACCAACCACCTACTCCTCCTGGATCAGAGGTATATAAATGTGAACATTATTATAGCATGATCGAAGCCTATATCAAACCAGAAAACCTATGGACACGGACCCTTACGGGCGGTGCAAGGTTCCGTGTCCAGAGTATTATTAATGATAGGATTCTATGAGATACTTAGGCTATGTCCCAATATGGATGGAAGAATAGCCCAGACACAACCCGCGGGCAGGTTTCGCGGCTGGTGAGTGCATTGCGCAACCGATTTGAGAAAGACCTGGTCGGTGTCTATTTACATGGTTCACTGGCGATGGGTTGCTTCAATCCACGCCTCAGCGATGTAGATCTTCTGGCGGTGATAAAGAATGGGATCATCATCGATACCCAGAAAGCTATCGTTGAAGAGCTTTTCAAACTGAGCAACGCTCCCACGCCCCTGGAATTTAGCTTACTGCGCTTGAGCGATCTTCAACCCTGGCAAAACCCAACGCCTTATCTTCTGCACTACAGCGAAGACCACCGCGAGCAGTTGACCCGTGAGCTGGGAGATGGCACATGGCGGAATTGGAACGGAGAGCCCAAAGTTGACCGCGATTTAGCTGCCCACATCACGGTTTTACGCGCGCGCGGGATCTGTCTGTTTGGCGAGCCGGTTGAAAAGGTATTTCCCGAAATTCCAAAGGAGGATTACCTTGCCTCAGTTATGGCTGATCTAGAATGGTCAAGATCGCTGCTTGGAAGCAAACCGATCTATCCGATCTTAAATGCATGTAGAGTTCTGGCTTACTTGCGGGAAGGCCAGATCCTCTCGAAAGATGAGGGCGGGCGCTGGGCCATTGAGCACTTACCGTCCAACTTGCTCCCGGTAGCACGGTCAGCTATGTCGGTGTACAGCGGTTTGTACATGGATATGTTCGTTTCAAGCGAAAAAGTGGAGGAGTTTTTCAACCAGGTGTACGCAGAAATTAATAAGCAACCGGGTGTGGTATAACCCCATCAACTCCACCTCCCCTTATTCCATTCAGTTCACAAGCTGAGATTCTGGGCGTGGGACTCCTACCAGCAGAGCGACCGGCCCGAGCAGGAGCAGCCAGATGGCAATCCCAATACCGAAGCGTTCGGCCGCTATTCCGATTGCCAAGGGAATGAGTTTCCCAAACAAACCAGAAACGTTACTCAAAGTCATCACAGTACCGCTTTGACCTGGCACGGAAGCATACAGCCGTCGCAGGCTAGCGTTCCATGCTGACGACCTGGTGTTCCCAGCGGTGCCAACCATCCCCGAACAACTCCGCCAGGCGCGCGCGCCCTTCTCCCGGGCAGGGCAAGCCCGACAGCTCCAGATCGGCATCCACCATGATACGCACCAGGTCACGGAAACACACCTTGGGCGCCCAACCTAGCGTCTCTTGGGCATGGCGAGCATCTGCCATCAGGTAGTCCACCTCGGTAGGTCGGAAGTAACGCGGGTCGATTTTCACAAATTGTTGCCAATCCATACCGGCGTAACCGAAGGCTTCATCCAGAAACTCGCGGATGGTATGGGCTTCGCCTGTGCCGATGACGTAGTCTCCGGCCTGTTCTTGCTGGGTGATGGACAACATGGCTTCAACATACTCGGGGGCGTAGCCCCAGTCGCGCCTTGCTTCCAAATTGCCCAGGTACAAGGATTTTTGTGCGCCGGATTGGATGGCCGCCAGGGCGCGGGTAATCTTCCGGGTGACGAAGGTCTCCCCTCGCCTGGGTGATTCGTGGTTGAACAGGATACCGTTGGAGGCGTGTAATCCGTAGCCTTCCCGGTAGTTGCGCGCAATCCAATAGGAGTACAGCTTGGCTGCGGCATACGGGCTGCGCGGCTGGAAGGGAGTAGCTTCATTCTGAGGAGGAGCAGCAGCACCAAACATTTCGCTGGAGGAAGCCTGGTAATAGCGGGTCTGGATGCCGCTCTTGCGCACAGCTTCCAGGATACGGATCGTACCCAAACCGGTGGTATCGCCGGTGTACTCGGGCATGTCAAAGCTCACCCGCACGTGGGATTGGGCTGCCAGGTGGTAGATCTCTTCCGGCCGTACGTTGTAAATCACGTCCAGGAGTGCGTCTGCCGCGGTAATATCGCCGTAGTGCAGGTAGAGATGCACCGGATCGCCATTGGCGTGCGGATCGTGATAGAGGTGGTCGATGCGTCGCGTGTTGAACGTGCTGGCGCGGCGGATCAACCCATGCACTTCATACCCTTTTGCCAGAAGCAATTCTGCCAGGTATGAACCGTCTTGCCCGGTGATCCCAGTAATTAGTGCTTTCTTCAAGGTAGCCTCCCTGGTTTTGGGTAGTACATTTCCACTCGAGTTCCAATGTTAGGAAATCCACTGCCCAATCGTCTCGTCGGGGAATGGGTCGAATGAGGATGAAAGGGTCGTTTGCTATCGTGCAACAGCGCGGGTAAGTATACTCAGAGGCAGAAGGACTGTCAACTAGGCATTGACACTAGGCATTGACCCGGCGATTGGTACGGGGGAATGACACGGGCATTGGCATTCACGATGGAAGGCTGGGTAATCTGGTAGAATAACAAGTAGATGAGTCCAAAACACCCCATAGAGGTCTCGTGAGAAGACATGGTTCCATATCTGCGCTGCGCTGGATCGCGCTGGTTTTTATCTTTGCGGCGGCAGTGTTGACAGTTCTACAATTAATCAACTTTAGCCGCGTCCGAGGCAGTTTTCCCCTCGGGCTGAGTATTGCTGGCGTACCGGTGGGTGGCCTGGATCGGCAACAAGCTGCTCAACGCCTGCTACACATGTATGCGGTTCCGATCGAACTGCATTATGGCACAGGTGTAGTCCAAATAAAACCCTCCACCCTGGGTTTTGAATTGGACCTGGAAAGTATGCTGGCCGCTGCAGAGTTGCAGCGCGTAAACCAGCCCTTTTGGTTGGATTTCTGGAATACTCTCTGGAACCGTAACGAAGTTCCCACGAAAATACCTCTCCTGGCAAGCATATCCGAAGATCGGTTGCGGAAATACCTGCTGGAGGAGATCGCATCCCGTTACGATAGCCCACCCAGCGCGGCCATCCCAATCCCAGGCAGCACCAGTTTCCAGGCCGGACAAGCCGGTACAGCTTTGAATGTAGACCGGGCCGTCAGCATAATCGAAGATGCCTTGCACTCTCCCACCCATCGAGTGGTTAACCTTTCTTACGATCGTACTACTCCCCCGCGCCCGGCTTTTCAGAATCTTCAGGTTATGCTCAAACAAATCCTGACGGTCAACCAATTTGATGGCCTGGCGGAGCTCTACTTGTTGGACTTGCAGACCCAACAAGAGATCCATTTCGTCTACCAATCCGGGGAAGGACCCATACCGCCGCCAGATATTGCCTTTTCCGCCGAGAGCACCATCAAAATCCCTATCATGGTTTCGGTTTTCCGCCGCATTCAGGATACTCTGCCAGAGGAATTGGCCAATCCTAACCAGCTCGATTTGATGATGGACCAGTCAGAGAATCCACCGGCTGACGTCTTAATGCGCAAACTGCTCGATCCAGGACGAGGGCCATTGATGGTCACCGAAGATATGCGCGCCATTGGTCTGCAAAATACCTTCCTGGGAGCATTCATGTCGGAACCGATTTTCCTGGCGCACTATGATACCCCTGCCAACCAACGCAAAGATGTAACTACCGATCCGGACCAGTATAACCAGACTACGGCGATGGATATCGGTATGCTGCTCAATGATATTTATCAATGTGCGACCGAAGATGGCGGTGCATTGATCGCAGCCTTCAACGGGGAGATCACCCAATCGGAATGCCAGACCATGATCAACACGATGTCCAAAAACAAGATTGGCGTGCTTTTCCAAGCGGGTCTTCCGGAAGGGACACGCTTCGCGCATAAGCACGCCTGGGCAATCACCAATGACCGGCTGATCCATACCTTCGGAGATGCTGGTATCGCCTATACGCAAGGGGGCAACTATATCATATCTGGATTTATGTACAGTCCCACGTCGTTGGTTTTCGATCCGACCAACCAGCTTTTCTCTCAACTGAGCACTGCAATCTATAACTATTACAACCAGGTGCAGTAAGGTTTACCAGCTTCTTTGAGCTCTGCGATGCTCCACGCTTATCTCTTCAATCCTTCAATGCTTATTCGGCTATATTGCCGCTTTCCAGGGCATCTAAAAGGCGTTCGGCCTCATCAACAGTGATCTTCTTCTCTTCCAGCATCTGCAGAATAATCATGCGCTCTTCATCGCTAACAGGATCGGTTGCATCGTCCTGTACACTTACCGGGTTGGGAGTGGGTTCAAAACCCTCCGCGGGGGAAGCCACGCCGGTTGGTGGCGTGACCGTTTTCGCGGAACGGACCGGCTGCTCCAGGCGTTGTAAAACTGCCTGAATGCGGGATTGGGCGTGTTGTAAAGCACGCTGAGTGAGTGTTTCCGTCCGCCGGGTCATCTCGGATGTAAGCCGGGTAGACAAGTCCGCAGTACGAAAGCCTTCTTCCACCTGTCGAGAGATACGTTCCCCCAGATCATCCAGACTCTCCCCAGTTGAATATCGATCCGTAGGCTGTCCCTGTAAGCCTGGACATTCGATGGAGATGTCACCGCCTGCCTTCACGGTCAATGGAATCCCTCCCTTTCCGGCGGACTGTTTGAAAAAGCGCCTATCGATCTCGGTGATCAAACCAGGGAGGCGAAGGTGAATGGAATGAGAACCGGCTTCGAGTTCGAGATCCACCTCGGAATTCTCGGGCACATCGCACTGAAAATCACCCCCAGCACGCACCTCATACCCACGCGGGTCGAGACGATTGATCTTCATGACCACATCCCCGCCTGCAATCGCACGCACAGCCTGAACATCTCGTAGTTCAAGGTCTCCCCCGCTAGAATTGAGCGCAAGCCGGCCGCCAGCCTGGTCCAGGCGCATGTCTCCGCCGACTTTATCAATCGAGATATCGCCGGCGACCTGTTGCAGTGCCAGACCTCCCCCCACCCGTGCTATTGTCAGCACCCCCACCCGGCTGACCTTGCAATCTCCGCCCACTTTCCGGATGGATAACGCACCCGGAAGATCAGAGAAGGCTGCATCGCCGCCGACTTTATCCACCTCGAGGTTGGCCTGCTGCGGGATGGATATACGGCAATCATCCGATGATTCAATCCGCAAGGTATCACCTACCTGTTGAATGCGGAGAGATGGCATATCACCGCTTTCAACGGAGATTTCGTTCTGCTCCCAGCCATGAACAACCAGGTCACCACCGATCCTCATCCATACTTTCGGGTTACTGGTTGAAGGGATTCTTTGAATGCCCATGTTCCTCACTCCTGAAGGTTGACCAGGCTGATGGTGTTTCGAATGATCGCCAT
>JAQTMA010000031.1 GCA_028714615.1 Anaerolineaceae bacterium | reverse complement strand
AGTCGTAGGGGTTGTGGAAAAGTGGAAAAGTCTTCACCTTTCCACTTTTCCACAACCCGTTCCTTGGAACTTTAAGAAACCGATGGGAATAACCTGACGGAATTTACAGAAAAACCCTTGCACAATCCAGTCACCTATCAATAGAGCTGTTCCGCGCTTACTTCATATGTCGTACAGTGTAACTCTGGAAAATAGCTGAATCCAAAATAAGTTGGGAAAAGTTCTATCGTCTAGCATCAAGTCGCGATTATCACTGGCCATGAGTGAGGTGTGTTATGGAAGTGCCGAAAAACGATCAGACCGTTAAAACGCATAGATTGACTATAATTCGGTCTACTCGATATGGGACGATCCGCCTTCGGTTTATTTCCTTCGGTGATTTCAAATTCCTTTCTAACCTGGATAAATCCAATCTTTCAGATCGGGATTTTACTGTCCGCGTATTGCACCATCAGATGGTTCGATCGGAACTATCCGAACAGGATGTTTGCGGAATGCCCGATCGGCTCTTGTTGCATATTGCCCGGAAGTGGTCTCAGCGAGAGCTTCCCGGCGTCGCCGGAAACGAAATCCAAATACATAGGTTCGCCGGGTTTCATCAAGTTATTAAGATACACATTGAACAGGTAAACGCCCACCTGACTGAAGCTGTTCGCCAGTTTAGCCAATCTGGGCAGAATGTGTCCAAGGCTCTTGCTCAAATATTCCAAAACCAGGCATGGGTTGAGAACCTCAGGAAGTCTAATCAGGCATTATTTGGCGCTGGCCAAGTTGCGGCAAAAATCCTCTCAGATAATAACTCGGGTTTCCTAGCCACGGTAACGGAAATAGCAAGGGTTGAGACAGTCCTGGCAGGGATTCATTCGAATTTGCATCAAGCGTTCCAATCCTCCGAGATACGCGAGGGATTGATGCGAATGGGTAATATGGTATCCCAATTGACTATTACTCCCGGGCTTACGGCCGCTTTACAAAGCCTCTCAAAACCAACCTTATTAGATATTTCCCGGGTTACATTTGACGCAAGTAAGCAGTTGGTAGACGCCGTTTCGGCAGCTGCGATCGAGCTCTCTGAATTGCCACGCTTGGTCCTTTCATCCTCTGCTGCATGGCCCCAAACTGAACCAGGGAGACTTTTCATCCCCGAATTACCTGATCTTGGTTATCTAGACCAATATCGAAAAGGCGCCAAACTTCCATCCAAAGAGCGGGTGGTCAAAGGCAAAGCTTTTGAGGAAGCATTCGACGCCACTCTTAACCTGTATCTATTGAACGGTGTGAAGAACGTCGATTTGTACTCGAGGGACCGGATAGAACCTGACTTAATAAGCAAAACCAGGTCGCCCGGTTCGGAAACGACCATTCTCCAACCTTTTGTGTTATCTCAAGCTATCCGTCCTCGATATCCTAATCTGCGGGATGCGCTGACTGCGCATCAACAAGGAAAGTTCGCATTAGCGATACCCGCACTTTTATCTCTTTTAGAAGGAATTCTGACTGATATCCTGGTTTTGCGTAACTTGATCAGTCGAAAAGGCGAAAAGGTCTTCGATCTTGCAACCGGACGTGAGCTTAATGGCCTTCACCAAAAGCTAAAGTATATTTCTGGCCAATTTTCCACTTCACCGACGGGGTCAATGTTGGTGGAATTTATGAAAGAATGGTTGGGGCCAACAAGAAATGCGGTCATGCACGGGTCACCCACAGCAGAGTATTCTCCAGAAATTTCCACATGGCTAATCGTAATCATTCATTATTTGGGTTGGCAGATTGTTGTATTTGAAAAATCTAACCTGCTTATGTAATCTCACGGACTAGATCCGATTCGATTCATCCGAAAGAGGCGAACATGAGTGATACTGACCTGTTGAAAAAGGAACTGGCGGATAACTTCCTGGCGCTCTGGAGCAATCCGGATTCTGAGGATGATAACGTGCTGGAGGGTTGGTTTTCTTCATCCACCAATGACACCATTAATGGATTTTCCGAAATGCTATCCAAATTTCTCGCTCTACGTGAGCCGAATAACGAAAAATGTGAATTTATCAGGATCTCAACAAAGGTAGGTTTCCCTCGACGGGGAAAAACCGAAACGGAGTGGCTCGTTGTAATCCGGAACGAGGTCCGTACCGAAAAGGACAAGCGGGAGTTACTCTTCCATTTACGCGAAGGAACCACCAATACGTTGAGAGATAAGGTGGCTTATATATTAAATCGTGATGAGGACACGAGAAACTCCGATTCAATCCTTCAATGGCGTTATTGGGAGCATTTTGAGGGAGAGCTTTTCAAGGGTGGTAGTTTCTCCCTCGAGGAATACCTGAAATTGACATCATCCAGGTCTATCGCGCGGGAGCGCGCCAGAATCCAAAACCAGTACAAAATTCTCTTGGCCGATCCGGAAATCAGAAAGAAAAGGGGAACCCTCAAAGAGGATGAGCGGCTCTTGGCATTGGAGGACAAACCTGGTGAACCTACAATATCAGTTTTCATTGACGAGAGCGGGAAAAATACCGGGATTCTTCTTACTGGAACCGTTTGGTTCCTCGCAGACGCAAGACCGTTACATCGAAAATTAATGAAATTCCAGGCTGCAAAGGGAATAAAGGAATTCCACTTTAAGGATCTGGATGAACGAAACATCGCCGATTACAAAGAAATGGTCAACGTCTTTTTGGATTCAGCAAGCACAGTGCGGTTCCAGCTAAATGCTGTAGACTATACCGGGTCGCACCGCAAGGACTACGAGATTCTTGAAGATTTGCATTTCCATTCGATTGTCCAGGGACTCGAGTATGAATTTGCTTCCCTTCGGGTCGCGCCGCCTCGTTCTTTGCTAGCGTTTTTTGACGCCCAAGGTTCCAAATTAGACAATGCCTTAAAAGCGAACCTTGAGGAAAGATTCAATACGGCCGCTATCCCCAAATTTGACGGGCGACTGACTCGTTTTAGTGTCCATGTATTCGACTCTAAAAGTACCCTATTTTTTCAGGTGGCTGATTTGTTGGTTAGCTGCGCAAATCGAATAATAGCCCCACCAACCGGATCGGGGCGTGCGGGAGTGAAGGACGAGTTCTCCAATTGGTTACTGGGAAGGATGAATATGGACGTGTCGAAAATTAAATCCGAATTGTTGCAACATCCTATCTGGACTTCTATTCATCCGTCAAGTATTGAGACCCAAGTTATTGAAGAGAATTTTGGCGAAACCGATCATGCCGAGACACGCAATGGAGAACTATAAACATGGAAATGCGCGGACAATTATCTTCAGAGGCAGAAGAGAAAATTTCTGCCGAGATCCCTGGGCTCACTGATAGGATCTATATTGCCTTAAATCAATCAATTTGGTCACAAACATTGGATTTAATCAACGGAACGAATATTTGTGGCGCTCTTGAAAGCCTCCGAGACGCTGCCAATCGTTTGACCCAGATCCAATTTTGCTTGTTTGAAGCAAGAGCATGTTTATTGTGGCACCGAGAGTTTTCCCCCAAACCATCTGAGGAGAATGCAAACTTGAGGAGTTTATTCTATCTTGATTACGGGACGCTTCTACTATATGCAGCGGGAGAGGATCTTGCGTTTTTTATCCTTAAATTCTTAAATCTTAATTCGGAATACGAGGCTTTCATATCATCAGAGCGAGGAACAAAAATCAGTAAAGAGAAGAATATTTCGAGCAATGCGGCGAATGCAGGAATGTTCATGTTCCAATGTAAGAAAGACCACGAAATTACAAAAATGATCCTACAGCTTAATGGCGATAAAAATTGGCGGAGCGCAAATATATATAGAAATACCTGGGTTCACGAGAAACCACCGACCATCACCGGGCTTGATATAGGATTTTCTCGGAAAAATCCAATTGAAGATCTGGAAAACGGGCAAAAGCGGATGACGGTGCTTGCTGGTACCGAACCCAGGTATTCGATTGACCAACTCCATGAAATTGTACTTGGCGCAGCGAAATCTTTGGCAAACACAATGAATTGCATTACGGAATATGCAATCAACAATAGGCCTGATTTAGCAGGATAAAACGGTGAAGGCCAAGCGAAATGGGTAAAGATCTTGAGGCCTTGCGGCACTTTCTGGAAGCCATGTCAGGAAGCACGAAGGAGATTAGATTATCTTTGGCGCAAATCGAACTGATCTTGCGGGACCGGCTTCCAGACGAGGCAAAGTCAGATGATGCCTGGTGGGCCAACCAAATACTCGGTCCAGGGATGCAGCAGCAGAGCTGGCTCGACGCAGAATGGAAGACAGGGATTGTAGATCTCTTTCAGCATGAAGTCCAATTTTTACGATTAGGCGAAGAAAATAACCACATTCGGCATGGAATCAAGGATTGGTTCGCTTGGCGAAGGGACTATCTCCAGGTTAGATGGAACAACCGTTATCCTGCCGACAGCCACCACATGGACGTGAGGACACGCTCTAACAAGGTCTATTGGCTGATATATCACGAAGACAACCCATGCCAACAAACTATTTCCCGGTTCGGGAAAACCTGCGGCTGGATCAAATTTATTTGTCGAGGAAAGCTAATCGAGATCGCGGATAATTATGTATTTCCCGACCATCGGGGCGACGGTTTGGGAAGCCAATCTTTGCGCAGGTTTATCCAGCTCGCTCGGTGCAACGAGTTCACGCGGATCGAGGCAATCGCACAACCCGAGGATCCGTATCCTTTGGAGAAATTGATCGCCTGGTATGGGAAGTATGGCTTTGTGCAGATTACGTCCGGCTCCAGGAAGCTAGTTTTGGATTTGGCGGCGTAGTTATGGGCCTTCCCAATTTGGTTATGACCAGGATTTTTTCTTTTGGGGCAAATAACGACTTAATTCTCAATTTTGGAATTGCTTGTTAAAAAATACCCCTCCAATGTCATAAAGGGGGTGAAGGCAGAAAATGGAGGACTCTTGAAATCAGAACCGGTTGTCTCCAGTCAAAAGGCAGTAGGAGTTGGAGGATCAGCATCCCGACAGAATTTCGCCCGGGGGCTGGTAGAAATTTCTACGCGCCTACAGACCGACATTCGGATCAAGGTCGCGATCTCCGGCCTTGCGGAAGGGGAGCGAGCGATCGAAGACTTGGCGAACGATGTATTTCAGGATACCGCAGAGATCGCGCTTCGGGATGCTGAGCATTATGATCCGTCCAAGTCGCTTCATGCCTGGCTGATGGCGATTGCGGTGAACAAGCTTCGGGAACAGCGACGGGAAAGCCATAATCAAGCGAAGCGTTTCTTCGAAACAGATACTCCAATGGGTGCAGAAGTGCATTCAATCGTCGCAAATTCCCTGCAAGCTGGCGATGAAGTGGCATTGACCGGTGAGGATCGACTGGACCAAGCTCTTTATTCCTCGTCTTTTCGGACAAAGTTGGAGGATCGAGAGCTGTATTGGTCGGAACAGTTATCGGTCGTAAACGAATCAGACCGACAAGTGCTCTGGATGTATTATCTCGAGGACTTGAATGGCCCTGACTTGGCCGCTGCTTTGGGAATTTCAGAGGGGGCAGCGCTCATGCGGTTGGCCAGGGCAAGAATGCGACTTCAAGAGAACCACCGGGCCATTCGTCAGATTAGAAAGGACCCAAAAAATGACCCAGCACAATAATACATACTCGCGCGATCGGGCGATCGATCAGTATGTTCGAGCGCTGGATACTGGTGACCTGGACGGCGTGCTCGCCGTTCTTCAGCTGGCGCAGGTGGACGCGGAACTGGACCGCCAGTTGATGGAAATTAATCAGGCATATGCCGAGGAAATCGGTCTCTCCCCTCTGAGCGAAAAAGCTGAGGAAATCCGCCAACTCCTTCGTACCCACCTACCCAGCGCTTTCATAGAACCGGAAGAAACCGATGAAGCACTCACCGTGGGCGAGGTGGCTGCCAGTCTGGTCGGCGATCGCACCATCCCAGAAGCGGATCGGGAGCTCTCTCGCCGCCTGATCGATATTCGGGTCGCCTTACCAGAATGGCTGGGCTTTGCGGATATCGTGAAGCTCGGGGAGCAGCTGCGGATCCGGGCCAGCGAGCGGTTCTGGGACACCTTCCGGGATAAAGCCATTCAGATCATGATGGGGCGCGGCCAGGCCCAAATGGCAGCGGCGCGACGCGCCAAACGGCCGGAACCACACGCCAGCGATATGACGGACAAATCGAATGAGCATGATTAACCCCCCGCCGATAGCGAATATGGAGGACGCAGTCGCGTACGTTCGCGACCTCGCGGGCCTTGGCAAACCCGTTGTTGGCATCGTGCCTCTCGAGCGCCTGGTGAAAGCCTTCCCGGTGCCGATTTGGATGGCCGAGCTTGAGAATTTAACTTGCCAGCGCGCGGCGTTGTTTATGGCCGAGAAGACCGGACAAGGGGTCGATACAATTCTAGGTGACGACGAACTAATCGCGGGATACATGTATGCCAACCGATCTAGTACTATCTACACTGGCTGCATCCTGGTCGAAAAACGCGACCCAATTGTCCGACGACGATTTTCGGTCGCACATGAATTGGGGCATTACGTGCTCCATTTCCTCCCCGCTCTTCGAGACAAAGCACGCAAGATTGCGGTGGGCGGCCTTTATATTACTGAAGGTTTGCTGTACAAGCAAAACGAAGACGGGACTGATGAGCTTCCGAGCAATGATGGAAGGCTACCTCAGATCTCTGAAGTCCAGATTGCGAACGATATGATCATGATCAACGACCCGGCCAAGGAAGCCGAGGCCAATAAGTTTGCTGCGACCTTGCTCATGCCAGAGTACTCAGTTCGCCAACTCGCTGAACAATTTAGCTCAGAATCCAAGATCAGTCCGGGCGCCAAACGCGGATATCTCGCGCAGCGGTTGGCCAGCGAGTTTTTGGTTAGCAGGGAGGCCATGAGTTACCGACTGGCAAGCCTCAACATTTAGGAGGGCGTCATGGGCTTGGATTTCGTACGCAATAATGGGGGGAAACGTCTGGAGGGAGGTTCGCCGCTTCCAGATCCCATCGGTGAACCTCCAAATGCAAATGAGGAGGACGAGAAAATCGAGCTCGACATCGAGCGAGCGCTCGATGATTGGACGGCAATCCGCATCGACCAGACACCCGACTGGACTCCAGCCCGTTGGCCGCTTTCACCGGTGCGGTTCATCGATGGAAAGGACGTTGGCGAGGTCATTGCCTGGCTGCGGTCCCCGGCCCAGCGCTCACCGATTCCCCTTCGTTTGTCCCAAATCGGGGGGATCGCCATGTGGCTGGACGGCCAGACCATCCGGCGCGATGACTGGATCCGGGAAACGGTTCTGTCTATGCCGGTGGATCCTTTCCCCTGGAAGGAAATAGAGTCGTTTGGCGCCGCGATCCAAGAGAAAGGCGTCCGTTTGCTCCCGGCGACTGCCAAAAACCCGGACGCCCTCACCAATTTTGAAAAACTGAGCAGCGTCACCAGCTCGCGGTCGCGCGAGGAGATGATCGTCCTCGAAGAAGCCATGATCGCCCAAGCGCCGGATTTACCGACCATTGTGGATGGCCGACTGGAGCAGCATTCGAGCGGGTTTGATCGGGATACCAGCCCGATGTACGGGGTGATCAAATGGCATTACCGCAATTACTTGCACGCTGACGGGCAGTCTCTTCTTTATGACCTGAAGGCTGGAGAACGCACCCCGGCTTTCACCATCCGCCCCGCCAAGCGCCTCGCGGTGCTGACCTGGTACCTGAAGATTTGCGACGATCCTGGCATGTCCCCAACATCAGGGTACGTCCGCGTAGAAGTTACGCTGGATTGGTTCAAAAAGCAGGGCTTGGGATGGGATTTCGCCGACCAACTCTCCCGGGCCATCTTCGAATACCGCTGCCGTCAAAAATCATACAGCCGCGCCGCGGTGTCTCTCGAGCCGATCGTATTCGCGGAGGAGTCGCTCAGCTCGGTTTTTGAGCCCGAGAGCCTGATCGATCAACGATTTTTCCGCCTATTAGGAATTTAGCTGGAGGCGATCATGGAAGATCCAATTGTAGAAACAACCATACTTGAGCCCGAAGCCAGCTCCTCATCCACATCAGGGGCTCCTCAGTCCCCGGTCATCGGCCGGGTTGCATCGCCTGCCAGCAAAGAAGCCACCGCAGATCAGTTTTATTTTTGGGTTGACCGTGGCGCGCTGGTGGAGAATACCCAGATCATTCGGACCGAATGCGTGATCGGGGGGCGCTCCTTCACGTTTTATGCGGTGGTTGACCAAGTTTTTCGGGTCGCGCGGCAAAAGAATATGAGCGAGGCACGGGATGTGACCGATGGCAACGCACAGGAAGAGCCACCCTTCGAATCCAACGGCGTGACCTATGCCTCTGCTCGTATCTTGCGCACCATCCCAGACGTTTTCACGCCTCCGCTGGATCAAAGCCGGGTCTATCTGTGTAATGAGATAGAGGCGGAACGGGCTTATGGTTCGGATGAAAACAAGTCGCCGATGTCCATCGGACAAATTCAAAATGGCGGCGCGGGGACAGCCGGCGTCGGACAAATCGACCTCGATTATTTGCTAGGGGCGAACGGCGGCCACATGAACGTCAACGGCGTGGCTGGTCGAGGGACGAAATCTTCTTTCTTGCTCTTCACCATCCAAAGACTCTTGGCGGAGGCTGAACGGCAGCTCAATGAAACACCCGCTAAGATCGGCCGATTGCGGGTGGTTCCGATTATCTTGAACGTGAAGGGGTTCGACCTGTTCACCATCGATCAACCGAACCGAAATTTCGACCCCACAAAGCATGGGCCGGGCTGGCAGGCTTTAGGCGTGACAACACCTCAACCGTTTCAAGGGGTTCGTTTCCTTGCCCCGCAAGATGTTGACGCAACTACGGCAATTACGACTCCATCGCAAACCACAACTCCATACTCCTGGAGCCTGGCTGACATCATAGAGCGTGGTTTGTTGCTGTATCTGTTCGCGGATGAAGACGCGGAAGACAGCAATTTCAGTGCCCTTGTCCTCGATATCGACGCATGGCTGACCCGAGAAACGGACGATGGAGCTGGCAAAACACTCCGGTCGTTGAACCCTGCCGAATTTTATACTCAATCTGGCGCCGGGCAAGCTGGCGGTAATGGCAGCGGCCTTAATCCCGAGGCGGTCCCTCAGACATTTAATGACTTACTGGCTTGGGTCAAATGGATGTCGCGCAATCAGCCACCTGGG
Organism: Anaerolineaceae bacterium; assembly: GCA_028714615.1. The sequence continues at coordinate 18,300 of JAQTMA010000031.1, read as the reverse complement.
AACTGGGGGAGCCATTACAAAGGCACCTGGCGCAAGCTTTCCCGGCGGCTTGGTAAGATCGTAGCCGAATGTAAGGGCGTTTTGCGCCGCAAGGACCTGAGGGGTAATCCACTGGACGTCATCTCCCAGGATACAACCGCCCCAATCATCGTTGATTTGAATGGGCTGACCGGCAACGCGAATTTGCAAAGGTTTGTCGTGGCGACTATTCTTCGTCAGATTGTGGACGAACGCACCGGTCCCAACGCGGTGGATGGCCTTGTCTACCTGGTTGCCCTGGATGAACTGAACCGATTTGCGCCGCGCGGCGGGCGGGATGCGATCACCCAGCTGATCGAGTTGGTTGCTTCGGAAATGCGCAGCCGGGGAGTCATCTTGCTCGGCGCCCAGCAGCAGGCATCCAAAATCTCGGAGCGGGTTTTCGAGAACTCCGCGATCAAGGTGATCGGTCGCAGCGGCAGTTTAGAGATGGGACAGCAAATCTGGAAGTTCCTGTCAGAATCTACCCGTAAGAAGACAGCCAATCTCCAGTCCGATGAGAAACTGATTGTCCAAGACACATTCCGCGAACCCATGCTCATTAAGGTTCCCTTTCCGGCTTGGGCAATGCGACCAGCAGAAGTCGCGTATGGTGGATCCGCGGGAGATGCCGGCGGCTCTTCTCCTTCGATTGAAGAGCTTGAAGCGGAATTGGAAAGCAATCGCTAATATTCGGAGGCTGATATGAAAATTCTGCACACCAGTGACTGGCATTTGAACGATCGTCTGGGACAAATCCAACGCCAGCCCGACATTAAAGCCCGGCTTATCGAAATCGCCGGATACCTTGAGTCGGAGCAGGTGGATACGATGCTCGTTTCAGGAGATCTCTTTAGCAACTTCACCCAAATTGATGAAGTTCGCGGCGCTGTCACCGATATCAATGAAATATTCAGCCCTTTCTTGCTGCGCGGTGGCACGATCCTGGGGATCAGCGGTAATCACGACAGCGAAGAGTTTTTTAATCTTTTTCGCGAGATGATGAGCCTGGCGTCACCGGTGAGACCACCAGCCGACGAACCCTATCCCTCGGGGCGTCTCTACCTGTTTCCAGGGTGGTCCTACATGCGCCTAGCGGATCGCTCTGGACAACAAATCCAATTCACCCTCTTGCCATATCCTACCATTTCCCGATATCTGAAAGGCGAAAAGGTAGGGTATTCCACGATGGAGGAAATGAACCGCCTCCTGAAGAATGCACTGATCCAACGCTTGAACTATATTCGTGGGAAAAACCTTCGGGAAGACCTACCTTCCATTCTTGTTAGCCATATCAATGTACGCGGATCAAAAGTCCACAATCTTTATCAGATCCGAGAAACGCAAGACATCCTTTTCGACCCGGTCGAGTTGCCGCTTGAGTGGACGTATGTGGCCTGTGGCCATATTCATGATCCTCAACCATTCCCTAATCGGACGAACGCCCGATATTCAGGTTCAATCGAACGGTTTGATTTCGGCGAGGCGAAAGACGAAAAAAGTGTTGTTCTGCTCGAGGTGAGCCGTGGGAAACTGGTTAGGGAACCGCACACCTTGCCACTACACGCGACATCCCTCCACCGGGTCGATATTACGAAGCCGCGCGAGGAGATACCCACGCTCCCCGATCGATATCCGGATGCCGCGCAAGCCATTGTAGAATGCAATTTTACTTACCGCCCGGGAGAGGATAATCCCGAAGCAATAGCTCAAGATCTTCGCCGCCTTTTCCCGCGCTGCTGCCGATTGAACCCTTCTCCTGAGGGCAACGTAATTAAGGATGCAGCCCATTTTCAATCGCAAAGCACAGATGACGTGCCCGGAACTGTCCGCGCCTATCTTCAAGAGACCCTGGCCAATCATGCTGACCGGGAGGATCTGCTGGCACTGGCTGAGGAACTGATGGTGGACCTGTAGGAGGCGTTATGATCCCGAATAAGATCACGATTTCTGGCTTTATGAGTTACCGTGAACCGCAGACCATCGACTTCCGTGATGCCTCCTTGTGGGCTCTTTCGGGAAAGAATGGCGCCGGAAAGTCAGCCGTTTTCGATGCCATTACCTTTGTGCTGTTTGGTATCTACCGCAACCAGGCCCAGAATTATGGGGATTTAATCAATCACCAGTCCGATCGCGCGGTGATTGAGTTTGATTTTACGGTCGGCGACCAGGAATACCGTGTGCGCCGTACGATCCCGAAAAAGGGGCTCGCTACCCGTAGCGCAGCAACCCTGATTCGAGGTAACCCGGACCAGATTATTCCCATCCCGGGGACCGAGAAGGATAAGGGTTTCGATGAATGGGTGACAAAAAAGGTCGGTCTAAACTATTTCACCTTCACGTCATCGGTCCTGCTCATGCAGAATAATTCCGACTCATTACTGGACGCGCCTATCGATAAACGCTATGACGTGTTGTCCCAACTGATTGACTTATCTCGGTATGAAGCGCTTGAAAAGAAAGCGCGCGAGTGGGAAAAGCATTGGAAAGGGATCGCGATTGCTCATCGGGATCGGCTGCGCGGGATGCTAGATATCACCGATGCGCTTATCGCTTCGACACAGTCGCGGATTGACCAGGCAGCGAGCGGCCATTCCGCCGCCCAAAGTCGGGTAGGCGAACTGACGACCTTATTCGGGCAAGCCAAAGAATGGGAGATGCGATCTTCTGAAAGACAGACTTGCCTGAATGAACTTGCACAAGCGAAAAAGGTGACCGCTGATGAGGCGGGCATTGCCAGCCGGTTCCACCGTTGGCAGGAACTGCAACAGTGTCTGCCGATATTGGAGACTGTTCTGGCAGCTCGAACGCGTCTGTCAACGACTTCCAAGGAGATTGTGCGGTGTCAAGCTGAGTACGATGCGACACTGGAACCCCTCGCCCAAGCACATACGCAGGCTAACGTATTGGCTGAAAAAGTCGTTGCTCAGGATGCATGCGTCGAAGCCGTGCGCCAAACATGGATGGATGCATCGCAAAAGGTGGCCGGATTGGCGCCAACCATCGCATTGCTGGACCGGGTTGATGACGATAATCGAGAGGCAGTGCGTCTTCGAAAGGTGGTAGCGGGTTACCCGTCCGATCTGGATACACAGGCTCGATCCTTCGCCAACCAGTCCAACAGCGCAAATATCGCCTGTCAATCGCTCCGGGACCTTTCGCGCCTGGCCACCGAAAGGCTGGAACTCCAAAGAAGTGTAAACAAGCGCCAGGCATCTGAAGAGGTCATAGATGGTTTGGAAAATCGTTTGACCCAACAGGTAGCCGAGCGGGACGCTCTCGCGGCGCAGCTTCAAGACGCGACTACCGAGGAGTGGCGTTGCCGAGAAAATCGGACCCGTGCCGAAACATTATTGGATGAAGCCAACACCAGAGTAGAAATGTTCGAATCGGTGGTCGGTGAACCAACTTGCCGGTATTGCGGGAAGGGATTGGATGCCGCCCATATTCTGACTGAACGCAATGAGCTCGAGATTACTGTAGAACACCAAAAACAGGCCTTGCTAGATACGGATCGGCTTTATCGCGCGGCAGCGACTACCCTCCTCCGCGTGACTGAACAGCATGCCAAGGCGCGTACCGACGTTACCGATACCGATGGCAAGTTGGCTCGCGAAAAACAGAGTTTGCAGGGCTCCGATGATCAAATCAACCGACATGTGGAGGCTTTGAGAGAATCTTTTGAAAATCTCTCTGTTGTCTACCAATCGAAAGTCGCCACTACCATGCCCGCGAATTCCAGCGGGTGGTTGGCGACTATCTACCCCGCTACCGATGATCTAACCGCCATTCGCCATGAGGGAGAAAAGGCTAGCGACCTGGAAAAGAGCTTAAAGGCGCTCCAAGCTCAACAGCAGACTCGGAAAACCGATTGGGCTTTGCTGGAGGCGAAAGAAAAATCCCTGCGCGAGACAAGGCAAACTTTGCCAAGTGGTTGGGATCAGGCTCGTGACGTCTATTCCCGTGGGATCATGCTACGGGATCGGTCCTCCGCAGAGTTGGGCGCAGCGCAGGCTGAGCAGCGACTCTTGAATGCCAATCTGGCAACTGCTCAAAAATCAACAGATGAAATTGGGCGCCGGCAGGTTCATGCTCACGATGAATTGTCCCGCCATCAAGCAAAACAAGCTGAAATCCAAGATACTCTGGTGGGGCAAATCAGACAGCTACCGGAGGCCTGGCAGAAGATCGGTGAAGCCATCACGCTAGTCACCATGCAGTCTTTTCGGAACGAATTTGCCGGCTTACATAGCGCGAACACACAATATCATACTCTGAGCACTGCGCGCGCGGCTGCCGAACGCTGTACACGCCGGATCGGCGAGCTAGATCAGGAAATTCTGATCATCCCTGCCGCTGCCCACCAGAGTGCGCAGAAGGTTCATGAGATGCTCGGTTTGGCACAAGATGCTCTGACCCAGGTGGGTAAACAGAAGGTCGAGGCGGAGCAAGATTTACAGCGTTTGACTTCTGCCCAAAAAGAAAGGGTAGCGACACAAACAAGCCTGCGGGAGGCTGAGCGCAAGGAGTACCTCTATGGAATCCTGGCGGTTCAGTTCGGCGATCGGGGAATCCGTGCCAGGCTAATCAACCGGGCGGAAAATGCAATTGTCGATCTGGCTTCCGGTACACTGGATAATCTTTCCGCAGGCCGCAGCCGGTTAGCGCTTCGAGAGGAAGGGAAGAATCACCAAGCCCTGGACTTGGTTGTGTATGACCGTAAAACGGGGAATGGACAGCCCCTTCCGATTGTCCTGGCGTCTGGTAGCCAGCGGTTCCGTATTGCCATCAGTCTGGCGCTAGCGATCGGGCAGTATGTTCGGCGTGATTCGCGGCGCATCGAGAGTGTTATTATCGATGAGGGATTCGGTGGCCTGGACAAGGAAGGGCTGAAGAACACCATTTCGGAATTGCATAATCTCAGCCAATTCTTGGAGCGGATTATCTTGGTCTCCCACCAGGAGGAATTCAATGTTCCGGCCGCATCAGTCTACGAGATCGATATCCCCGATGAAGAGAATGCGACCAGGGTACGTTTGAAAGGCCGATAACAAGAGGAGGAGCACGAATGAAACCACCATTACCGACCAGGATCGACCTTGATCAAGATGAAGAAAACCTGCATCGGAAGATCCGATCTGGCGATGCTTTTCATTCATTATCACCTGAAGAAGTGGCATTGTCCTGCCAATCGGCGTCAGCGCTCTTCCGGCGATTATGGAAACGGGGAGTCATCCCGGAAGCAAGGTGGAAATGGTTTGTGGATCCTGAACTCATCATTGGTTCCAAGCGGTCGAGGATGCAATGGCTCCAGAAAAACAGCGGTAAAGCAGGGCTAGGGATCATCGAGATCCCTGCCTTTGCACATTATCTTGGATATTTCATCGCCGGTCCAAATCTTCCCACAGATGTGATTTACCAATTCTGGAAGCGAGTTGTGTCCGAAGAATATGTGTCAGGGAGCGATTTGTCCGATTTGAGAGCTATCGCGCGGGATTCCGTTCGCTTGAAAGGGCTGGATCTACGAGATGCCGGCGAGGAGTTCTATAAACTATCGATCGAGTGTGGATTGAATAATGATTATGCTCGGTTTATTCGCGACGCGGTCCGAGCGATAAGATAGGTGTTGATTGAGATATCTCCGGTCGTCGCCATCTGCAATCAGCAATTAGCTGGTCTCGGCCGAAACCTGATCGATAGCCTGCAAAGAAATGCCAGCGTTCAGAAAATTCTAACAATGCAAGGTGAAAAGATTTCAAATGCTGAGTTTAATGGCTGGAAATCCAAACGAGAAATCGATTATATTGATGTCGAAGTGGGGACTCTTTATGTCCTTACTGATCGAGAAATCGATCACGTGCTGAACTATGAGATCAAGTTTAGATCGGGACAGGACATCATATATAGTTTTTCTGGGAACGCTTTAGTCTCACCTGTTAATTTGACCTATGCACAAAGTGAATGCTGGAGGGTAACAATGAAAATTATAGTTGATGACGATCCACTACATCCAGAAACTTTTCTCTACCATTACACCTCACCCGCGGGTTTTATGGGTATTGTTGATTCTAAGAAAATCTGGGCATCGAACGTCGAATATTTGAATGATTCAGAAGAGTTAAAACACGCTATTTGGATTATTTTAGAGTTTATCGAGATGTTTGAGGAAACGCTAACTACTTCAAGCGAGAGGGCTTTTGTTGGTGAACTTTACAAGCGATTGAATCAAATTGTCAAGCGTAAGAGCAATTATGGAATTTATACAGTCTCATTTTCCACAGAGCCTGATAAATTAAGTCAATGGAGGGGTTATTGCCAAAACGCAAATGGCGTAAGCATTGGTCTCGATTTCAATTCACCTCTATACGACATCACAAAGGATCAGGGGTTTTCACTGGTAAGATGTGAGTACACAGAGGAAGGCAAAATTCCGCCGAAATTTATACAAGACTTTTTGACAGGAAGAATTAATAGATTTGAAAAACTAAAAAGACTACGGTTTAAAGAGCGCGCAGAGAAAGCTCTGGAAAATATAGAGATAGAATTTATCAGATTAGCGCCGCGAATTAAACATCCATCATTTTCTGAAGAATGCGAGTGGAGATTGGTCTCGGATATAATTCCAGATACATCTCCAGAAATTAGATTCAGGTCGGGAAATACAATGCTAATACCTTATGTCGAAATTAAATTAACAAACGATGATAATGATCCTTTGAATATCCCTGAAGTCTGGTTAGGACCCAATCAAAATCACGAACTTGCTGCGCAGTCTATTCGCAACTACTTAAATCATAAAGAAGTATTTGCTTTTGCATATCAAGATTCCTTTGGCCCCACCCCGTTCGATATTGATAACCCAATAGACCCGAATATTAAAGTTGAAACACCAGTGAAGAGTTCTTCCTCGCCTTACCGTATCGCATAAGGTCGCTTTATGGACGCTATTACACAACGGGAATTATTCCGCCGCAAAATGTTGGCTGCTACCCATGACGGATTATCCTTGGTTGAACCGTACCTCAATGAGGAGTATACCATTGAGCGTTACTCTAAATGGCCTCAAATTCGTCAATCTGAAAATGGATTGCCAGAAATATCAATCAACCCGTACGCCTTCTATTCCAACCCATTCGACTATTCTAGCATGCTCAGTGACCAAAGAGGGAACCGGCTCGGCGATATCTGGGGAAGGTCATCGTTCTGTGAATTATAGGAACAGGCAATTAAGGATGCTCGGGTTAGAACTTACCTTACCTCAACCCGCGAATCAGGATTTAGCAGCAATGAATTAAAATTATCTCTTTTTGCATGGCAGGTCCTGGCTATCCCCGGGATGCTTGTAAATCGCTATCTCCATTTGTTCAAGACGACAGCATTCGCCGAGGACAAATTTGATATTGTGTATGGACCAATCGATCGTTGGATTTACTCAGAAAAATTAGATCTGGACATTTGCGTACCAATCTTATTTCAGAAGTTTTCATTTACACATCACAAGATAGATAAGTTCGTAAGCATTGAAAAAATGGATGAAGATTTTCATCGGGCAAGGGCTACGAGAACAGCATATAATCGCCCAATTCATCGCTCTGTATACAGTTCTGCTTCCCACATGTTGGTAATTCGGATCGAGGGACTTCCTAATACCAATTATTGGGAATTGACCGAATTATTACGAGAGGTAGATCACTATCCTCTTGGTTTCATCAATTCATTTTTCGCAGCCAATCGGATTGTTATAGGTGAAGAAACAGGATATGCCCAAGTCCTAATTCGTCCTGTCGAATGGGCTATGAGCTATAAAGCGCATCTCCCGCCGCTTGAGGGGACTTCGATCAAAGTGTATCCCTCTATTTTTGAGAATGACTACTGGTGGTCGAAAGAGGACTTGCCCGTACTCGATGAGAAGACAGTGGAACGAATCGGAAAGTATTGCCTTGACCTTTTCTTTACCCACCACAATCAGTTATGTTGGCGAAAAACAGACTAAACATGTGTTATTTAAGGGACGACGATTCTGATTCATTAATCGGTGCGATCGTTGGCCTGGAAGCACTTTTAACAGTGAAAAACCAAAAGGGAATAAAACAAAACTTAATCAAACGTATGATCGAATTAAACAGTCTTTTACCATCTTCAACTAGAACGGCGCAGACCATAAAGACAGATATCGGGAGACTATATAAATATCGATCAGAACTGGTACATAGCTCTTCTCCTTCCCCCGATAACCCGTCAATGAATCAAGCTAGGATATCATCTGGTATAGAAAGAGCGCTAGCGATCGAGTACTTGCGGCTAGCGCTCCAACTCATTTTAGAAAATCCCAAGTGCGTATCTCCGAATGAAATTGACCTAATTACCTATGGTTCATCTTCACCATCATCGGCCTCATAAAGGGAGGTCATATCCGCGAAAAATGCGCTTGCCAGATGGATTGGCCGCGGATACAGAGTGTTCCCGGCTGACCAATTCAATGCTGTCCGAAGTCGGTGGGCGATCCAGGCCAACTCTGCTGGATCATCGCCAGGCTGCATAAAATACGGGACAATCTCCACCATTTGCGAATGCTTGAACGCGCGCCGCGCATAATCCTGTTTTGAGATTGGATCCCGATCATCCGGGGTTTCCGGATGTCGGAATTCAGCCGTCTTGGTCGTTTCGTGGACCAACTGCTTATTGACCGTGGCGTTTTCCCCGATGCTGTAAAACACATCGAAGTCTCCATACTTCCCCGCTTCCAGCAGGGCGTTGCCAGGTTCCTTGGGCTCTGGCCCAGCCATGATGTATTGAGGCGATTCCCCGATCAGGATCCGGACCAAGCGGACACCCGGCAGCTGGCTCGGCGCTAGCGTGCCATTCCCTGGGATGGGGTACTGGTTCAGCTTCATATCCCCGTTTCGTAGATGGTTCATCAACTGCTGCCGAAAATGGAGCGCTTCAAGGAATACGATCTTTTCTTTTCCAGGCCCCCGTATAATCTCATCGACGAATGCCAGGATTTGCGCGCGGGCAAGACACACATCGTTCGGTATCGACGGTTGTCCGATTTTCCGGGAAATAATTTTATACCGGTTGCGGACAACAATTTCGGCCAATTGGGCGCAGGCCTGCGGATAGGGTAACCATGTGCCATTTTTCTCGGGGAAAGTCATCTCTGCGTGTCGTCCACTGGGTGTGAGACGTACCGCGACCGGGAAGTCCAAATTGTACTTGTTTGTGGTAGCCCGGTAGAGCCCGATCAGTTCGGCCTCCGGCAGTGTCCCGGAGGTTTCCAAGCGCTGATGGAACGCCTGCCAGGAGCCAATTGTGATCCCCGTCTGTCGTAAAACAAGATCTGTGAGGGCGTTTTCTACCCGGTAGAAATCCGATCTGACAGGCTTGCCATCTTCGCGGTCCGGGCTCTTTTCGGGGTGTTCTACGGTTACGATAAACTGTGAGAGAAACCGCGTTTGGATACAGGCCTCCCGGATGGCGCCTTTCGGGGAGCGCATTTCTTCCGCTTTGGTGTCCTTATGCTTGGGCAGTTCGATCAGAACCAAAATTTCCGGGGGATCTGTGGGAGAGCCTGGCAGTGTAGATTTGTTCCGGATCCCCCGCAGCTTGGATGTCCATTGAGAGACTCGCTTCTTCCGCTTGCCGGTCAACGCCGACTCGTAATCTGACATTTTCTCGCGATACTGCTGGCGGCTTTTTTGTAGATCAGGACCGCCCTCCCACAGCAACCCAACATCAAACTCCTGGTCCGTTACCAGGGGCTGATATAGCTCAGGTGAGATTTCCTCCAATAGCAGTGGCACGTGTCCTTCCGTCATCAGATCAAAGCGTTCCCGAATCGCATCCCGTGTTTTGGGTGTGAACCATAGGAGAACAACCTGCGGGCTGGCGCGGCGCTTTAGCCATACCTCTTTGAGCGCCTTGGCAATTTGCTCTCCCAGATGGTCGTTTGGTGCGGAAATCACCTTACCATCTACGACATCTGCGTCGACCTTTTTGCGATCTTGCAGGTCTCCAATGTGAAGAGCCGCGGTGGGGGTTGTTTTGCGATAAAAACGCCTGTCCTTCCGGATTGGCTCCAATGGGATCAGGAGACCCTCTAAATTCCGACGGAACTGCTGGTACATTGCCTGCTGGTCTGGTAAGGGCCAGCCAGTTTCTACCGGATGATTCGGATACGTTCCCTCATGATAAACCAGGTAATAACCATCCTGGCTGGGATCGTGAGCATTCCAAAAGCTCGTTGGATTTTGCAGCAATTCGCGAGGCTTGCGGATTGGAAGGGCTCGCAGGGCGCCGAGGAAATCATCCACGTGATGGCGATAATAGGCGGATGCTAGATCGCTCCCCTTCTTCGCAAAAATCAAGGGCACCTGGACAGGAGACCGCTGCGGCCAGGAGGAAATCACAGGTCTAGGCGTTTCGATCAGGATGGTTCCTGTGCTGCGCGTTGACCAGCTGTTAATCGATTCGATATACCGCCGGCAGTGCAGGCTCAGATCGATAAATGGCTCCCTATCCCCCGTGCCGGGCATTGTCCTTAGGGTAAACTCGACCCGGATGACAAAAAATCCTCTCTCGTCCGCGTCATCAATCTTGAGATGGGCTTGAATCGGTTGGCTGATCAGGCAAAGCTTGCGATTATGCTGGGCGATGCGCCAGTTGACCCGCAGCCCCTGGTATTCAAATGGGCGGTCAACCAGAGCGGAGGCGATCAGGCTGGGGATCGCATAATAGGCAACGGGATCGATCGGATTGTCAGGGACGATCAAGGAGAGGGCTTCCTGGCTTATCCAGCCTTGCTTCCACTCAATGGGCTCCAAGAGCCGTTTGAAAATATCTGGCTTTTGCTCCATTTCCCGCGCAAAGGTCGTGGACGAGTAAAAACCCAACCATTGGCGGACCACTGTGCCGATCTGGTTAGCCTGGGGCAGGCTGACATTCGCGGGCGCGATCGCGATCCTTTGACGCTTCAGAGATTCAAATGGTTGAACCAAAAAGGCCGATAGATTGAGCGCATCATTTAGCGTACGCCAGGTCGCTCGCTCGCTGGGCTTGAGCTGCCGGTTCAAGCATTCTTTCTCGACTGATTGGTAGAAACGATCCAACTGGTCCATCATTGGGAAGGGAATCGCGGCCACTCCCTGGTCCTTCATTGCTAGACGGTTGAGGCGAAAGCGAAATGCCTGGATATCATTTGATGTGGGTTCCATGATCGGTAGTGCTCCTTCTCACCTACAGTTGGTCAACTCGTAGCCTGCGCGCCAAAAGGATTATTCAACTGTCTCATCTGTATCTGAATCGAACTCAGATTCGAGTTCTTCCGTCCCAGCCCCGTCTGTGGGTTGGCCCTTTGAAAGCATCACCCCTTCCATGTTTTGAAGCGCTTGATTCAGGGGGCCAAATAAGGCGGCGCCTATCGGGTTTTGGCAGTAATCTTGGACAATATCCATCATCTCCACCAGCAAGCTGGTGCGTGGGGTATCCGGCCGGTAATTCGCGCTTTGCGGCGCCCACGCGGAGTCTGCAAAATACGCCAGAAATGGTACACCGCGGCGCAGCAAGCGGCCTGTCGCCTGGATGATGGTGGCTGCCATCGTTGCCGCCATACTGCGGCGCAAGCGGGGATCGTTGATCGAGACCGCACTCTTGTACGTGTCGATCCGGCTCCACCACCAGTTGGTGATCCGGCGGAGCTTCAGCAAGCGGTCGGATGGCGATTCGCAACCCGCCCAGGCAGGATCTCCTGGATTCTGGAGCAACTTGATGGTTTGGTAGTTGATCCAATATACCCAACGGGAAAGATCGTCCGGGGTTTTCATCGGGCGGGTTGCGAAGATCACCGCACCGAAAGCCGCCGCGCCGCTTTGGTTCAGGATATTGTGACGGCGCCCGACGGCCAGCAGGGGAGCCACCAATACTGTTGGAGCAGTGGTGCGTTGCCCAAAAGCGGTCAATTCCGGCCGGCCAACGCTCCGAGCACCGGAGGGATCTTGCCAGTTATCTTCTTCCCCGATGTCTCCACCTTGCTTGTTCGCACGCTCGAGAAAAAACACCTGCCAATCGGGCAACTCAACTCGGATCTGGTTCTCGATGGTTTGGGCTACGGTTTTTGCCTGAGAATAAGAGTTCACCAGGATCAAGATGCGCTGCCGGTCTGCCCAGTCTGGATCCTGGCTCCCCAACGCCTTCAAACGGTTCATTGTCAGCCCCAGAAGCGATTGCGAAACCTGCGGACGGCTGGATAGCGCGATTGCCATTTTGATCAAAGAGCCTTCCAGGTTTCCAGAACCAGAAACACGAATGGCGTTTCCTTGAGCATCCCGCTGGGGATAGTAGTGGAACTCACTCTTCCGGATGGCGTCTTTGGCTGCCTCGGTCGGCTCCAAAATCCCTACCGGCTGAACGGCGAAGTGGTGCGTGTCCGAATCTTCCATCCAAGATGTGCCGGACATGCAAAGCACGGCTGGACCTGGATATCCAGAGCCATTAAACAGGGAATCTAGATGGATGAGAAAGTACCGTCCAATGGATGCCAATCGGAAATAAGCTAAATGGCGGTTCAACCGGATGCCGTGGGGAAGACTGCTCTTGCGCTCGATATTCGCATATCGGAACCCGGTCGCCGGGCCTAATGGGGAAATAGGCATTGCGCCCAGGAATTCGCGCGGAACGTAGCTCAACCCCTGGAAATCTGGAGCACCGTCATTTTCCTCGTCCTCTTCTCGATAGCCGTAGGAGATCTCGTGCAAGTTGTACTCCAACGCTGATAACGAAACAGCCAGCTCTAGCTTCCGGGCTAATTCGTCCAATTGCACGGACTCAATCTCTGACGATTGCCCTGAGGGACTGTTAGCGGCAAGCTGAGTAAGGACCCAGTTTTTGGCATCCTGATTCGCTCCAAAATCGTCGGGCTCACCGTAAAGTGCATCCATCATTAAATCAGACAATCCTTGAATGGCGGGCCCTTTATCGCGTCTGGGTTCGGTCTTGTCGATCATTTGGTATTCCCACAAAAGGTCCATGTAGGGGTTATCCCGCTCGAGCATTGACCGATGGACCTCATTACCCTCAATGGCTGTATCCTCCTCAGTATTGGCACCCGGGCGATCCTGTCCTTTGCCCACCCGATCCAATTCCAGACTCAATTTGTGGAACAACAGCAGCGGCGAGAAATACCCCGATTGGTTGACCCATTTTTGGAGATATGGGTAGCCTTCAATCAGATCGCTGACACGATCGGCGGCAATTCCGCAAAATTGGAGGGCCTTCCTGCGCCGCCGCAGCACGGCATCGCGCGGAGAACGCCCAAACCATCCCGCGCTGAGCCGATCTGCTTCTCCGAGATCCCCGGAACGATCATTTATCAAGTCTCGCTCTGGCGCGTAAATATCATCGACCACTTGCTGATCGGCATCTATCTCGTCGAAAACCACCAGGTCAGAGTAGTGATAAACCATCTCGGCATAGCGAAACCTTCGCACGTCGATTGGGTCGGCCAGCCAGGCCAGGGTCAGGGCCTGGGGCGTGGTGACCCAAATCTTGGCGGCAGGGATCTGGCGGTCGAGCTGCCGGGAGGGGCAAATGGCGAAAAGCGGACATGTCCGCTTGACCTCCTTCTCCTGCGATCCTTTCGTCTTCTGAAGGAGAGCTCCGCAGGGCTCTTCCCCTTGAGGAAAGGGGTCATCCAGTTCCTCTAACGGAATAAGCCCTTCGATCAAGCAAGTCGGATTGAGCCAGGCCATCCCCCAGTGGTCGGATGCCGTTTCCGGCGAATTTGCTAGCCGACGGTAATGATCGCCACGTGTGGTCCGCCCGATGAGAGGCACGGCAATCGGAATATCCCGATTTGCCAATAACGACCGATTGATCCGGTTGGCAATATCCAGAGCAGTCTGCGTGTCACCAACGACCAGCGTGGTCCGCAGGCTTAGCTCCTCAGCTGCATACATGGCAAGCAGCTCTGCCAGGGTGGTTTTACCCGCTCCCACCATACCCGCGATGTGGGTCACACCTTCAATTTCCAGGTTTCCCTGGTTGACCGTGCCCAAAGATTTGCCAATTGATCCTTTCAAAATGGGGCGATAACGAATAATTTCATCGACAGCCTGAACCCAATTCCGAAAGGGGCCTTCTTCTTGGAACGATAGAGCTTGCAACCGAGCGTTCAACTTATTGGCATAGTCGCGCAGGTCCGTAAAGGCAACCTGGATTGTCGTGGGTCGGTTGGGAAAATCGCCAGGTAGCCGGGTTTGTGTCGGCTCCTGTTCACGAGCCCATCCTGTCAAAACCGGGTCAAGATTGAAGGAGATGACTTGCCCGGTTGCAGGGTGGACAACGTGAACCGGAGCGTTCTCATCCGGGTACCGGATGTTCCCTTGTTTGATTTTTGGCCGATCCGAAAGGGCCTGCTCATATCCAGCTTGGCGATCGGTCACGCGAGTCATGCCAGTTTCGCGTTCCAAGCTGTTTTCTCCAATCTGGTACATGCGCCAACGAGCGGGTAGCGCCTGATACGCCCGGAGCGCGGCTCGCCAAGCTTCACTCCCAAAATTCAAATAGAGCCTGGCATTGGAAAGCGCGCGCTGCTGTGCCTGATCATACTGATCGTATTCGGGAAAATCGAATTTGGTCAGTAAAACCCAAAGCTCGTTCGGGTCGTGAATTTCCAGCTTCTCCAACAAGTACAGCCCCAGTTCGGTCTGGCAGAGAGCAGCGTATCCTTCATTCAGGTCGCCGTCCTCATCCGCCCTTTTGAGCTTGTTGACCAACGATGTTTGCCAGGGCTCAAACATGCTCACCTCCGACATGTTGGATCGCAATTGCGGCTCGGTGCTGGACCCGTGCGATCATCTCACTTGTGGCGAGGACCTCAGATTCTCCGGCGAGTAGATGATCTGACCGGGCAATATCCAGATATCCTGGGGTCCACTCGGTCCGAAAGTCCGGAACAACGTAAAATGCCTGCTCCCATTCCAGCCCCGTGTCTTCCCGGACGGAATAAAGGCCACCTAAGGCGCGATCGATGGTTCGACGTAAGCCGTACGCCTCGCGCAAGTCCTTGACATCGATCGCCCAGGATTGATTATCCACGAACGTGACCCGCAGGTCGTACGCATCGAATCCCGGCCAAAGGACCACATCCTTAACCCCGGCGATCTGGTCAGGCAAACACTGCGCGCGCAAAGCCAATTCGGGGATGCCGGGAACGCAAGTACGCTCATGAACCCCATATTTCAATACCCGAAGGTTGGAATCGATTGGGATTGGCCGCATCTCCTGATATTGGTTGGTCAACCGCCCGCAAACCGAAGAACGAATGCAGCTGGGTTTTCCCGCACGCCATTTCAAAATCCCATGACAGTATGGGCAAACCCAGAATTGACCCTGATGGATGCGCTCTGGGCCAGGTTCCTCATACAAAGCCTGGATCAGGATCGGCATTCGTAGCCCGAACCAGCCCAGCATAAAATCGCTCAACTCCCACAGCGTGGCATAAGGGCGGGCGATCAGGAATTCGCGGAATTGGGAATACAAATCCGGCTGATTGTTGAGCCGGCACCACTGGCGCAGAGTGTTAATCTCCTGTTGGTCGATTTCACTTTTGAAACTGGTCAGGGATTTGCTGATCGAAGCGATATCGATTTCCCGGGTTTCAAAATACTCAGTCAACCAATCATCGGGTTGACCGGACAGCATCAATGCCAGCTGCTCGGTTGTCTGAATCCCCAGCACTGATGGGTCCTCTGGCCACCACTCCGAGATCGGAAGCTCGAAGAGGGACATCCAATCTTGCAGTGGCATAGGGATTGGCGCATGCCGAAACGCCAGCAAACAGGAAAGTTGGTTGATCGCCTGCGAAAAAACAGCTGGATAAGGGACTTGCCAATTCGAGCGTGCCGCAGCGAGGATCCCGGCAATCAATAAATCAAATGTGTTTTGATGATCAGGTAGTGTCATCGCAACCCCAATTCTGAAAATCTTTCTGGTCAGTACGACGCCCTGATGGGATCTACCCATCAGGGCGTTATTCATGCTTCTATGAGATTGTGTATTCTTTCCAGCGTACCGCCTGGAGCGGGACGGAGGCCATGAACGTCGAAATATCCCGCCGGCCATAATACGTGGGTACACCCCGAAAGTCCTGGGCCATTAAAACGACTGGGATGCCGGGGAAAAATGGCTGAAACGCACGGATCGCTTTGTCTGCTTCAAAACTGTTGCCAATGACCGACTCCTTAACAATCACAATGGCGAACGTTACACCTTGTTCTGTGATTACCGTACCTTGAAAAGTCATTTTCCCTCCATTAATTGACCAGACAAAATCGCCTTGCGGCGAAGGCATGATTAGGGGCATAAGCAAGTAGATTGCTTTGAAAGTGAGCCAAGCGAAAACCAAGTTCCATGCCCCTCAATTCGAGATAGCTTTGAAGCAGGAGTGCTCAGCCGTTTTAGCCCCGGGTAAAATATATTCGGTTGGTCAAAACCAATAAGGGTTATACGAGAACAGAAAATCAGTAAGATTACGTTGTCAGCGTAATTCTATAGAGATTCTCGATTCCTGTCAAGGCGTAATTTGATAAAATTTCCGTATTGACAGGAGATTCCTTCTGGGTTATAAATTTTCTATAGGGGCAAATCCAACCGGGGAGGTGCGTTATGTTACTGGGAGAAAAATTAAAAGCCTTACGGAAGAACAAGCATGGGTTGACTCTTAGCGAAGTTTCCGAGAAAGCAAATTTATCGGTTTCATTTTTATCGGATGTTGAACGGGGACGAACGAAACCATCACTGGATACCCTTGAAAAACTCGCCAATTTTTATCAGGTTCCTATGAGCGAGCTTGTTGAAGTAAATGATGATCGGCCGCCTCTCTCTGACAAAGATTTGATGCCCAAAGGATTGCAGGAATTAATCAAGGAAGACGGAGAACTTGAACCGGATATTGTGGATATCATGCTAAGAATGGAGCATAGAGCGAAGATCAAACCAGAGACCAAAGAACAATGGCGGAACTATTATCACTCTCTAAAGTGGATGATGGGACGGTAAATCATGGAGGGAAAGATCACGACATTCAAACAGGCAAAACAGCGGCTCATCGAGCTAATCGGATCCACTAAAAGTGAACTTTCCTATGATGCGTCAAAAGGTTATCAGGGCGTAAATGACCCGCTTGCGGTAGGACTGGGAATAGATATCGAAGAAAGGAAGAGCGATTTTGATTATGGCGGATATCTCCCAGCAGAACCTCCTTTACGGCCAAAACCTAAAATATACATAGACCCAACCGATAGCGATCAAGACCATATAAATTTCACCTATTTCCATGAGATCAGCCACCATTTGATACGTTTGGACGGCGACCTTTATTCTTTCCTTAGTGATCTGGCGGTTCAGAACAAGGATTTTGATAAGCTGGTGGATGGTTTTGCTGATATCGGGTCAGCCGAATTTTTGATCCCCCGCGATAGGATATTTTCGATTTTACATGAAAAGGGCTTTTCCGTTCGGTTGATCCCTGACCTTGACGTTATGTTTCCGGCATCTAAACCGGCCATCATGATCCAATTAGCCCAATGCACATCACACAAATGTTTTGTTGCGATCTGTAAATATGGCCTCCCGCCTCGGTCCAAATCAAAATCAATAAACCAATTACTTGAATCGGTTAATCGTCCGCACCTATTTGTTGAATATTGGTCCGAGTCCCCAAGTCAGGATCGATACGGGATTGCCCGATATACATCGATCGCAGGAGACCACCTAATATTAAACGCCTACCAATGCCAAGGATATATAAAAGGCGTCGACCGGATACCTCTTCGGAGCGGGAAAGTGTGGATGACTGAATGTGAAGCGCTCTATTTCAAGGGGAAGGTATATGCCACGTTTAACCTTTCTCCTGTACCTGTAGCTACCCCAGATCAGCTCCAATTATTCTAAATAATATTGCCATTTTTCGAGCCGAAGAGTGAGAAAATTCGAAAAACTTCCAAAATATATTTTCCGGTCTTGTATTATTTTATTCAAGACCAAGGGCGCGGGCTTACCATACTTGGTATAATCACCCTCTGAAGTTAACCGGACGCCACAGATTCGTGGTAAGTTGCCGAAATAAATGGGGAATTAATTACTTATTAGCCATAAAACTAGCCACCTGACAGTTTGCTGTCATTGATAGCAAAACAAGAGGATTTGAACGGAAAGGCCATTGACCAATTGTCTCTCCAACAGACGCAGCCCAATCTGGAACAGGCTCAAGTCCCGGCGATCTTT
>JAQTMA010000030.1:5233-27601 GCA_028714615.1 Anaerolineaceae bacterium | reverse complement strand
TGGCGCAACATATCGGCCCGACCAGCCCGCTTTGGAGAGCTTCCTAATGACCTGAATCCGGCGCTTAGGATCGCCTTGCAGGGACGTGGAGTGCGTTCCTTATATATCCATCAAATCGAAACCTGGGACCACGTGCGTCGCGGTGAGAATGTGGTGATAGTTACGGGAACGGCCAGCGGGAAAACCCTGTGTTACAACTTGCCGGTCATCAACCACTTGCTTGAAGATCCACAGGCGCGAGCTCTTTATTTGTTTCCTACGAAGGCGTTAGCCCAAGACCAATACGATGGATTGGCTCAATTGTTATCGAGGATACATAGCGATATTTCATCGGGGGGGGATGCTCCTCGAGCTGCCATCTATGATGGGGATACTCCCTCCGGGCAGCGTCAGGCAATCCGTACCCAAGCACAGGTGGTGATCTCTAATCCTGATATGCTTCATACTGGCATTTTACCGCACCATACGCTGTGGGCTGAGTTTTTTCGTCATCTGAGATTCGTGGTTGTTGATGAGATCCATACGTACCGGGGGGTATTTGGTTCGCATGTAGCTAATGTGATGCGTCGTCTGAAGCGGGTGGCTGCATTCTATGGATCGTACCCGCAATTCATTTTGACCTCCGCTACAATCGCAAACCCGGTTGAGCTAAGTGAATGCCTGGTAGAGCTTCCGGTGGAACTGGTTGATCAAGATGGTGCTCCGCGGGGAGCACGCCAATTCCTGGTCTACAACCCCCCGATCGTGAACCGGGAGTTGGGCATACGCCGCAGCTCTTTATTAGAAAGCGTTAAATTGGCCAGCCAATTGACAGCGAACCACATTCAAACTATCATGTTTGGGCGAACGCGGCGGACGGTGGAATTGTTACTCAATTACTTACGGCAAAACACGTCGGGTGATCGTACCAGAGTTAGGGGTTATCGCAGTGGTTATCTGGCTACCGAACGCCGTGAGATCGAGCGAGGGCTTCGCGATAGCAGTATCAATGCAGTAGTAGCAACCAGTGCATTGGAGTTGGGCATCGATATAGGTAGTATGCAGGCTTCGGTCTTGGTGGGTTACCCAGGAACAATTGCCGCGACCCTGCAGCAAGCAGGTCGGGCTGGACGGACTAGGGATACCTCTCTGTCTGTGTTTGTAACTTCGGCGGACCCACTAGACCAGTTCCTGGCGCATCATCCGGAGTACTTATTTGAGCGAACACCAGAAAAAGCTTTGATCAATCCCGACAACTTGATCATTCTGCTGCATCATCTCCGGTGCGCCACCTTCGAATTACCATTTAGGCGCGGCGAGCCTTTTGGTCGAGTTCCTCTGGAGGACTTGTGTGCCTTATTAAATGTTCTAGAAGAGGGTGGGGAACTGTACATCTCCGGGGACCGTTTTTTCTGGATGGCAGACCAATACCCGGCCGACCACGTCTCATTACGAAGTGCTTCCCCCGAATCCGTCCTGCTGCAAGTAGGAGATGGCGAAGGATCCCACTTGATAGGCCAGGTCGATCAGGCGAGCGCCGCATGGTTGGTGCATCCTGATGCAGTCTATTTACATGATGGTGTCTCATACCTGGTAGAAGACTTGGATTTGGAACATTCGGTCGCGGAACTCAAGCGAATGGATGTGGATTATTACACGGAACCCCGTCGAGAGACGACCGTCGAACGCTTAAGTGTGCACCAGGAAGCAAATGTCCTTGGCGGCGCCAAAGCCCACGGAGAAATCCGCGTCATGACACAAGTCGTAGGCTACCGAAAAATCCGCTGGTACACCCATGAACACCTGGGTGGAGGGAACCTGTCACTGCCTCCCAGCCAGTTACAGACCACGGGTTATTGGCTGAGTCTCAATGAATCAACAGTGGCTGATCTGCGTGACCAGGGGTTGTGGACCAATGATGCTAACAATTATGGTCCAAACTGGCCCTCGCAGCGTGATCGAGCTCGCCAACGAGACCAGTACCGCTGTCAGATCTGTGGCATAGCCGAGGTAGGGCGATCCCATCACGTCCATCATAAGACGCCCTTCCGTACCTTCGCTTCCTACGAGCACGCTAACCAGCTCGATAACCTGGTAACGTTATGTCCCACGTGTCACCGGTTAGCGGAGCAGGCGGTCAGGATGCGCAGTGGACTGGCAGGCTTGGCTTATATCCTGGGGCAACTCGCCCCGCTCTTTTTAATGTGCGATAGCCGCGACCTGGGGGTTCATTCAGATCCCCAGTCCCAAATAGCTGAAGGTCTACCGGCGTTAGTGATATATGATGAGGCGCCGGCTGGAATCGGATTAAGTGAGAAGTTATTTGACGTGCACGACGAGCTTATTTTCCGGGCGGTCGAGCTGGTAAATGAATGCAAGTGCACAGAAGGCTGTCCATCTTGCACCGGACCTGCAGGTGAAGCCGGTGAGGGTGGTAAACAGGAGACGATGGCGATTTTAGAGTTATTATGGAACCATAATCGTTTGTAAATTTAGGATAGCTGATTGCTAATGAAAACCAAAAAATTGCGAGAGTCTATCGAATCAATTCGTATTCAAGAATCCGCTACGGTGTAGATTTAGTAGTATTCGTGGAATTAGCAGATAATACTTGGACTTATGAACTCCCTCTCTGATAAGCTAAAATCGATGGGTGTGCACATTGGGGTGCGCAACCTTCCACGATCGCAAACTCGCCCGGTGCATACAATCGATCGAGTGGTACCAGGCCGTTTGGCACAAACCACGTATGGAGAGGCTTACGTGGTCGATGGACATTATCCAGCGGATTACCAGCATGGCCGCTCTGCACTGGCAATTACCGCCTCCTTACAGCGATTGTTCGAATGGAGTGGTGTGGAAGGATTGGATGATAGCAACCTCGGTCAGTTCTACTTCCTGGATACTGAAACGACAGGGTTAGCAGGTGGTACCGGTACATACGCATTTTTGGTGGGGGTGGGACATTTCGGCGACCAGGGCTTTGAACTCGCCCAGTTTTTTATGCGGGATCCGAATGAAGAGGCAGCCTTATTGGCAGCGCTCATTGAACACATCGATCCTTGCCATGCGATTGTGACTTTCAACGGGAAAGCATTTGACGCGCCGTTACTCAATGCTCGCTACACGCTGCAAGGATTTAGCTCTCCTTTGCCTGCATTAGCCCACATTGACCTGCTGCCGCTGGCGCGCCGGCTGTGGCGTGACCGCCTACCCAGCCGTGCATTGAGCTATCTCGAGGTCAGCATCCTGGGTGCATTCCGAACCCAAGAAGAGGTCCCCGGATGGTTGATCCCCCAGATTTACTTTGATTACCTGCACAGTGGTGATGCCCGCCCGATGGCGGGAGTGTTTTACCACAACGCTATGGATATCTTATCGTTGGCTGCGCTCTTTGGGCATACCGCCCAAATGCTATCTCAACCTAAGGAAGACCTGATCGAAGAGAACATGGACCGGGCTGCGATTGCCCGTTTGTATGATGAATTGGGACACCCAGAAGAGGCAGTGGAAATCTACCGGCAAGCATTGGAAGGCGGCATGCCCGAACCGCAGTTCTGGATCAATGTTGAACGGTTGGCCCTGCTTTATAAACGCCTGGGAAACTGGTCTGAGGCGACGGGCTTATGGAGAAAAGCGGCTGCTCATGGCCAGTTGTCTGCCCACATTGAATTGGCCAAGATGTTTGAGCACGCCTTACGCGATCCCGTAGATGCACTCCACTGGACAGAAGCAGCTATCCAATTGGTGCAAGGTCCGGGCTTCCCAGCTTTCGAGCGAAAGACGGCGCTCGCCGAATTGAATCACCGGTTGGAGAGGCTAAAGAAGAAAAGCCTTAACACAGAGATCACAGAGGATTAAGAACAGAGAACACGGAGTATTATCTCTAGGTTCTCTGTTCTTAATCCTCTGTGATCTCTGTGTTAAGGCTTTAACTTTGACTCCACAAATTCAGTCACAATGGCAAGGGCTTCATCGAGTTTGGTGGCATCTTTCCCACCAGCTTGAGCCAGTGTGGGCCGCCCCCCGCCGCTACCGCCTATAGGCTGGGCCGCAAATTTTACCAGGTCTACCGCCGATATACCGCGTTTGACCAAGTCGCTGCTCACAGCAGCGACCAACATCGGTCGGCCATCGATAGCGCTGCCCAAAACGACCACCCCGCTGGGATACTGGGCCCGAAAGCGGTCGGTCATCTGACGTAGCGTCTCGGCATCGGCATTGGTCAATCGTGCGGCCAACATATGCACACCGTTCACCATCTTCACGGTCTCTGACAAGGAATTGAACTCGACCGCAGCAGCTTCCTGGCGGATTGCGGTATTCTGTTTGCGGGTGTGATCGAGTTCGGCTTGAAGGGCAGTAACCTTATCAGGCACTTCCTCAATCGCACTGGTCAGCAGGGTTGCGGTAATTCTTAAGGTTCGGAAGCGACGCTGCACCAGTTCGTATGCACCGCGGCCGGTGACTGCTTCGATGCGCCGGACGCCAGCCGCCGCAGATGACTCGCCTGTGATCAAGAATAGACCGATGTCACCAGTTTCTCGGACGTGCGTGCCACCGCATAGCTCGTAGGAGAAGGGTTTAGGTTCCCCTATCGTGATGGTCCGTACCGATTCACCGTATTTCTCTCCAAATAAAGCCATGGCGCCTTCGGCGATGGCTTGCTTGAGAGGCTTGACAATGGTTGTAAGCGAGTAATTCTGAAGAATTGCCTGGTTGACGATCATCTCCACGCGTTCTAGTTCGGTGGTGGTGAGGGCTTCGGGGTGGGTAAAATCAAAGCGCAGGCGGTCAGGCGCTACCAAAGAACCGGCCTGGCGAGCATGACTCCCTAGCACCTCGTGAAGGGCAGCGTGCAGCAGATGGGTGGCAGTATGGTTGCGCATGATCTCTCGCCGGCGTTGCATATCAACAGAGGCAACTGTCCGGTCGCCTATCTTGGGTTGACCGTACACGACCGTACCAACGTGAGTAACCACCCCAGCGGCAGGCCTGCGCATGTCATCAACGCGAATTTCCCAACCAGGCTCGCTGGTCGAGCGAATAATTCCCGTATCGGCCACCTGACCACCAGATTCGACGTAGAAACTGGTCTGTAGCAAGATGACTTCCACTCGGTCGCCGGGAAGGAGTTGCTCGACTGCCTCCCCATCATGGATGAAAGCAAGGACGGGACTTTCAAATTCCAAGTAGGAATATGGGTCGTAAGCTACGCCACCTGATCCAATCTTCCCCTGGCTTTGTAACTCGGTAAGGATTTCACGATAGATGTTCACATCCTTGCCACCCATAGCCCCAAAAGCTTTTCCAGC
This sequence comes from Anaerolineaceae bacterium, assembly GCA_028714615.1. The sequence continues at coordinate 22,307 of JAQTMA010000030.1, read as the reverse complement.
ACCAGAGGCAACCCGATGGGTTTCCATAGCCTGGCGGAAACCCGCTTCGTCCACATCTAAATTCTGTTCTCGAGCGATGTCGCGAGTGATTTCAAAAGGCAAGCCATGTGTGGCATACAGGTCGAATGCCTGGATACCACCTAATACGGAACTAGATGAGGTTTTCAAATCTGCTAACATGTCTTCCAGATGGCTGATACCAGATTCGACCGTCCGCCGGAAACGGTGTTCCTCGCGGGTTAAGCTATCCAAAATCGATTTGCGATGGCGCAGCAGTTCCGGATAAGCTTCCCCGTATTGTTCGATCACAGCCTGGGCGACATCGGCCAGGAAGGGCTCGACCAGGCCGATTTTACTCCCGAAACGGGCTGCTCGGCGGATGATCATACGGCAAATGTAGTTGCGCCCAGTGTTACCCGGTACGACTCCATCCGCAATCAAGAAAGCTGCTGCGCGGGAGTGGTCAGCAATCACCCGGTATGGGGTGAAATTTTCTCGGCGTACGGCTTCACTATCACCGGTCAGGCGCTGGATGGTCTTCATGATGGGAGCGAACAGGTCGGTTTTATAATTCGAATCCACACCTTGGATGATCGAGACAATGCGGTCTAAACCCATGCCGGTATCCACATGGCGGGCGGGCAGTGGTTCTAGCTGAGTTGCGTTCAGGCGATTGTACTGGATAAACACCAGGTTCCAAATCTCCAGGAATCGCGCGCAATCGCCGTTGACGTGGCAAACATGCCCGGGAATATCCTGCTTATTGCAAAATTCTGGGCCACGATCTATGTGGATCTCGCTACAAGGACCGCACGGACCCGTATCGGCCATTTCCCAAAAATTTTCTTTCCGTCCAAAATACAAGACATGATCAGCGATCATACCTGGTTGCGAGCGCCAGACTCCCGCAGCTTCTTCATCGGAAGGAATATCGCCTTTATCGTCTTTGAATACCGTCGCCCAAAGGGTACTCTTATCCAAGCACCAGATTTCGGTCAACAGCTCCCAGGCCCAGGTGATGGCTTCCTTTTTGTAGTAATCACCGAAGGACCAGTTACCGAGCATTTCGAAGAAAGTGTGGTGGGTATTATCCCGCCCGACTTCATCCAGGTCGTTATGTTTACCCGCCACTCGCATACACTTCTGAGTGTCAACCGCGCGCGTATAAGGGCGTTTATCTGTGCCGAGAAATACGTCTTTAAACTGAACCATACCAGCGTTCGTAAAAAGCAAGGTTGAATCGCCTCCTGGCACAAGTGAAGAGGATGGAACGAAAGTATGTCCCTTGCTAATGAAGAAATCAATGAATGATTGCCGGATTTGGGCGCCGGTCAAAGCGATTGGCATACACACTCCTTTGTTAATCTCACGGGAATCCCCGAATTAATCGATTATAACAAAAGATAGGTTCATAGTCGTTAATCGTATCGAACTTCGTCTCATCAAAAATGGATCATTCCCCAAATTTCATCACTCACAATTATCAAGCGCTGTATCCAACACTCAGATAATGAATTGCTATCCTGATAACATTACCAAATCCCTTTGCTTGCCTTACAATTGGACTGTTCGATACTTCATACATCATTGACCGAACTATTCGACTAACGACTAGATGACGAGACGATTTACATACCTCTATTTCACCGTATTCATTTCTGGCATGACCTCTTTAGCCGTGGAGTTCCTGGCATCTCGCTTGTTGGGGAATGTGTTCGGAACTTCCAATCTGGTATGGGCCAGCATTATCGGATTGATCCTGATCTACCTGACGGTAGGCTACTTCCTGGGTGGGCGTTGGGCTGATCGCTCTCCCAATCCCAAAACCTTCTACAAAATCCTATTATGGGCAGCGTTCACCGTTGGAATAATTCCGGTGGTCGCGCACCCGGTACTGCAAGTCTCCGCGGATGCTTTCGACCAACTCCAACTCGGGGTGTTATTCGGTTCTTTCGTTACCGTGCTGATCTTGTTCATCGTCCCGGTCACCCTTATGGGTACTGCATCTCCATTTGCCATCCGGTTGGCGATGACGGATTCCCTTCAGGCAGGCAGCGTCTCGGGTAAGATCTATGCAATTTCCACTCTGGGTTCCTTTTTGGGAACGTTCTTACCGGTATTGGTATTCATCCCAACATTGGGCACCTTCCGAAGCTTTATGCTCTTTGCAGCTACACTGATGTTGGTGGCATTCGGGGGACTATGGTTGGCAGGCGGCTGGCGTGGAGCGCTCCGCTTTGCCTGGATGCCGGTTGGCTTGGCACTCTTGGCCTGGCTTAGTCTAAACGGTCCATATAAAGCTACCACGGGACAGGTTTATGAAAAGGAATCAGCTTACAACTATATCCAGGTATTGCGTCAAAATGGATACACCTTGCTACGCTTGAACGAAGGTCAGGGAGTGCATTCGATCTATAAGCCTGACCAGCTTGACTATAATGGTCCGTGGGAGCAAGTACTGGTAGCCCCCTATTTCAACCCGGCTCCATTCGAACCCTCACAAGTGCAATCGATTGCCATTGTCGGTCTAGCGGCTGGAACGACTGCCCGCCAGGCCACGGCTGTATACGGACCAATCCCAATCGATGGTTTCGAAATCGACCCAGCAATCATCGAAATTGGCAAACGTTTCTTTGATATGAATGAAACTAACCTAAACGCCATTATCCAGGATGGGCGCTGGGGACTCGAGCATAGTCTGCGCAAGTACTCGATCATTAGTGTGGATGCCTACCGCCCGCCCTACATCCCTGAGCACATGACGACTCGTGAATTCTTTACCATCGTTCAGGACCATCTGACGGATAACGGTGCAATGGCAATTAACGTCGGCCGTGGACCGGATGACCGCAGCTTGATCGACGCGTTGGCGGGCACAATCCAATCCGTTTTTCCATCTGTTTATGTTATGGATATCCCTGACACGTTTAATTCCATGATTTATGCCACTAAACAACCAACAAAAGCAGAAAACCTGAATGACAACCTTGTCAACCTGGTTCGCCAGGGCAATGTGACGCCTCTACTGATCAACGCAATGACCAGGGCAGTCCAGAATCTTCAGCCAACCCCGGAGAGTAGTGTAGTGTTTACCGATGATCTAGCGCCGATTGAATGGATAACTAACCGAATGATTCTGAGTTTTATGTTCTCTGGGGATATAGAGATCCTAAAATGAACTCATTTGAACGCAGCCTGCAGCGCGGATTGACGATCCTTGTCGCCTTATTAATCCCTTTCACACTCCTGATGGGTTCCATCCGCCTTCTGATGACAGATGCGTTCCTACAAGTTGAGTATCACACCCCCTGGTTTCCACCGGATCTCTATGGGTTGACCTTAGAAGAACGACTTAAGTGGTCCAAACCATCCGTTGATTACCTGATTAATAATGCCGGGATAGCTTTCCTTGCGGAGCTCAAATTTACAGATGGTACACCTATTTATAACGAGCGAGAGCTGAGCCATATGCAGGACGTGAAAAACCTGGTTCAAAAAACCCTGGGACTGTGGCGTATAGGCTTAATCGTCCTGATCGCCCTGGTATTAGTCGCCTGGCGGCGAGGATGGGGCCTGGCGTTACGGCGTGGCTTATCCACCGGGGGTTGGATAACGGTGGGAGTGGTAATAGGGATACTGGTGGGGGTAATGACCGGCTTTGATTGGTTATTTACCGAATTTCACCACTTGTTTTTTGCAGGAGATACCTGGCTCTTTCTGTATTCGGACACACTCATTCGCTTATTCCCCATCCGATTCTGGATGGATGCATTTATTCTGGTAGGTGTATTGTGCCTGGCGGTGGGTGCTGCTCTAGGCTGGTTCCTACAGAAGCGCTGATCATTCATTTGCAACGAGCCGGTAAACCACCAGGTTAGAACGGGCAGGGCCGAGGCGGATCCATTCAAGAGCCCGGCTCATGTCATTCCCAACAAAAAGGTCGAACCGCTGACTATTCGGACCAAACGCGCCGCCGCGATCCTGGACTTCAAAAATACCTCCGTAGCTCACCAGACCAGGAACATACAACTTGTCGCCGATCTTGAAATCACGTGAAGCCGCAACGGAGTAGTAGGGAGTAAGATTTGGCTCATTAGCCAGGCTGAAGCGACCATCAGCCAGGAGTATTTTGGAAATGAATTTCGTGTCAACTGCCTTACCAGTTTTTGCGTATACCCATTGGTTGGAAATGATGACATCCTCACCGTCTAGTTCCCAATGACCAGAAATATAACGGATATAGCGTTTCTCATATTCTCCCTGGATATTCATCATATATATAAACCCCCCGCCTTGCATCCCGAGGCCATCGACACCGTATAAGAATCCTTCTTTCGCTTGCACCCCTTGGATTCCGGGGACGTCCAATCGATCGCCGCGGTAGGACTCTTCAAGTGCATGCACGTAAGCAGAAAATGTATATAGTCTTTCCAAACGCTCCCAGCGATACCCGATTGGAGCTGGAGGAAGCTGATTGGGACGTGAGTGTTTACAGGGTGGCGCTAGGGTAAGTTCGCAACGGACGGCCTCAGGTACATCTGCGAGTAGATCCACTGACTGCGAGTCTGTGCGGGTAGTGTTCTTGTTATTAGGCTGGTCCACCGATTCCGTCTGAACTTTGAGATCCAAGGATTTAGTAACTTGAGGTTGGGACACCGGATCGACAAAGGGAGTCGGTAGCACAATTTGAGGTAGGGAAGTGGTTGGGGTGGTGGATGATGGATAAAGATGCATCGGAGCTTGAGACCGTGGAGCGAACGAGGTCACAATCACCAGAATAGCTAGCCACAAGAGGCCATTGTTTTTCATTCGCTCCCTAATTCAGAACCTATTCCTGATATGGATTCTATCAATGATGACACGATTGTCACATGGTCCCTTTGCTTTCACAAGAATGAAACCCATCAATCTTACCGACAGATTCGTTAATTTCAATCGCTTTGGGGCATTTCGCGTTGGAAAATCTAATGTGTTTGATGAGATTTACTCGAAGGAGACAAGGTTCTTTTGTTCCACCCACTGGAAATAGAGTCTTGTGAAGAAAACCCGCCTTTCATATTCATGCAAACTACATCCACCGAAATCGCAGCATCTCTGGATCAGACCGCTCCAATGGTAGAAGGAATTGGTATCCTGGTTGGGAAAAATATCGATGAGTTGATACTTAACACTCAGTCTTCCCTCGCAGTAGCCCAATCTAGCGCGAAATTGGTAGATGACACATTGTCGCTAATAACCGCTTTGCCATTGATTGGCCGGCGCTAATCCCCCAATCAGTCACTCAACCATAGCATCGCGCAGATTTCCGCTAGCTAGGATGACTGTAACCCAGGTCGGGATGACCCCTTTTTTATGGCTCTGCATAGTACAGCATAGCCTGGCGATGCAAAGACTTGTTTTGATGGGAGGTGGGTAATTTCCGGAAGTAGGAGTATCAAGTGATTGAATTATATCCCGGCGGATGAGTTCGTGCGAGTAACAGAGCAAATTGATAAAGTCTTTGTTTGAGTTATGGAATTACCCTAAATACAGAATGTGAACAACCAGGAGAGGTAAGTGGTTTAACCGGTTGACCGAGCAAGGTTTCGAGCAAGTCCTGGTCCAATCGGGAAATTTCGGCGGGATATTTCTCGAGTAGAGCCCCATAAGGGCTGTGGTCCAGGTAGATTAGCGGTCCTCCAGACCGGGCTTCCCAGCGGGCCTGGTACCCCATCGCATTCATCTGGCGGACGGTTCCCGTCAGCCGGTGGGTCATACTGAGGTGACTTCTCACCGGCCGGGCGCCGGCCAGGTGTAAGGCAACCTGGCGTAAGCGTTCTTCGAATGGGACGCCATCATTGTTTTCAATTAACACTTTGAGAAGTGCAGAGGACAGGGCTTCTAGGTTGCGGCCATAAGCCCGTTGGCCGAGGCGGAAAAGCATTGTTGGGCGGCCGCGGCGATTTTCAATTCGTTGACCTGCTGTGATCACCCATCCCTTGGTGAGGAGCGTCACGAGATGGTGGCGGATGTCAGGAACGGTCAGGCTGAGTGCAGCCGACAGATCGATCGCGGAAGCCGTATCGTGGGACCGCAAATATTCGATCATTCGTTGAGGGGTGGAGGCCATTGTTAGCATCATTTTAGCCGAAAACCAACATTAAAGCAAATAATCTTTTTCTTTAATCGCTCCTTGACAGCCTATCAACGGATGTTACAATAGAAACGATATCTGATTCTGGGTGATAAGGATAACAGCAATGGATTATGGATTGAGCACTCCCGGTTATAACGTACCGCCCGAAATGCAAAGCCATGTAACTATCACCAAATTGGACCGTATTTATAATTGGAGCCGACGAAACTCCCTTTGGCCAATGATGTTCGGCCTTGCGTGTTGTGCCATTGAAATGATCTGCACAGCCGCCAGTCGTTTCGATTTCTCACGATTCGGAATGGAAGTGATGCGGCCTAGTCCACGGCAGGCGGATGTAATGATCGTGTCGGGAACTGTGACGAAGAAGATGGTTCCCCAGATCGTGCGCCTTTACAACCAAATGCCCGAACCGAAGTATGTGATCGCTATGGGCGCTTGCGCGTCTGGCGGAGGTCCTTTCAAAGAGGGATATACGGTCGTTTCCGGGATCGACAAATTCGTTCCGGTAGACGTCTACATTCCTGGATGTCCACCGACCCCACAGGCGCTGTTGCACGGACTAATCCGCCTCCAAGAGAAAATTGACCGTGAATCACTAAAAACTGTTCGCTGGTACCGTAAAGCAGCTATCCCTGCTATTCCCGTGCCCGTGCTTGGCCCGGATTTGATGGACCCTCGGAAGTTCGAGTTGATCCGGAAACAGACACGCCAGCCGGTAGAAGAGCACGCCACAACGCCTACACCGGCCACACCAGATGCAGAAGGAGGCCTGCCTTGACCGATCAGCCTGTTGTTATCGAATCCACCGACTTGATCGCCCGTTTCCCACATTTGTTGGCTAAGGAGACTCGAGCCAACTTCAAAGGCTACCTGGTTAAGCCTGAGAACTTACTTGAATTCTTACGTGGCGCCCGTGATGAGCTTGGTTACGACTATCTTTCTTCTATTACAGGGGTTGACGATTTCCCACAGAACCAAATGGAAGTGGTCTACCACCTCTACCAGACGACCGGTGGACCGGCATTAGAATTCAAGGTATTGGTAGGACGTGACAATCCAGTTATCCCCTCTGTAACATTTTTGTATCCTGGGGCGGAATTTCAAGAACGAGAAGTTTATGACCTGTATGGCATACGCTTCAACGACCACCCCGATCTCCGTCGTATCTTGTTATGGGAAGGTTTCGCGGGGTATCCCCTCCGCAAAGATTGGAAGGAGCCTTATTTCGAAGAGGAGGGTAAGCCGTTCAAAAGTCGCTGGCCTGAAGGATACATCCAAAGGTCTGAAGACCACAATCCATATGGGCACAACGTCCAATATCCACCGAACCTGGATCCCGCAACCTGGGATCCAAGCGTGGACGAGGCGGTTTATCAGAACTTGCTCAACTCCATCGTAAAATCAGATAGCGAACTAAAAACGGATACGTTGGTTGTTAATCTTGGACCTCAGCACCCATCTACCCATGGGGTATTCCGCATGGTAGCAGCCTTAGAAGGTGAAACCATCGTAGGCTTAAAACCGGTGATGGGTTATATGCACCGCAACCACGAGAAAATCGGTGAACGAAATACTTACTTGGCCAACATGCCATTTACCGATCGCCTGGATTATGTTTCTTCAATGAGCAATAACTTCGGCTATGCTCTGGCTGTAGAAAAGTTAATGAACATCCAGCCGCCGGAGCGGGGCGAGTATATTCGCGTGATGATGGCCGAGCTGACCCGGATTAACAGCCATCTGATAGCGATCGGATTCCTGCTTAATGACCTGGGTGCATTCTTTACCCCTGTGCTGTATGCCCTGGAAGAGCGAGAATTCATCCTGGATGTTTTCGAAGCGGTATCAGGATCCCGCATGATGTGCAATTACTACCGATTTGGGGGTGTAGCACGAGATTTACCGGCTGGGATCTTCGAGAAGGTCAAAGAAATGGTCACCAACCGTCTCCCGCGAAAAATGGATGAGCTGGAAGCTTACCTGGTGGATAACGAGATTGTCAAAACGCGTTGCGAAGGGGTAGGCGTTTTGAGTCCCGAGCTGGCAATTGCGAATTCAGCCGCAGGACCGATCTTGCGCGCCTCTGGAGTGCCTTATGATGTGCGTCGCGCTGATCCGTATAGTATCTACGACAGGTTCGAATTTGACATCCCGGTACGTTACCATGGGGATGTGTACGACCGTTTCTTGATTCGTCTGGATGAGATCCGCCAAAGCCTGCGCATCTTGAAACAGGTAGTACGCGATATGCCTACCGGCCCAATCCAAACCGGCAAACCTCAGTATCAAGTGCGTGTACCGGCTGGTGAGGCTTATGGGCGCGTTGAGGGACCTAAAGGTGAGTTAGGTTATTACCTGGTATCGAACGGAAAACCGAACCCCTGGCGCTACCACATTCGCGCTCCATCTTTCATTAATTTGACCAGCCTGACTCATATGTGTGTTGGGCAGAAAATCGCCGACGCAGTTGTGATCCTTGGCTCAATCGATATCGTCTTGGGCGAGGTCGATCGGTAACCCAGGCGGAGGTTTGAGGAGAAAACCATGAATGGTTGGGGTATCGTCAAAGGCTTGGGTGTGACCTTTAAGCACTTCATCAACACGTATCTGGACGATCTGCGCTGGCTGGGCAAGCCGCGTTATTCGGCAGAAAGGGTAGCGGATCGCAGTTCATTGAGTGCAAAGGGCGCCTTTACGGTGCAATACCCGGATGAGAAACTGTTGCTACCGGAGGAGTTCCGTTATATCCCATTCTTGATCTATGATGAAGGCCCAAACGGCGAGAAGCAAGATCGCTGCACGTCTTGCGGTATTTGCGCCAAAGTTTGTCCACCGCAATGCATCTGGATCGTGCGCACGAATGATCCAGTTACAGGCAAACCAGTACCAGCTCCTGCAGAGTTTTATATTGACGTAGATATCTGTATGAATTGCGGTTTATGCGCCGAATATTGTCCTTTCGATGCTATCAAGATGGACCATGATTTCGAAATTGCCTCCTACGACCGGTTTGCCACGAACATTTACGATAAAACGCATCTTTCGAAGCCAGCCAGCTATTACGCTAGCATTCGCCCTACAAATAACCAGGCGGAGGAGATTGCCCGAGCTGAGAAGGAAGCCGCCAAAGTCGCGGCTTTAGCTGCGCGGAAAGCCTCTGGGCCACCTGTGGCAGGGTAGTTGTGTAAGTGAAAGGTGCCGTGCATGTATAATTCTGATACTGAGCTGTTATTCCCATCCAGGGTGATTCCGGCATTAAGGGCATTAAGAGGTGACGAGTGGCGCGAGTTGGTCGATCGAATCTACGCCGAAGCCCCTGAAAGCCCAGATCACCTGGCTTTTGTACTTATGATGATCCGCCTGGGGGGGTGCATATCGTGCAATGCGGATTCATTCCGGGCGATGCGAGGATGCACACAATGCGCCCGCCAGACCGTACGCCGTTTCCGGGGAACTGACCAAGATTTGACCGACCAGTTCAATGAAGCCCGGCAAGATGTGGAAAAGTATTTACAAAAAACTGAAAAGCGGTAGGCAGTTTTACAGAAGGGAGATTGAATGTCGATTGAAATCGTCAACGAGGATGCGGTATTGGCTGCCCTTAGAAACGTTATGGAACCCGAGTTACACCGTGACCTGGTTTCACTGCACATGATCCGCGATCTGAAGATTGAGGGTAACCGGCTTAGTTTCACGATTATATTAACCACCCCGGCTTGCCCATTACGCTCGAAGATCGAGTCAGATGCTCGTCAGGCTGTATTGGCGATACCCGGAGTAGAGTTCGTAGAGATCAAGCTTGATTCCAACATCCCCAGTGATGGCCGCGATAGAGGCGGGGTGATGCAATTACCGGTAAAAAACATGGTTGCAGTGGCTTCCGGTAAGGGGGGGGTGGGAAAATCCACTGTGGCTGTAAATATTGCCGTGGCTCTTGCTCAGTGTGGCGCTAAGGTCGGATTATTAGATGCCGATATCTACGGACCCAACGTTCCCACGATGATGGGCGTTAAGAAGCTTCCCAAATCAGTGGATGGAAAGCTAATTCCTGCGGAAGCCTACGGCGTCCGCATGATGTCCATCGGATTCTTGGTTAAACCTGGTCAACCCCTCATCTGGCGTGGACCGATGTTACATTCTGCTATCCGCCAATTTCTGGGTGATGTGCAATGGGGTGAGCTGGATTACCTGATTATTGACTTACCGCCAGGAACAGGCGACGCCCAATTAAGCCTGGCTCAATCCGTTCCGCTCAGCGGCGGCCTCATCATAACCTTACCTCAACAGGTCTCCATCGAGGATGCCAGCCGCGGATTGGCAATGTTCCAACAATTGAATGTGCCCATTCTAGGAGTGGTAGAGAATATGAGCTACCTGGAACTGCCAAATGGGACGCGCATGGACATTTTTGGGAGCGGGGGTGGAGAACAATTAGCTCGCGCATCGGATGTGCCTTTCATCGGACAGATCCCTATTGATGCAGAAGTGCGCGTAGGTGGGGACAATGGCTTACCAATCGTCGTTTCACAACCGAATTCTCCCGCCGGCAAAGCGTTAATACAGATCGCACAAGCTGTAGCGGCGCGCATCAGCGTGCTGAACCTGGAACAGCCGGAGAGCGGCGTCTCGATAAAAATGGTCGATTAATGATCGTGATATAATCCCGCTATGACTCAGCCGTTTATTGTTGGTGTTCGCTTTTCAAAAGTTGGCAAAATATATCATTTTGATGGGAGTAACATCCAGGATCTCAGATCTTCAGACCCTGTGGTTGTTGAGACGAGTCGGGGATGGCAGCTCGGCACGGTGGCTGAGGTTGTAGAAAACCCACAAGCACCCTCAGACGGATCCTGGAAGAAGGTGGACCGCAAAGCTACACCGCGCGATTTGCTGATGCGTCAGAGTTGGCAAAACAAAGAAGCTGAAGTGGTTGCGACCGCACGCAACCGGGCAAGCGAACTCCACTTACGGGGGGTAAAAGTGATTGCAGCGGAGTACAGCTTCGATGGGACCCGCTTGGGGATCATTTATAATACCGAGACAGAAGAAAAAGTCGACCTGAAGTCGATGCGCCAGGATCTACAGAAAGTATATCAGCCGGCCCAGGTCGAAATGCGGCAGATCGGCCCAAGAGATGTTGCGAAATTCTTGGGTGGAATGGGTGCCTGCGGGCTGGAAATGCGCTGTTGTACCCGGTTCCTGACAGAATTCAGCTCGATCTCGATCCGGATGGCGAAGGAACAAGGTATCTCGCTGACCCCAGCAGAGATAACTGGAATGTGCGGTCGTCTACGCTGCTGCCTGATCTATGAATATGACCAGTATGTAGCTGCTCGAGCGCAGCTACCAAAACGCAATAAGCGTGTCATCACCCCCCTCGGCGAGGGTAGGGTAATCGATATTGCTCCACTGCGCGAGATGGTTATCGTTGAGATTCCCGAACTTGGGAACCGTGAGTTCCCTCGTGATGAGATAAAACCGGCTGACGAATACGAAGCTTTGAAAAATAAAGTCGATCAGGGTTGCACAAAGAATGAAGAAGGGGGTTGCGATTGTGGCAAGCAATCCCCAGCAAATTGAGGCAATCGCTCCTGAAGAATGGACTGAGTCGAAGCGTATCCTGGTAGTATTGGCTCACCCTGACGATCCGGAGTTTTTTTGTGGTGCGACCCTGGCCCGCTGGGCCAGCCAAGCACATGAGATCCATTACCTGCTGCTGACTCGCGGCGATAAAGGCGCCAAAGACCGTACCATAAGTCCCGAGATGCTGATGATGATACGGGAGCGCGAAGAATGCGCTGCCGCTGCAATCCTGGGGGTTCGTTCGGTCCAATTCTTGGATTACCCGGATGGTTATCTCTTCCCAAGTCTTGAAGCCCGTAAAGCAGTCGTCAGGGTCATTCGTCAGATCCGCCCGGATGTGCTCGTTACCAGCGACCCGACCAATTATTATCCCCGCGAAACCTACCTAAATCATCCCGACCACCGCGTGGCGGGAGAAATCACCCTTGCTGCAATTTTTCCTGCAGCGGGCAATCCGTTATTCTTCCCCGAATTAGTAGATGAAGAGAAGCTGGAACCATCTCCCGTCAAGGAAGTATGGATAACGCTTACCCACCAACCTAATGTGGTCCTGGATATCACCCAGTATTGGGAGCAGAAAATGTGCGCACTGAATGAACACAAAAGCCAGATCGGAGATCCGATGAAGCTGCGCGAGCGCCAGTTGAGCCGGCGGACGGTGGACAGCACGTCAGAACAACCCCGATTTGAAGAAGCTTTTCGGCGGTTGATTTTTCAATAGAGGGGCCGTGTCTGCTGGTCACCGCAAAGCATGAAATTGTGCGATTTTCAAGGCAGAAAACCACAAAGAGCACAAAGGAAACTAAGGGAGTATTGGGTAAGAACAATTAATTTACCCCAGAATTCCCAGATAGCTCAGAAGAATCCAGGCTCCTTTCTTTTCCTTTCGTAAACTCAACCCTTGAGTCCTTCGTGGTTCATTAATAAAATGTTGATGGAGAAACCAGTGAATGATGCGGTACATCTCTTTGAATATACCCAGGAACTGAGACGGGATTTCCACCGTCACCCAGAGATTGGATTTCAAGAAAATCGTACAGCTGGTATTGTCGCTCAGGAATTAACAAAAATGGGGCTTGCGGTGACCCGTGGAGTCGCCCGCACGGGAGTGGTGGCTTTGCTGGATTCCGGAAAACCAGGCCCAACTTTGCTCATCCGCAGCGACATGGATGCGTTACCGGTGACTGAAGAGACCGGTGCCGAATATGCTTCCCAAACTCCAGGAACGATGCATGCTTGTGGGCACGATGGGCATATGGCTATCATGCTGACCGTGGCGCATATGCTTTATGAGCGTCGGGCTACTCTGCGAGGTATTGTCAAGTTTGTCTTCCAGCCAGCGGAGGAAGGCTTGGGTGGTGCAGAGACCATGATAAGCGAAGGAGTTATGGACAACCCACGCCCGGATCATACACTTGCGTTGCATCTCTGGAACGAACGCCCTGTTGGTTGGATTGGCCTCACTCCTGGTCCTCTCATGGCTGGATCGGATGCTTTCAAGGTAAGAATCAGCGGGGTAGGAGGGCATGGCGCCTTACCGCAACAAACCGTCGATCCGGTTCTGGCGGCCGCCCATATCATTACTGCTCTGCAAAGTATCGTTAGCCGAAACATAGCACCCCTCCAATCTGCGGTAATCAGTGTTTGCAAACTACAAGCTGGCGAAACTCATAATGTCACTCCGCAGTTTGCCCTCATGGAAGGGACAATCCGGTATTTCGAAGAACCAATCCACCAAGAGATCAACCTACGCTTTCACCAGATCGTGGAGGGAATCGCCGAAGCGATGGGGTGCAACACAGAAATCATGTTGCGCACTTTGACTCCACCGGTGGTGAATGATCCAGCGATAACCGGCCGTTTACATACTATGGCCAGTCGAGATTTCCCAAAGCTGAAAATTGACCAATCCTACCAAACGATGGTCTCCGAGGATATGGCATTTTTCATGAATGCTGCACCGGGGACTTTTGTCTTGATGGGTTCTGCCAATTATGAGACCGGTCTTGCTTATGGGCACCACCATCCACGCTTCGATTTTGATGAGTCAGTCCTGCCGCTGGCTGCCAATTTTATAACAACTGCAGCAGAGGAGTTGTTATCCTCCCTTGGGACCTGAAATCATGGACGAGAGTAGAGTGATAGTAGTGGAGTGTCCGGAACGCTCCGCGACTTGCCGGAGATTCTTTCGGTTAGGGTTAAGTGCCCATTGTCGGCCGCGGCGAATTGCCCAAATTTACTTACCAACCCACCTATTCGCGCCTCGAAGCGAGCTTTCCAAACCTCGACATTAGCCCTAGATTCCGCTTGACTCGCCCGAGGTGGAGTGCTATACTCGAATCATCAGATTATTCATATGAATCCTATGATTCGAGTATCCTGCCATTAACGAGCGAAATACCCCACCCCTTTCTGAATTCATCCGCTTCCTGACCTCCGACGGACGGCAGGACGACGAACGAATCCCACCTCTCACGGAACTTAGCCGGGAGCTTAATGTAAGCGTCGCAAGCCTGCGAGAACAAATGGAGGTTGCCCGTGCACTCGGATTGGTTGAAGTCCGCCCGCGTACAGGCATCCGTCGTTTGCCATACACATTTCGACCAGCAGTTACGCAGAGTGTCTCGTATGCACTGTCGGTCGAACCCAAGCTTTTCGAAGCCTACACGGATCTACGCAGCCATGTCGAAGCAGCATATTGGTTCCAGGCAGTTAGTTTACTCACTCCGGAGGACCACCTAATACTGGCGAATCTAGTTTTCCAGGCGCAAGAGAAGTTGAGGAAGACGCCCCCACAAATTCCCCAGGTGGAACACCGTGAATTGCACCTAACAATTTATCGACGTTTGGGAAATCCTTTCGTCCTGGGAATATTAGAAGCTTATTGGGAGATGTATGAAGCTGTTGGCCTAGCCGTTTACGCTGACCTGACTTACCTGCAACGGGTGTGGAATTACCATGAGCGCATGGTAGAGGATATTTGTAATGGGAATTACCAGGACGGTTACCAGGCGTTAATGGAACATGTCCACCTGATTACGCAACGCAAGCAAACGTCACCTCGCATGAATTTCGAATGAGCGCCATGGCGCCATTTCAAGCCAGTTTCTAAAGGAGGACCGATGACAGAAGAACAACTAGCGGTTTTGACCAAAACAATCAAGGACAGATCGCCGGTGGTGAATGACTTTTGTATCACCTTTGGCACGGTAAACGGATCTGGCAGCCAAACGGCCAATTTGACCGTTATGCGAGCTCTATTCCGAATGGGCATCCCGGTTTCGGGAAAAAACATCTTCCCGTCCAACATTCAAGGATTACCGACCTGGTACACAATCCGGGTCAGCAAGGATGGCTTCCTGGCTCGCCGGGATGAAGTCGAGATTGTGGTCGCAATGAACCCGGCATCTTTCGCAAAAGACTTGGCGAGCTTGCAACCCGGCGGCGTCTTCTTTTATGCGGATGATATCAAGCAGCCGGTTACCCGAGATGATGTGGTTGTGTATCCGATGCCCGTGAAGAAAATTTCCCGGGAGGCCGATATTACCCCAACTTTGCGCG
The DNA here is from genome assembly GCA_028714615.1 of Anaerolineaceae bacterium. The sequence goes on along the minus strand of JAQTMA010000030.1, from coordinate 7,027 downwards.
ATTATATTGCCAATATGGTTTATGTAGGGGTTGTCGCGCAAATGCTCGGAATCGATCTGGACAAGGTTTATGATGCGCTGGACACCCACTTTAACGGCAAAAAGAAGGCGATCGATTCGAACTTTAACGTGGTAAAAGCTGCAGCCCAATGGGCAACTGACAACCTGGTGAAACACGATCCATACTGCGTCGAACCGATGTCTGCCACCCTGGGTATGATCATGACGGATGGCAACACCGCTGCAGCGCTCGGAGCTATTTATGGTGGTGTTCAGTTCGCAGCCTGGTATCCGATTACACCTGCTTCCAGCCTGGCAGAAGGATTGAATGAGTATTTACCTGTCTTGCGGATTGACCAGGAAACTGGGAAGAATACCTATGCTGTTGTTCAGGCAGAAGATGAAATCGCAGCAATCGGGATGACCATTGGCGCTGGTTGGGCGGGACTACGCTCGATGACTTCAACTTCCGGCCCCGGGTTGAGCTTGATGTGTGAGTATACCGGTCTGGCATATTATGCAGAGGTTCCGGTGGTCATCTGGGACGTCCAACGCGTGGGGCCGTCCACCGGTTTACCCACCCGAACGGCTCAAGGGGATATTACTTTGGTGAACTTCTTCAGCCATGGAGATACCCGGCACGTTATCTTTTTCCCGGGTTCGGTCTCGGAATGTTTTATGTTCGGTTGGCAGGCATTCGACCTGGCAGAGCGGTTACAAACCCCGGTATTTGTCCTTTCTGACCTGGATCTGGGGATGAATACATGGATGTCTGATCCGTTTGTTTACCCTGACAAACCGTTGGACCGTGGCAAAGTGCTTTGGGAGAAAGACCTGATTGCTCGAAATGGAGAGTGGTCGCGTTATCTGGATGTAGATGGGGATGGAATCACCTACCGCACCCTGCCCGGCAACCGTCACCCGCGAGCAGCCTGGTTTGCCCGTGGGACGGGGCACACGGAAGACGCCCGCTACAGCGAAGAGCCGGATGTGTGGGAACGAGTAATGAACCGCCTCAATAAGAAATACGAGACTGCGCGGAGGTTGGTACCTGAGCCAGTAATCGAAACCCAACCCAGCGCGAAAATTGGCATGCTAGCCTTCGGGTCGACCGACCCCGCTGTTCAAGAAGCCCGGGTGTTGCTGGCCAAGCAGGGGATCTCCAGCGACTACTTGAGATTACGCGCCATCCCTTTTTCGGAGAGTGTGCGTGAATTTGTCAACAAGCATGAGCGAACTTATGTAGTAGAAATGAACCGAGATGGTCAGGTTCACCAGCTACTGACGATTGATGTTCCGGAGGCAGCCACGCGGTTGATTTCCGCAGCACACCTGGATGGCCTGCCACTGACGGCCCACTGGGTAGCCGACCAGGTGCTGGCTGGTGAGGAGAGTCCAAAATGAATGAGCTAGTTACAAACAATAGTGTTCGTCCTCAATATAATCTGATCGGTCTTGCCAAAGCAGATTACCGTGGCTCACCCAGCACGCTCTGCCAGGGTTGTGGTCATAATTCCATTTCCAACCAGATCATCTCTGCCTGTTTCGAGATGAATATTGCGCCAGAATCGATTGTAAAATTCAGTGGAATCGGTTGCTCGAGTAAAAGCCCGACCTATTTCTTAAATCGATCCTTCGGCTTCAACAGCCTGCACGGTAGGATGCCATCGCTAGCCCTCGGAGCGATGTTCGGGGACATCACCTTAAAAGGGATCGGGGTGAGCGGCGATGGCGACACAGCCAGCATCGGGTTAAGCCAGTTCAAGCACATGGTCCGGCGCAACTTACCGATGGT
>JAQTMA010000030.1:0-5133 GCA_028714615.1 Anaerolineaceae bacterium | reverse complement strand
CTACGTGCCTATTTTTCCTGCATTCCTACTGTGTGCAACAACGCCAGGTTAGGTCGGGGAAAGGTGCTGAATGGAAAACCCGAAATGAGCACCACCTGTTGACCAGGTTTCACAAAAGTTGAGCTCAGCAAGACCTTCTCCACGATTTCGATCATCTCCTCGACCGTGGATGCGTAAGGGACCATGTATGGGGTAACGCCCCAATAAAAGCCCATTCCGGAATAAGTTCGCTCAATGGGGGTAAAGCCGAGAATTGGCACACGCGGACGCATCTTGGACATGAGCAGCGTGGTCTTTCCGGTGCGGGTAAACACAACGATTGCTGCGACGTTTCGATCATGGGCCAGTTCGCGTGCAGCCCGAGTCATGCTGACGGCATCATTATCGACTTCCTCGTTTAAGGGGGGCTCGCAGTGGCCCCATTCACTATAATGATCCTCGGCATGGTGGACGATAGCATCCATCATAGCGATACTCTCAACCGGGAAAGCCCCGGAAGCCGTTTCGGCGGAGAGCATGACAGCGTCAGTTCCATCGAAAACGGCATTCGCTACGTCGGAGGCTTCCGCGCGGGTCGGACGGGGGTTCTGGATCATCGATTCGAGCATCTGGGTGGCGGTGATAACGAACTTCATATGCTGTGTAGCGGTCTGGATGATGCGCTTCTGGGCGATGGGAACCGTCGCAGGCGGCATCTCCACCCCCAGATCTCCCCGAGCGACCATCACGCCGTCCGCCCTCTCGAGGATAGCATCCAGATTCTCGAGGGCTTCCGGGCGCTCAAGCTTGGCGACGATGTGGGTATCCGTGCGCTCGGGGGCCAGTTTGAGGATCGCCTGGCGGATAACATCGATATCCTCGGGAGTTCGCACGAAGGAAGCAGCGACAGCATCAACGCCTTGAGCGAGACCAAAAGCGAGGTCTTCGCGATCTTTAGCAGTGAAACCCGGGATAGGCAAGACTGTACCGGGCAGGTTGACGCCTTTGTGCGAGGTAAGCACCCCGCCTTGAATCACACGGGCGAGGACGCCTTGCGGTTCAATCTGGGTGACACAGAGCTCCATGAGCCCGTCGTCTAGCAGAATGATCCCTCCGGGTTGAGCACACGAGGCAAGCTCAAGGAAATCCATAGGAATGATGGTGGGGTCACCGGGACTCCCCTGAGGGATCGTTGCGCCAGGAAGGATGCTGACCAGCAGAACCTGCTGGTCAGGAACCAGCGTGATGGGGACGGGAAGCTCTCCCACCCGAATCTTCGGTCCCTGGAGGTCCTGCAGGACGGTAATCGGGCGGCCCAGTTCCCTGGAGAGATGGCGTAGGATGGAGATGCGGTTAGCATGCTCGGCGTGGGTGCCGTGGGAGAAATTCAAGCGGGCTACGTCCATACCGGCAAGGATGAGGGCGCGAATGACTTCTTCCGAGTTACTACTAGGGCCTAACGTGGCTACGATCTTCGTATTGCGGGGCATCTTCCCTCCAAAAACCCTTTACTGCATAGGATACAGAGTTAATCTTTCCATAACGAGAGAAGAATTATATAGTGACTCAGTGATCATCCTGGTAAATTCTCTGTGGACTCCGTTGTATGGTCACTTATTCAATATAGCTCAAGGCTCGGGCTTGCTGCTCGAGCTCTTCGCGGATCATGGGGTGAGCGATAGAGATGAGCGCCTGAACGCGTTGGCGGATGCTCTTGCCGTATAGATCCACGATCCCGAATTCCGTTGCGATATAGTGGACGTGGTTACGTGTGACGGTAACGCCCGCGCCAGTTTTGAGCGATGGAACGATCCGGCTGACCAGAGCGCCAGTTTTCGTGGTGGTGGTACTGGGGAGCGCGATCACGGGGAGACCGCCTTCGGAAAGTCCGGCGCCGTAAATAAAATCAGCCTGGCCGCCCACCCCACTATAGAAGCGATTACCAATGCTATCCGCGCATACCTGGCCAGTCAGGTCGACTTCGATGGCCGAGTTGATCGCTACCATGCGGGCGTTCTGGGCAATGGTGAAGGGGTGGTTGACGTACTCGGTGGGATGCAATTCGATGAGGGGATTGGCATCCGCCCAACGGTACAACCGGTTGGTACCGAGCAGGAAACCGGCGATTATTTTCCCGGTATGTAAGGTTTTTAAGGCGCCGGTGATTACACCAGCTTCAACCAATTCGATCAAGGTGTCCGAAACCAATTCGGTGTGCACCCCAAGGTCCTTCTTGTGATGCAGGTACCTGAGGATTGCATTGGGAATAGCGCCGATTCCCATCTGCAGGGTTGCGCCATCCGGAATGCGCTCGGCGATGAAACCGGCGATGCGTTCGATGACCTCATCGTTCTCGCCTTCGGAGGGAAGCTCGGCCAGCGAATAATCGACCGGAACGATGGCGTTCAACCGGCTGACGTGAATTGTCGTGTCGCCGCACATGCGTGGCATCTGGGGATTGATCTCCGCAATGATGATTCTTGCCGATTCGGCAGCGGTTTTGGTGAGGCCAGATTCAATGCCCAGGGTGCAGTAGCCGTCCTCGTCAGGGGGCGAGAGATGGACGAAGGCCACATCCAGGGGAAGGATGCCACGCTTGAAGAGGAGCGGCAGCTCGGAGAGCAAGACAGGTGTGAAATCGGCGCGGCGCTCCCAGATTGCCTTGCGGACGTTAGCACTGATGAACAGGGAGTTAACGCGCAGGTGGCCTTCCATTTCCGGGCTGCAATACTCAGACCCAGCAATGGTGAGCGGTTGGCAGATCTCAACATTCTCCAGTTGAGGAGCATATTCCACCAGAGCACAGAGCAATTCTTGAGGGACAGAGCAATTGCCAGTAAGAAAGAGACGGTCGCCCGATTTGACCATTCGGACGGCCTGTGCGGCGCTTCGAGTGCGGGATTTGTAGATTGATTGCCAGGTCATTTAATCCATCGTGAGGGCTTGACGAATACGGGGCAGAGCCCAATCGATAGTTGCCTGATCGATGATGAGCGGCGGCGCAAAGCGGATGACATTCTCGTGAGTTTCCTTCACCAGGATGCCCAGGGTCTGCAGGGCTTCACAAAACCGGCGTGCTCCGCGCGCTTCAGGCTTGAGCTCAACCCCGATCAACAAACCCTTTCCGCGAACTTCTTTCACATGACGACTGGGTATCTCGGCGAGCTGCTCGGTGAAGTATTCACCCATTTCGGCGGAGTTTTCGATTAGGCGCTCATCAACAATCACGCGCAATGCTTCACGAGAAACGGCTGCGGCAAGCGGGTTACCGCCAAAGGTCGAGCCGTGTTCACCAGGACGGAATAAACCCAGGATAGGTTCGTCGGCCAGAACGGCTGACACCGGGTAAAAACCACCTCCCAGTGCTTTGCCAATCACGGTGATATCAGGCCGGACGTTCTCCCACTGGCAAGCAAACATTTTGCCAGTACGCCCCAGGCCGGTTTGGATCTCATCGGCAATAAAGAGCACGTTGTTCAGGTGGGCTACCTCACCCACGGCTTTGAGATAACCTTCCGGCGGGATGATGACGCCTCCTTCGCCTTGAATCGGCTCGATGAGAACGGCCGCGGTATTCGGGGTGATGGCTTTTTCGATAGCCCCGGCATCCCCGTAAGCGACGGTGACGAAGCCTGGCGTAAAGGGGCCAAAGTCATCCCGGTAGGCAGGTTCAGTGGAGAATGAAATGGTGGTGACCGTGCGGCCATGGAAGTTACCCGCCGCAGTAATGATCTCAGCCTGGTGGCGCGGGACCTTCTTAACCTGGTAAGCCCATTTACGCGCCAGCTTGATGGCCGTTTCGACGGCTTCAGCGCCGCTATTCATGGGGAGGGACATGCCATAACCGGAAACTTCGGAGAGTTCTTTATAGAAGAGAGGTAATTGGTCGTTCCGGAAAGCGCGGGAAGTCAACGAGAGTTTGCTTGCCTGGTTTTGCATAGCAGCCAAAATGCGCGGGTGAACGTGGCCCTGGTTCAATGCGGAATAGGAGCTCAAGCAATCCAGATAGCGCTTCCCGTTAACGTCATACACCCAAACCCCTTCGCCACGATCCAGAACTACATCCAAGGGGTGATAATTATGGGCGCCGTAACGCTCCTCCATCTCGATCAATTGTTGTGAATTCATAAATTACCTTTCTCCAAGTAACCAGACCAGGATAGCTTTCTGGGCATGCAGGCGGTTATGCGCCTGTGGAAAGAGGGCCGAATGTGGTCCATCCGCGACAGCGTCGGTGATCTCTTGCCCGCGGTGAGCCGGTAAACAGTGCATTACTATCACCCCGGAATTAGCTTCAGAGACCAACTTTTCATTGACCTGGAAGGGGGGGAAGACTGCCTCACGCCGCTTGGTTTCTGCCTCCTGACCCATGCTCGTCCAGGTATCGGTGTAGATGACATCCGCTTGATGGACTGCTTCATGCGGATCACGCAGGAAACGGATTCGGCTGCCGCTGCGTTGGGCGAACTCGCGTCCCAAATCCACGGCTTTGGGGTTCATATCGAAGCCTTCCGGGGAGGCCAGGGTGAAATTTGCCCCGAATTTTGCGCAAAAGTGCAAAAGGGAAACGGCAACGTTGTTTCCATCCCCAATAAAAGTGATATTCAATCCTTTGAGGTGGCTGAAGTGCTCTAGAATAGTGAGTCCATCCGCCATTCCCTGGCAGGGGTGATTGTAGTCACTCAAGCCGTTGATCACCGGAATATGGGACCAACGGGCCAGCTCGACGATATGGGCATGCTCGAAAACACGCGCCATGAGGATATCCACGTAACCGGAAAGGACGCGGGCGACATCGGCGATTGACTCGCGCTGGCCAAGGCCGATTTCTTGAGGGGATAGGTAGAGGGCGTCACCGCCCAGATGGCGCATGGCCATATCGAAAGATACGCGGGTGCGTAAGCTGGGTTTTTGGAAGATCATCGCCAATACCTTCCCCTTGAGAACAGGCTGGTTTCCGCCTTCAGCTCGTTCGCGTTTGAGGCGGATAGCCAGATCGAGGATCGCCTGGAGCTCTTCTGAGGAGAAGTCGGAGATGGCAATAAAGTCTTTCTGCATGGGATCTCCTTTTTTAATGGGGGAGTTAGACCGTATGATGCCAGAAGAAGTATATCACAAGCGTTCTTGGTGCAAGAAGTACAAGGGCGATGGGGG
>JAQTMA010000029.1 GCA_028714615.1 Anaerolineaceae bacterium | reverse complement strand
TTTCCGCGCCGACCACATGCCCTACGGTGGCAACCGCCAGAGTGGGTTGGGCCGCGAGGGGGTGCGGTTTGCCATGGAAGAGATGACCAACATTCAGATGGTGGCCATCCGGCTGGGGTAAATGTCAGGCTATGTCAGGTATGTAGGTGGTATGGAATACCGTTCAACGGCTCGGTATACACACAGCCGCGTGCATTCCCCTTGAAATTTCTTAAGGAGGTGAACATGGATAGGCTTTCCGGGTGTTGAGGGAGTATGATGAAGATTGTATTTTCCCCCATCCAACAGGATGGAGGAATTTAATGGCTTACTTCACCGCATAATGATCTGTGTGGGTTGATCCGATTCAGGCATACGAATCCTGATCTCTCGCTTTTCGGAATTCCAATGCCAACCTGAGACTGAGGCGGGGATCAAACCCGAATCCAGCTTCGGCAGCTCTGTGCCTGCGACAGTCACGGATGCCGGTTCAGGCCCAAAAATCACAAGATCAACGCCCTGTTCCAGCGGAGGCGCATGCACTTCGATCTTTCCGCTGTCTGCGCTCATCTCGACTGAGAACAGGCCAGGTACAGCATCCGTTGTTTGGAAGATGGCGTTCTCGATTTTTCCTCCTGGGAAAACCCGCAGGGTGAGCTGGGCGAACTTTTCTGTGCGGTTGCCGACCGGGCTGCCTAATTCTCCGGATGGATCCAGGTGGAGGGGGATGATGCTGCCTTTTTTCTGAAAAACTGGGATGCGGTCTCGCGGGGCTTGCACCTCAATCATGGCAGGTCCGTTGTACATCTCACCTGTCCAAATATCGCGCCACTTGCCTTCCGGGAGGTAAACCGGCCAGGCGGAGACGCCCCCTTCCATCACCGGGGCTACCAGCAGCGCATCCCCAAACAGGTATTCGTAGGGGAATTTCCGGCATTCGACGTCTTTTGGATATTCCAACGGCAACATGCGCATGAGCGGTAAACCGCTTCGGCTGCTGGCATGCGCCTGGGTTAAGATGTAGGGGAGCAGGTTCATGCGCAGGTTGGCGAATTTCCGGAAGATTGGGATGATATCAAGGTCGCCAGTTTGTTCCTGGATACTCCATGGGGTGCGGTCCCGGCTGGGTTTACGCTGGCCATTGACATCCGAATGGTATTGCATGATCGGGCAGAAGACCGAAAATGCCGCCGCACGCAGATACAGTTCACTGCTTGGGATGGGTCCGGCGAATCCGGCAATATCCCAACCCATAAAGGGGATACCGCACAGACCCACATTGAGCATGGCTCGTATGGAAGCTCGGAAAGCCTCCCAGGTGGAGTTTTCGTCGCCCGCCCAGTGACAGGGAGCTTGCTGCGCTCCGGTGTATCCGGCTCGACTGAAAAGAACGTGATCCGATCCCCGGTGGGCTTCCATAAAGCGCCGGTACGCCTGTTCATAAGCCAACGGGTAGTAGTTGATCCCCCGGCTGCCGCGCATACCGTTATGAAATTGCGTTTCTATATCCCAGATATGCTCGCCGCCATCGGTCTTGAAGCCATCCACTCCCATTTCAGATACCAGGTAATCCCGTTTTTGAAACCACCACTCTGCAGCTTTCGGGTTGGTGAAATCAAGCACCAAACTATTCCCAAACCAGGGCATGTGCGCTTCTACCCGGTGGGGGCTGCCATCGGCTTTCCGCACCACATACCCTTCCTGGATAGCATATGCCTGGTCAGCTTGATTGAGCGTGTCATCCAAATGTTCTCTCGTTTCGCAAAATTTGATAGCCGGATTCTGCCAAAGCACCAGGCGCAATCCCGCCTGGTGAAGCTCAGCGATCATTGCTTTTGGATCAGGCCAGCGTCCCTCTGGTGGAAAATTGAATTCACTCAGACTGCACGCCTGAGAGGAGGGTTTCTGCCTGTATTGGGCGTCGTTCCAGATGTAGAAATTTGACTCATCGCTCCAGGCTTCGATTACCAACACGGTTGCGGGAATCTGGTATTCTTGCGTCAATTGCAATTGGCGGAGCACCTCTGCCTGGCTGTTCCAATCATTACTGCTCATCCAAAGTCCAAAAACCCAGGCTGGCGGCAGTTTGGGTTTGCCGGTTAGAGCCGTGAAAGCCCGGATGATCTCCCGCGGATGCTGGTGGAAGAAGAATTTCACCTCCAGGCAAGCTTCTTCCTCTTCTGCATGGCCGGCGAAAGTCCAGCAGTGGCCATCTGTCGCCGCCAGGTCAAATTCCGCCTGGCGTTCCGTATCCAACCAAAGGCCATATCCGCGAGTGGAGATAAAAAACGGGATTGGAATGTAAGAGCGTTTTCCCTGGTTGGTGTACTGCCCATAAACATGATTATCCAGGTGATTACCGCGTTGATCCAACGCATTGAACCGCTCGCCAAAGCCGTAAAAAGCCTCATCGGAGGTGCTCTCAAAGCCAAAGCGGTATTGCAGCACCGCACCATCGGCACCCACCAGAACCTGGAGGGACTCAATGCTCTGCAGGACGAGGCCATCGCTTGGGCGCTCAAGCACCAACTTTACGGGATTTCCCTGGAGTCTGATGAGGAGGCCACCCCAGGACGTAGTCAATCGGTCTCGGGTTGAGATCCCGACCGGATTCTTATGGCTATCCGAAAATGCTGATAGTCGGAGAGAGATCATCTCACTGGCGCCGGGTTCTGCTTGTAGTCTGACATACACACCCGGGCGGTTTGTAGCCAGCTTCACCACCAGGCGCTCAGCATTTTCTTCCACGGCAACGATGGAGTTCACATCGATCCAGGCAGAAACGCAGAAAACATACTCTTCACTTTCCACCTGTCTCTCCGCACTGCGCGCAAACAGGCGGTAATGGATCGCATCGCCGCCTGCAAAGGCAGGCAGTTGGATGCGCCATAAGTCGGCAGTTTCATTATCTTCACACTTCACTCCCTCTGCCCGGTGAACCAGCGGATGGCCTTCAGCCTGCCAGGTACACCAGACCGTATCTACGGTTGGGATATGCCCGGTCTCGACGCCCAACATAACCGGATCGCCTGCAGATGGATCGCGAGGAAAGCGTTCACACGGAAGAGGTTCGTAAGGGTGTTGTTCACCGTAGGGTTGGTGATGAAGGGTCGGTAATCGTGGGTCTGCTGAAGGAGTCATTGCGCTAAATCCGCCTGGATTGCATTGACAAGGATGATGTACATGGCATGCGACCAAAGGAGTGGTGAGGCTACCGGCCCCCATTTTTTTAGCCAGGGGTCATAGTAGCTGGGGGCCAGTGCGTGATCGTTAACTTGTTCGGGGAGGAATCCTTCCGCATCCGCTCTGGATTCAATCCATTCCCGAAGGGTTTGAGCTTCTTTTCGTTTGCCAGCCCGGGCATAGAACCAACCCAGCCAGGCTGCCAACAAGAGCCACTCACCGCCGCCATAATAGGTGTCGCCGAGGTAACGGTAAACACCCCCGCCCGGACGATGGATATGTTGTTCAATAGCTGCCACCGTTGCCTGAAATGTGGCATCTTTTTGCGGGAATACCTGGTATGGCGTGCATAACCCGATCAAACTGGCGTCAACCCCCTGCAAAGCGAGGAGGCCAGCCTCATGACCGGAATGCAACGGATCCATGGATTTTATCAATCGGCCTGACCGTACGAGATAATTTCGGATATAACCTTGGATGCTATTGGCTGCCTGGTTAACCCGCTCCTGTTCGACTCCCTGCAGTCCCAAGTGGACCAGGTTAGCTGCCCCGCACAACCCCGCATAGATTGCGCCGAGCGTATAGGTATGCACATACTCCGGGTACTCTTCCCAACAGTCATAGGTTGGTAAACGCCAAACCGCCAGGAGGTAACGCACAGTCAGCAGAACGCTATCCCGAACTTCGGCCAGCAGCTCCAGGTCCCCGGTGCGCTGAATGTGTTCTTTGAGCGCCCACAACCAGGTACCATAACCATCCGGTTGGAAATTCCCCCAGGTCTTGTCCGCAGTCACCTCTTCGCCATCGAGGGTATAGCGGGTGTGCAAGAAATCAATTTCCTGGATGGGCATCCCTTCGGCCATGCCACGCTCGAGCCGATCCACTTTGTCGGCATGTTTCAGTAGGGTGCGGTTTACCCAGCGGAAGTAGGCGCTCGCGCTCTCTGGGTGACCCACCTGATCCATGGCATGCGCGATGAAGGAACCATCCCGCAGCCAGGAGTAGGTGTAGCTGGGAAAGTTGGGGCTGGCCACATAAGCGCCACTGGGCGATTGGTTGCTAAGGATAACCTCAATCGATTGGTGGTAGATTTTGGAAGGATCCATCGCGTTCAAGGTTAATTACCCCTTTAATCCAGTCATCTTAATGCTCTGGACAAAATATTTTTGGAGGAAGAAAAACAATAAAATGATCGGGAGGACCGTCAGTAGAGAGCCAGCCATCAGTATATCCCAGCGGGTCGTGTATTGACCGACCAGATAAGAAAGTCCGACTGCCAGGGTGCGCTTTCCTTCCGAACTCAACACAATCAGCGGCCAAAGGAAATCATTCCAGGTGGCTTGAAAAGTCATAACGGCCAGGGTTGCCAGGATAGGCTTTGAATTGGGAAGCACAATTCGATAAAACATCTGTAGCTGATTGCACCCATCCAACTTGGAGGCGTCTTCCAATTCGGACGGAAAAGACAGGAAAAATTGGCGCATCAAGAAGGTGCCGAAGGCATTAGCCAACTGGGGCAAAATAACCCCCAGGTGCGAATCGGTCAGTCCAAGATTGCGCAAAATGATGAAATTCGGGATCATCGTAACCTGAAACGGGATCATCATGGTTGCCAGGTACACCATGAACAGGACATTCCGGCCAGGAAATCGCAACCGAGCAAAGGCATACCCTGCCAGCGAACAGGTGAACAATTGGCCAAGCGTTACGGAGATGGTAATAATGAGGGTGTTCAACCCATAAGTACCGAATTTGACTTTTTCGAGCACGGTGAGGTAGTTCTCCCACATAATGGGGTTGGGAATCCACTGGGGAGGCCAGGCAAAGAGCTGGGTCTGGTTCTTGAGGGAGGAGGAGATCATCCAGACGAAGGGGATGACCATCATCGCGGCACCCAGGGTCAGCAGGGTGTATATTACTACTTTACGGAGGATCAATCGAGCGGGTTTAGTGGGTTTAGTGGACAAGGGTATCTTCGCCATCGCTTAATCCTCTCCAAAGACCCAAATCTTGCGGAAGCGCCATTGAGTGAGCGACAAAGCTAGCAAGATGACAAATAACACGTAGGAAAGTGTGGCGGCATACCCCATCTTAGAATATCGGAACGCGTTTTGCCAGATATAGAATCCGATGGTGGAGGTAGCTCGCGCAGGACCACCTTCATGGCGCAGCGACATATTGTAGACCAGGTCAAAAGCCTGCAACGAGCCGATGATACCCATCATGACAGTAAAAAAGATGGCCGGGGTGATTAAGGGGAGCACTACATGCCGAAAAGTCGACCAACTCCCGGCCCCATCGACTCTGGCTGCATCCTTCATTTCTTCTGGAACATCCTGCAGTGCAGCCAGGAAGATGATGATGTTGAATCCCAGGTTTTTCCATACATCCACCATGGTTACACTGGTCAACGCTATTGACGGGTCATTCAAGAAATTGACGGATTTTAGGCCCAGATTGATTAGCAATGAATTGATAATCCCGGCATTCGAAAGCAACCAGGTCCACACTACACCGACTGCAACAGAAGCAGTCACTACCGGGAGATAATAAGCTGTCCGGAAAAACGCCAGGAAGCGGATTTTTTGATTTAATGCAACTGCGAGCGCCAGCGAAATGAGCACATTCAGAGGAACGCTCAGGGCTGCGTAATAGGCGGTGTTTCCCGCCACTTTCGGTACCAGCGGGTCGGTCAGAAGCTGGGCGTAGTTCGAGAGTCCAGTAAATGTGGGTTTGGCCAATACACTCCAATTGGTGAAACTGATCCCCAGGCCGACGACGACCGGGACAAGCTTGAAGAGCAGAATGATGATGAAACTGGGGGCAAGGAAGGCCAGTCCCCACCAGGCTTCTTGAGTGCGCTGCCCAATCCTCTTCTTTTTATGACCAAGCGTTTCTGCAGTAACAGCTTGAGTTGTCTGCACAGGTCCTCCCACAGGCAAAATCATCCCGGGTTAATCAAATTGAGGAGGCGGCAAATGCCGCCTCCTCGAGCCAGTGAACTTAGTTATTCAGAGAGAAGCTTATCAATGGTCGTGCAGGCCGTCTTCATGGCCTCATCGACGGTTACCTTCCCCAAAAGGGCCAGGTCTAACTGGGCTGAGATCGCATCAGCCATCTCGGTCCAGTGGGGATGAGAAGGCACCATTTTAGCGAACTCCGCGGAAGTCAAAAACACCTTGGCATTGGCAGGTTCTTTGCCTTCCAAAGATTTCAGGAAGCTCGACTCTGCCACTGATTTATTCGGGGCAATTTCGAAGCCAGCATCCTGACGGATTTTATCCCCTTCTGGCCCCGTGGCGAATTTTACGAATTCGAAGGCGGCAGCCTGTTGCTTCGAACCGGCTAGAACAGAATAGGCATTACCGAACAGGAAGGTGACTTTCTTGCCAAGAGGACCGATAGGCATTTCCGCTGCGTCCCATTGGAATTCCTTGATCCCATTGAAAGGAGTTACACCCCAGGGCCCAATCGGGTACATGGCGATACGACCGGCCATGAACATGTCCCAGTCAGACTGAGCTGCCAATTCCTCAGCGCTCGGAGCTACTTTATCCGTCAAAGTGAGATCAACCATTGCCTGAAAACCTTTTTCAGCAGCGGGGCTGGTCAGATTGCACTTGGTGCCATCGGCAGTAAAGGGACTGGTGTCTGCCATGAGCAGGTACAGAGGCCACCAGGCACGTGCGGTGCCGAAGATTTCGTTTTTGTTGTCTTTATTCGTATCCTGGCTCAACTTCTTGGCAGTATCCACGTAGGTTGTCCAATCCATTTTATTATCAGGATAAGGCAGCTTCGCAGCATCGAAAAGAGCTTTGTTGTAGAAAATGACTACATTGGAGAACGAGGCTGGCATGCCGTACTGTTTACCGCCATTCTTGAACATATCCAATGTTGAAGCATAATAGCTGCTCAGATCAACCTTCTGCTCAGTGATCATCCCATCGAGAGGCGCCAGGGCGCCGTTCGAAGCAGCTTCCTGAAGCATGGCAATGTCCAGCGAAGCAACGTCTGGGGCGGTGTTGCCCGCGATCCAGGTTTTTAGGGAAGTGAAATAATCGCCATACGGGAGGAGCTGGAAGTCGACTTTGATATCCGGATGCGCCTTCTGGAATGCATCTACCACAGTATATTCTGCACCCTTGATGTTTTGATCATAGGTTAAGAAGGTGACGACTTTAATCGTCGTTTGGGCAGCGGCAGGCGCAGCCGGCACGGCCGTATCTGCGGCGGGAGCCGTCGTTGGCTGGTCTGCAGCAGCAGGCGCATTCGTAGGGGGAGTTGTGGTTGCCGGCGTGGATGCGCAACCGCTGAACAACATGGAGAGGATCAGGACAAAAACGAACATGGGGAACAACTTTTGGCTTTTCATCTTTCTACTTTCTCCTTCTTGTGATGTGCGCTAGGATTGGATAAGTAAGACGACAAGACGCATTCAATACACCTGATGGATGGGTCACCTCCTCGGGGCAACAAATTCCTGGTCGACTATCCATTATCGAAAAGCGAACCTATCTTGTTGTGCTTTCGATCGCGACAGCAATCCCGTCATCGTGATTGACCGGGGATTTAAACATCTCACCCAACACCAGGCTGGCCGCTCCGCGCGCCCAGGCATCGTCTCCCCAGGTATCGATACGGATTTCCGTATCCCTGGCGACACCCGACATGACGTAACACGCGACCGCTTCCCGCATGGGTTGGAAAAGCCAATTCCCATTGCGAACCCCTTCACCACTAATGATCACCAGTTCGGGGTCATACAAATTGATCAAATTGGCGACTTGCATACCGAGGATGGTCCCAGCGCGCTCCAGGATACCTTGTACGGCCCGGTTTCCCGAATCGGCCAGGGAGATCATCTCCTCCGGAAAGATGACATCCGAAGAGAGATCGCCACGTACATACAAGGCATGCACCGCCCGCAGCATGGCCTTGTCGCTGGCGTAGCTCTCCAGGCAACCATGCCTCCCACAATCGCACAGCGGACCATCGGGGTTGACCACCGTATGGCCGAGTTCTCCCGCCCCACCGGACTTTCCGCGATAAAGCTCTCCCTGGATTACGATCCCTAAGCCCACACCGCGACCGATGGTGATGGTGAGGAAATTGTCAATCTTCTGACCGGCGCCAAACAACTTTTCGGATAGGGTGAGGGTGTTGACATCGTTATCAATCGAAACGGGGATATGCAACTGGGTTTGCAACATGGCTCTTAGCGGGACATCCTGCCAGCCAAAGTATGGAGATTGGCGCAGAACCCCATTGGCGCTGTCAACCACGCCGGCCAGTCCAATTCCAACGCCCATGAGCTGTTTCTTTAGGATGTTTCCTTCGTTAATCAAGTTAGCAACCAGCTCGACGATGCGACTAATGACTTCTTCGATGGTCGTTCCATTGACGGGAAGATTCTCGCGCACCTGCACCGAAGCATTCAGGTCAGTCAGCGCCCCCGCCAGGTGGTCCTCGGTAACTTTGATACCGATGACATAACCGCCTTTGGGATCGATGGTCAACATGATGGGGCGGCGTCCCCCACTGGAAACTCCAGCCGATTTTTCCATGATCAAGTGTTCCGCGAGCAAGATCGCCGTAATCCCGGTCACTGTCGCTCCGCTCAATCCGGTGATATGGGCAATCTCAATGCGAGAAATAGGCCCATACGTCTTGATGATGTTCAGGATGTGCGAGCGGTTGATGGCCCGCATCAATTCCCGATTTCCAATGGGAGATGACTTCATCGAAATACTTTCTTAATTTGGTGAATTAACTATATTGTAGGCCATTTGGGAAGTCTGTCAATAGGCAATTTTCTTGTGTTGTTTTGCTAAACAGATTGTCTAATATGTTTGGCTTTTTCGACTATAATCATTCATCGTCATAGCAATCTGGGATTCAGGCCGAAGATGTGATTGCCCTGTTTACCCATACACTCCGGGAGCTAGCGAGATCGTTTTTGAGATATCAAAGAGACCGATCCTATGCCGGACTTCGTATCCTTAAAAAAGCTTCTCAACCGGATTCTCGAACAACTCCTTCCCCTTCTGGCTGTTCCCGTGGCACTCATTATCGGCGCGGTGATGTTGATCGCGCTGAAAGCCAACCCCCTCGAAGCCTACGGCGCTTTAATTCAAGGCGCTTTTGGAGATGTCTCCGGCATCACACAGACCTTAGTGAAGGCTACCCCGCTGCTGTTGGTTGGGTTGGGGGTGGTCATCGCCTTCCGCGGGGGGGTGATCAACATCGGTGGAGAAGGGCAGATGCTGGTTGGGGCGCTGGCGACGACAGCCATGGCGGTTTCCTTTCCAACGTGGCCGGGCTGGTTATTGCTTCCCCTCTGCATGCTGGCCGGCATCTTGAGTGGCGCGTTGTGGGGCGCCATCCCAGGGGTATTAAAAGCCAGGCTGGGGGTCAACGAGATCCTCAGCACGGTCATGATGAACGCAATCGCCATCCAGTTCTCCAACTTCTTACTCCGGGGCGCCCTGATCGATCCGGCTGAGATCGCAGCGGGAACGCGCATCGCTCAATCCGCTCTGCTGCCCCGCCAGGTGTGGCTGCTCCGCCTCGTCCCCCGCACGCTCCTGACCAGTGGTGCAATCATCGCTCTGGTGCTTGCCTTCCTGGTGTATATCTTCTTGTGGCGAACCACGATTGGGTACCGCATCCGGGCGGTTGGCCTGAACCCGGAGGCTTCCCGCTATGCCGGTATTCCCGTCCGGGTATACCAGGCGCTGGCATTGATCCTGGGCGGCGCCTTTGCCGGACTGGCCGGCGCTGTAGAAGTGATGGGGGTGCAGCACCGCATGTTGGAAGGGTTATCCGGTGGGTATGGATTTACCGGGATTGTCGCTGCCCTGTTTGGCAATCTACATCCCTTGGGCGCCATCCCTGCTTCGATCTTATTCGGTGGATTGCTGGTTGGCGCCGACCAGATGCAGCGCTCGGTACAGGTGCCTTCTTCATTGATCAGCACCCTTTCCGGCCTGATCGTCCTGCTGGTGGTGGGTAGCAAGATCTACGCAACGCGCCGCACCCGGAGACGTGAGATCCATGAGTGACCTGCTGAACGTTTCCGTCCTCCTGGGAATCCTATATTCAGGTATCCGCCTGGCAACTCCGTACCTGTATGCTGCCATCGGCGAAACCTTCGCCCAGATCTCCGGGGTTTACAACCTTGGCGTCGAGGGTATGATGATCATGGGCGCCTATAGCGGCTTTTATGTAGGCATGAAAACTGGCAACCTGGGACTGGGAATGCTGGCGGCAGCCCTTACCGGTGGTTTGATGGGCTTGTTGATGGCAATCATCAGCGTCACCTTGCAGGCCGAGCAAGGCATCAGCGGGATCGGGCTGTCGTTATTCGGGCTGGGCCTTTCCAGCCTCCTTTTTAAAGAAACCATGGGTAGCGTTATCTCGATTACCGGGTTTCAGCCGGTTAAAATTCCACTGTTAGGCGATATCCCCCTAATCGGGAATGTGTTCTTCAACCATAACTTGTTGGTATATGGCGCCTTTCTGTTCGTCCCGATTGCCACGTGGGTGCTCAATAAAACCACATTCGGACTAAAAGTCCGAGCTGCAGGTCAAAACCCCCAGGCGGCCGATTCATTGGGTGTCAACGTCAATCGCACCCGCTACATCACCGTTATCTTTGGCGGGGTGATGGCCGGGATCGCAGGGGCTTCGCTTTCGATGGCATTGATTGACCTGTTTCAGGAAAATATGACCAACGGGATGGGTTACATTGCCGTGGCGTTGGTTTATTTCGGAGGTTGGCGTCCGGTGGGAGTTATGGGGGGCGCATTATTGTTCAGCTTTGTGAACGCGCTCCAACTGTGGATCCAGGTCAAGGGCATCAACCTGCCATCCGATATTGCCGTGATGATGCCCTACATCCTGACGATCGTTGCGTTAGCATTTGTCACCCGGCGTGTACGCCAGCCCGCTGCGCTTTCAAAACCGTTTGAAAGAGGGGAAAGCTAAGCAACGGATCAACAAACAAGGAGGTGATCGGGGCTTTTTTGTTCATGGATCTATTCTACTCATTCGCGTCAGCCATTGGCTATGATTAAGGAGAAGAAAATCATGAAATCCACGTTAAACCGTTCCATATTACTGATCGCTATCCTGGCTACACTCCTGGCTGCCTGCACCCCGGCTGCAACCGTCACTCCACCCACGCAGGCACCCGCAGCCGCCGTTCTTAGAGTGGCCGTCGTGTTCCCCAGCGCTATCACGGATGCAGCCTTCAGCCAATCGATGTACGAAGCCCTGAAATCCATCCAGACTGAGATGGGTGGACCATCGAAGATGGAAATAGCCTACTCGGAAAATATGTTCAAGGTCCCTGATGCAGCCGCTGCTGTACGCGATTACGCCACCAAGGGTTACGACCTGGTGATCGCGCACGGGTCGCAGTACGGCACTTCCCTCCAGCAGGTGGCTCCGGATTTCCCCAAAACCAGCTTTGCCTGGGGTACGTCGCTCGATACCTTCCAGGCTCAGGGCATCAACAACGTATTTGCTTACCAGGCTCAGGCTGAGCAGGGCGGCTACGTGCTCGGCACCATCGCTGCACTGATGTCCAAATCTGGCGTTATCGGTGTCTCTGGACCCGTGGAAGCTGGCGACGCCAAGTTGTACGTGGATGGATTCAAGGTCGGCGCTTTGGCAGCCAAGTCGGGTGTGAAGGTCAACGTATCCTACACCGGCTCTTTCTCGGACGTGTCGTTGATGGCGGCTGCAGCAGAGACGCACATCGCCGCGGGCGCGGATATGCTCACCGGTTCATCTCAGTCGGTGGTCGGCGCCATCGGGGTTGCCAAGGATAAGAAAGCCTTCTGGTTTGGGACTCAATGGGACCAGACCTCCCTGGCGCCCACAGCCGTGGTTGCCAGCCAGGTTTATGATTGGGTCGGCATCGTCAAGGATATGATCGCCTCCCGCCAGGCAGGTGTTTTGGGCAATAAGAGCTACACCCTCACCTTCAAGAATAATGGTTTGGTGATCAAGTACAACCCCGCCATCACCGTCCCTGCTGACGTCAAAGCCGCCGCCGATAAAGCCATCCAGGGTATCGAGGATGGTTCGATCAAACCATTGGGTTAGGTCCAAAGGCGCCAATGTTTTTTCTCATGCGGACAGGGAAGTATGGTAATCGGAATACTGGTGATAATTCCCTTCCGTACATATCGATAGAGAGGGGTGGGTCTACCCTGGAAAGAGCACCAGGGTCATGAAGACCCACCCCTGCAGGATCACTGCTCGTGATAGCCCAAATGCATGAAATAAACCCGAGAAACCAGGTAGAAACAGAATCATGACAGAATTACTCCCTTCTGGCCGGCCACGCATCGATGATGCCCGCATGGTAGGGATCGTCAAGCGCTTTCCCGGGGTACTGGCGAATGATCACGTCGATTTCGATATTCAGGCCGGCGAAATTCATGCATTGCTTGGGGAAAACGGCGCCGGGAAAAGTACCCTGGTACGCCAACTCTACGGGCTCTACCGTCCGGATGAGGGCAAAATCCTCATCAATGGGCAAGAACACCAATTCTTCTCGCCGCAAGATGCGATCGAGGCCGGGGTAGGCATGATTCACCAGCACTTCATGTTGGTGCCCTCCTTAACGGTAACCGAAAACGTGGCGCTCGGATTAAAATCGTCGCGCGGTTTCGTGCTCGATCTCGACCGGGTAGAAAAACGGATCAACGCGCTATGCGACCAATATGGGCTTAAAGTGGACCCGCGTTCTTACGTTTGGCAATTGGCTGTAGGCGAACAGCAACGCATCGAGATCGTGAAAGCCCTCTATCGCGGCGCCGCCTTACTCATCCTCGACGAACCGACGGCCGTGTTGACCCCTCAGGAGGTCGATGATCTTTTTCTGACCTTCCGGCAGATGGCCAAAGATGGTCATGCCCTCATTTTCATCTCGCACAAACTGCACGAGGTACTCTCCATCAGCAACCGGGTCACCGTGCTCCGCGATGGGCGGGTGGTGGGCAACTGCCAAACCCAGGGATCCACCCGGGCCGGATTGGCGCAAATGATGGTGGGCCGCCCGATCATCCTGCAATATAGCCGGCCTGCAGTTCAGGTGGGGGGGATTGCCCTCGAAATCCGGGATGTCTTTGCAAAAGGCGACCGGGGAGGTGATGCGCTGAAAGGCGTCTCGCTTAACGTCCACAGCGGTGAAATCCTCGGCCTGGCGGGGGTTTCAGGGAACGGGCAGCGTGAACTGGCCGAGTGCCTGGCCGGCCTGCGACCGGTACGCCAGGGGAAAATCCTGCTGAATGGCAAAGATGTAACCCATCTATCACCCGCCGGCCATATCGCTGCCGGGCAATCCTATATTCCCGAAGAAAGGATGCGGGAGGGCGCCATCAAAGAATTCAGCGTCGCAGATAATTACATCATGGAAGATCACAATAAACCCCCTTACTCCCGCGGATTGTTCATGGATCTGAATGCCATTCAAAAGAAGACGCAGGAGGTCGTGGATGCCTATCAGGTAAAAACTCCCAGCCTGGAAACCCCGCTCAAGAACCTGTCAGGAGGTAACATCCAGAAGCTGATCCTCGCCCGCGAATTAAACCGCAAGCCAAACTTGCTGATCGCCGCCCAACCTACCCGGGGTGTCGATATCGGGGCGACCGAGTATATCCACTTGCGTCTTTTGGAGCAACGCCTGGCAGGAACGGCAACGCTTCTGATCTCTGAAGACCTGGATGAAATCCGGGCGTTATCGGACCGGATTGCCGTCATTTATGAAGGGAAGATCATGGGGGTTGTGGAGAATGCCGCAACTTCCCTGGAAGAACTTGGCTTGATGATGGCCGGAATATCCGAAAAGGGTATATAATAGATCGTATACATCTCATAATCGGTGGTCGGCAATCGAACATCGTGCCGGCGTCGGGTCCCTGAGCCCGTCGAAAAGTACCGCCATCCCACAAGGAGTCCACCGATCCTATGAGCCTTTGGTCGAATTACGTATTGGCCGAGTCGATTGACGAAGCCCTGCACGCCCTGGAATCTGCACCAGGCCCAGCATTACCGATTGCAGGAGGAACCGATCTCCTGCTTGAGCTCCAGCAGGGACGGCACAAGCCCGTCCAGTCCCTGGTAGACCTCACTCCTATTCCCGAACTGAACCGCCTCGAGGAGCGCGACGGTAGCCTGTTCATCGGCGCAGCCGTACCTGTCCGCGCCATCACCCTCTCTCCCCTGGTGCGCGAAAACGCCCTGGCGGTAGCCGAAGCATGTGAGCTGATCGGGGGTCCGCAGGTACGCAACACGGCCACCCTGGGGGGCAACGTGGCGCACGCCCTCCCTGCAGCAGATGGGATGATCGCCCTGTGTGCGTTGAACGCCCAGGCCGAAATCGCCAGTGCTGAAGGCACTCGCCTGGAACCGATGCTCAGCTTATTCCTGGGACCGGGGGTTTCCGCCCTGCTCCCCGGCCGTGAAATATTCGTCGGTTTCCATATCCCCGGTAGACAAACCGGGCAGGCGTCCGCTTTCGGGCGAATCATGCGTCCGCAAGGTGTTGCCTTACCCATTCTGAACCTGGCCGTGTGGGTCGAGCGGGATGGCGACCGGTTGGAGGACATTCGCATCGCGGTCGGTCCAGCCGGTCCGGTACCGCAGCGCGCCTATGAGATCGAAAACGCCTTGTTGGGATCGGACTGCGGGCCGCAAGCCTTGGAAAAAAGCAAACAACTCATCTTGAGCAGCCTGCACTTCCGCACCAACCCGCAACGCGCCAGCGCTGGCTACCGTTATCAGCTATGCGAAGTATTGCTAGAAGAGATTATTGGTAAAGCCTGGAAACGGGCAGAACAGGTAGTTTTTGCATGATCCTAGACCGAGTCGAATTTACCGTCAATGGGAAACCGGTGTCCCTGATCGCGCGCCCCGGGGAGATGCTCTCCGACATGCTGCGCTACCGGCTGAAGCTCACCGGAACGAAAATTGGCTGTAATGAAGCCGAATGCGGTTCTTGCACTGTGCTCATCGATGGCGAACCGGTGCTTTCTTGCACTTATCCGGTGATGAAAGCCCGCGGCAAGCAGGTGATCACCGTCGAGGGGCTGGGTAGCGCCGACCCTGTGGCGGGGAAGGCCTCCCGGCTGCACCCGCTCCAACAAGCCTTTATCGATTACGGCGCCGTGCAATGCGGTTTCTGCATCCCTGGTCAGTTAATGACCGCCTACGCTCTACTGGCCCACAATTCGGATCCGAGCGAAGCTGACATCAAGACCGCCCTGAAAGACACGCTGTGCCGCTGCGCAGGGTATCTCAGCATCATACACGCGATCCAGGCTGCCGCCTATGCCATCCGCACCGGCGAACCCCTGCCTGCGCCTGAAATCCCGGCTTCGAGCCATCCGCACTCGGTGGTTGGAACGTTACAACCACGCCCGGATGCCGTGCAAAAGGTGACCGGGCAGGCAATTTTCACGGATGATCTCCAATTCGAAGGTATGCTGCACGCCCGCGTCAAACGAGCTATGGTTCCTTCGGCAATGGTACGAAACATCGATATCAGCCAGGCCAAAGCCTTGCCGGGCGTAGTAGCGGTGTTGACTGCAGAAGATATTCCCGGGGAGCATAACCACGGCCTGGTCATCCACGATTGGCCAGTCCTGGTGGGTGTGGGTGAACAGATCCGCACGGTCGGGGACGCCGTGGCGATCGTGGCTGCCGAAACTCGTGAGATCGCAACCCAGGCAATCGAACGCATCACCGTCGAATTCGACCTGCTTCCGATTATCAGCGACCCGGTGCAGGCGCACCAGCCGGAGGCATTCGTTGTTCACCCCGGTGGAAACATGCTCAAGCATATCAAGGTGCGCAAGGGCGATATGCCCAGTGGGTTTGCGGATGCTGATGTCATACTAGAGCACACCTTCCATACGCCTACGCATGACCATGCCTTCATGGAACCTGAGTGCAGCATTTCCCAGATTTCTCCTGATGGCCGCATCGAGGTTTACGTCGGCGGGCAAATTCCCTACGAAGACCGCGAGCAGGTAGCGCGCGTTATGAACGTCCCGGACCATCAGGTGCATATCATCGGCCAGTTGATTGGGGGAGGCTTTGGCGGCAAGGAGGATATCGCCGGCCAGATCCACGCAGCCATGCTGGCCAAAGTCACCGGCAGACCGGTCAAGTTGCTTTATGACCGCCAGGAAAGCCTGATCGCTCACCCCAAGCGCCACGCCACGCAGATCCGGGTGAAGGTTGGCGCCAAACGCAATGGTTGCCTGACTGCTTTCGAGACCGAGTTGTACGGCGACACTGGCGCTTATGCCTCCCTGGGCGACAAGGTGATGACCCGTGCAACCACACATTCATCCGGACCGTATGAAGTGCCCCACGTGCGAGCCGATTGTTACGCCATGTACACGAACAACCCTCCCGCCGGCGCTTTCCGCGGATTCGGCGTAGTGCAATCCGCTTTTGCCGTCGAGAGTATGATGGACATGCTGGCGGAAGAATTAAGTATGGATCCCTTCGAACTGCGCCGGGTGAACGCCTTACGCGAAGGCAGCATCACCAACACCGGGCAGCTCCTGCGCAACAGCGCCGGCCTGGTGGAGTGCATCGACAAGGTCGAGAAGGAAGTACACCGGTTAGGCGGAGAACATCCCTTTGAGAGCAAAGCTGTCCCGACCGCTCCGCATCTGCGCCGGGCTTGGGGCATTGCGGCTGCTTACAAGAACACCGGCTTGGGCGGCGGCGCTCCTGATAAGGCTGGCGCTGAAGTCGAGTTGCACCCGGACGGCAGTTTTGAAGTGCGCACTTCTTCGGCAGAACTCGGTCAGGGCTTGCCTACCGTGCTGCAGTTGATCGCTGCTGAAGAGCTCGGAGTCTCCCCCAGCCTGGTGCGAGTCCTGCTCTCCGACACAGATCTGACCCCCGATGGCGGCCCGACGACTGCCTCACGCCAAACATTTGTCACCGGGAATGCAGTACGCGAGGCCGCAACCGCTCTGCACGAGATGATGACCAGCGACCTGGCGGAGCTGTATGATGTACCGCCAGACCACATCCGGTATGTCGAAGGCCTGGCCCAGATCGAGGAACGTACCGTCACGATGGCCGAAGCCGCCCAACAAATCATCGCCGGTGGGCGCATCCCGCGCGCCAGTACCGTGTATTGGGCGCCGGAAACCCAACCCCTGGGAGAGGGGGGCGATATGCACTTCGCTTTCTCGTTTGCGGTGCAGGCAGCCGAGGTGGAAGTTAACACCTGTACGGGTGAGGTAAGCGTGCGGCGCCTGGTCAGCGCCAATGACGTGGGGTACGCGGTGAATCCGCTGGGCTTGCGCAGCCAGATCGAAGGCGGAGCGATGATGGGGATCGGTCATGCCCTGACGGAGAACTTTATCCTTGACCAGGGACAGGTGGTCACCGACCGGCTGGCGCGCTACCGCATGCCGTCGATCGCACTGACGCCTGAGATCATCCCCATCGTAGTAGAATGCCCCGTGCCCGAGGGACCCTACGGCGCCAAGGGCGTCGGCGAAATCGTGATCATCCCAACGGCTCCGGCAATAACCAACGCCCTGTACAATGCCGTCGGCGTGCGCCTGGACCGCATCCCGGTCGACCAAGAGGCGGTTTTGCGCGGCATCCGCGAACTGCAGGTGGCTTAAAGCCTTCCCTTTTTCCCAAAAGCAGAAGAGCGCAACAGGTTTCTTTCGGTTGCGCCCTTCTTATTCCAGCGAGAAGTTATCCGCGAATTACGCGAATTATCACCGTGATTCGCGTAATTTGCGAAATTCGCGGATAATGATAAGAGTAACTTTGCTCTGTAATTGTATCCATCGATCACCACCTATATTCAGCACCCAAAGGAGACACACAACGAATGATCACTAAACCCGTTTTAGATGCCATGAATAACCAGATCAGGCACGAATTATATTCTGCTTACCTTTACCTTTCGATGTCAGCCTATTTCGAACTGGCCAACCTGCCCGGATTTGCCACCTGGATGCGCGTTCAATCCCAAGAAGAACAAAAACACGCAATGAAATTCTATGAGTACATCCTGGACCGGAGCGGCAAGGTAGTTTTGCAGGCCATTCCTCAACCCCCCGTTGATTTTGCCTCCCCTCAGGATATCTTTCAACAGAGTTACGATCACGAGCAGAAGGTAACCGGGTTGATCAATGAGCTATATGGCGTGGCAACAGAACAAAAAGACACAGCCAGCCAGATATTCTTGCAATGGTTCGTTACTGAACAGGTGGAAGAGGAAAAGACCGCCTCGCAAATCCTGGATATGCTCAATAAAATTGGATCGAGTGTCGGTAGCCTATACCAGCTCGACCACCGCCTCGGCAAGCGCGGCTCGGCTGAATAACGGTTTGACAAAAGCATAATTACCTGTTGGACATGGGACTGTACACCGCCCCCCCGGCTCAGTTCACCAGGGGGGCTGGTGTTTTACAGGCAGACGCGGCTGAGTAAGAAAACCAATCCGCTAATTTCACGAATTTCTCGAAGGTGGAAAAACCATATTAATGGTATCCCCTGGCGCGAATCTGAAAAATTTTCGGTTATACTTGGTCTCATTCCGATCGACCCATAGATTATTCCGGGTGGAGCCTGATGCTCCTCATCCACGCACTGCACCCGGAGTGTGGATCACCACAAGGCTGGATCATGGATATCAACAAACTCCGACAAGACTTCCCAATCCTTCAAGAACGGAACGGGCGCAAACCCGTGGTTTACATGGACACCGCCTGCCAGAGCCTGCGACCACACTCCGTTATTGATGCGATCTGTCAATACTACGAAGAATCCTCCGCTTGCAGCGGACGCAGCATGCACCGCCTGGCAGCCGAAGTCACCCGCGGGGTTGATCAATCGCGAGCAAACATCGCCAGATTCATCAACGCCGGTCGAAAAGAAGAGATTGTCTTTACCCGGAATACGACCGAGGGGATCAACCTGGTTGCCAATTCCCTGCAACTGAAGGCGGGTGACGCCGTCCTGATCTCCGATAAAGAACACAACTCCAACTTGATTCCCTGGCAAATGTTGGCCCAGAAAAAAGCCATCGTGCTGAAGCGGGTTCCTTCCAGGGCAGATAACACGTTCGACCTGGAGGGTTTTGAGCAATTTCTGGATGACCAGGTCAAGCTGGTAGCACTGGGTTATACGTCCAACCTGGATGGCGTTACCATCCCCGCACAGGAGATCATCCAGAAAGCCCACCGCAACGGAGCTTTGGTGCTTCTGGATGCCGCCCAGACCGCGCCCCACAAGAAGGTCAATGTTAAGAGCCTGGACGTAGATTTCCTGGCCTTTTCGGGGCACAAGATGCTCGGTCCTTCCGGGAGCGGAGTGCTCTATGGAAAATACCACCTGCTCGAAGGCCTCGATCCATTCCTGGTCGGTGGAGATACGGTGCTCTCATCCACCTACGACTCCTGCGAGTTCTTACCACCTCCCGAAAAGTTCGAGGCCGGGCTGCAAGACTACGCCGGAATCATTGGGCTGGGTGCTGCCGTCCAATACCTGGATCGGGTCGGTTTCGATGCCATTCAAAAACAAGAACTGCTGCTCAATGAGAGTATCACCGCCGAAATCAAGGATATGCCTAAGTTAAGATGGATCGGCCCGACCGACCCTAAACTGCGCGGCGGCATCGTCTCCTTCTATCTCGACGGCGTGGATTCACATCGGGTGGCTTTGATGCTCGACCAGATGGCTGGCATCCTGGTGCGGTCCGGACAGCATTGCGTCCACTCCTGGTTTCATGCCCATAATATCAAGGGCAGTGTGAGGGCTTCCCTATACTTCTACAATACCCTCGAAGAAGCTGAATTATTCGCAGCCAACCTCAAGAAAATCGGAAGGATTCTCTAAGCCCATGTTTTGCATCATCGCTTTCGTCGTCCTGGGAATATTGGGGATTTTCAGCGCAACCAACCGCCAGTTGGCCAAGGAAGCATTGGATTGCGTGCTTCGCCGAGTGACCTTGCGCCCATGCAATACCGGGTTTGACGAGAAAATGAAAGCCAGGATTCTGGGTAGTGTGATCACCCGCTCAGAGACGGCTGCGATGGTGTTGAATAAGAATTTTGAGATCTTTTCGTGGATTTTCTTTATCTTAATGCTCGGCAGCAGCATTTGGGCTGTTCGCGGAGTCTACCTTTTTTACGTAACTGGCAGTTGTAACGGACTTAACTCATCTTCGCTGTGTGTATTTGACCCCAAAGGTAACAACAACCAGATTTCCGGCGTGAGCCAGCAATGCACCGCAAAAGCAACCACTGAAAAAGACGTCACCCTCAAGGGGATCGACCTGACCGGCTTTCCTGCTATTCACCAGGATTCGCCGGATACGGTTGTTTTTCTCGGTTGTTATCATTGCGATTATTCCCGCAAGGCGTATCCCTTGGTGCGTGAGCTGGTGAAGAAATTTAAAACCAACTTCATTTTCTTGCATTTTCCGGTCAAAGAAAGTAATGATTATTTCTCGAAACTGGGTTACTGCGTGAACCAGCAAAACCCAGATAAACTCTGGGAAATGAACGATATCTTCTTCAATACCGATAAAGCCACACTGGATACGGATGCGTTCATCCAGTCCACGCTGACGCAGCTCAATTTGGATGTCAAGGCGATAAATCAATGTGTGGCTGCCCCGCAGACGGAAGAGATCGTCAAAAAGCAGATGGCAGAAATCGTCAAGACCCACTTCTACGGCACACCAACCGTCTTTATCAACGATACCACCCTGATCGGGCCGAAACCTTACCGGGTATATGCCATCACTCTAAAAGGGTTGTTCTTCTGGCTAAAATAGGAATCTGATCTCAGCGGGGGGATAGTTAACAGTACACATGACGAATACACAGGTTCTCCTCATCCTGATCGTTGCAATCCCGCTGGGAGCCGTCGCGATGAGCCGGCTGCGGGTCGACCTGGCCGCCCTGTTGATTGCGCTCTTACTCGGCGCAGCCCAGTTCTTCGGTTTGGCCATGTTGGGGCCGGCGGGTACCCCCGAAAACTCAGCCAGGGCGATCCAGGGGTTCGGCCAGCCGGTCGTTTTGACCTTGCTTGCCCTGTTTATCCTGACCAGGGGGTTAGAGCAGAGTGGAATTACCCGCTGGGTGGCCCGCCGCATGCTCGCATTGGGAGGGAACTCTGAGGTTCGTCAAATTGCCCTTTTCTCCGGGGTAACCGCCCTGCTTTCCCTCTTTATGAACAACCTGGCAGCGGGAGCGTTGGTACTCCCCAGCGCTATGGAGACCTCGCGGCAGACCGGTATCAAACCCAGCAAGCTGCTCATCCCGGTGGCCTACGGGAGTTTATTAGGCGGTGCAGCCACCTATTTCACCACCGCAAATATCATCGTCAGCAACCTGCTCCTGACCGCCAACCCACCGCAAAAACCCCTGAATGTTCTGGACTTTACCCCGACCGGGGGGTTGATCGCCATCGCCGGCATCCTATACCTGGCTCTTCTTGGAAAACGTTTGCTTCCCGCCCGGACTCCTCCCGCCGAACACCTCGTGACGCGTCCGACAGGCAGCCAATTGGAGAAGTATTACCAGCTCGGCGAGCGTCTGTGGGAAGCCAGACTCTTACCCGGCTCCCCCTACGATGGGAAAACCTTACAAGAGACCGGGATTGGTGAACGGTTGGGGATAGCCGTGGCAGCCATCCTGCATGATGGGCATTCGTTTTTCTCGCCATCTCCGCATGATACTATCCATACAGGTGATATCCTGGTGATTGTGGGACGGGAAGAGCGTGTGAGCCAACTGGTCGGGCAGCGATTAGCGATCAGCAAGCATGGGGATGGCGAACCTCTCAGCCGGCGAGGGGTCACTTTTGTTGAGGCGATGCCCGCCCCCCACTCGAAAGTAGAAGGCCGTTCCCTGAAAGAACTGAATTTCCGGAATCAGTTTGGATTTACCGCGGTCGCCTTGTGGAGAATGAACCGCAGCTATCGCACGAGCGTGGCGGATTTTACCTTGCAGTTGGGCGATTCACTGCTGTTGATCGGTCCTCCTCAAAAATTGCGCGCGCTGCAAAAAAGCCCGGATTTTCTCGTGTTGGAATCGAATCTGGGCGACCAACCCATCTTTCGCCGGGCTGCATTTCTTGCCGTTGGGGCGATCCTGGCCGGGGTGGTCGCTTCATTGGTTGGCTTCCCGGTCTACCTGGCCATGCTGGCAGCGGCTCTCTTTATCATACTCACCGGGGTTCTCCGCATGGATGACGCCTATCAGGCTGTGGAATGGCAGGCGATCTTCCTGATCGCTGGAATGTATACGGTGAGCCTGGCGATGGTGCAGACGGGGTTGGCGAATATGCTCGGCCACGGTTTGCTGGCGTTGGTGCGCCCGCTGGGGTCGCTCGGTTTAGCGGCCGGCGCTTTCCTGTTCACTTCTCTCTTGACCCAGGTGATGGGCGGCCAGGTGACCGCGCTGGTCACCGGACCAATCGCTATCAGCGCAGCCATCAGCCTGGGGACCAGCCCCCAGGCTATCGCAGTGGCAACAGCCATCGGTTGTTCTGCCTCCTTCTTCACGCCCATGGCTCACCCGGTTAATATCCTGATGATGGCGCCAGCCAATTACACCTTCAATGATTTCTTTCGGGTTGGTTGGCTGTTAAGCCTGATCTCTTTTTTCATGCTGCTGGCCGGCATGCTCCTGTTTTGGGGATTATAAGCCAACAGGTCAGGCTTTCAGTTGTTCCATATAGACCTTACGGAACTTGGCAACTTTGGGGGCAATGATAACCTGGCAATATGGCTGGTCTGGATTTCGTTCGAAGTACTCCTGGTGGTAATCCTCCGCCGGGTAGAACGCAGAAAACGGGGTTACCTCTGTGACGAAGCGCCGCTCCCAAATTCCTTCTCCCTCAAGCTCGTGGATCACCTGCTCTGCCGTGGCTTTCTGCTGTGGGGAATGGTAGAAGATCGCCGAGCGGTACTGTGCGCCGACATCGTTCCCCTGACGGTTGAGGGTGGTCGGGTCGTGGATGGTGAAGAATACCTTCAAGATTTCGCCAAAGCTGATAACGGCCGGGTCAAAGGTGATCTGCACTACCTCGGCATGCCCGGTTCCGCCCGAACTCACCTGCCGGTAACTTGGGTTCGGCGTCTCGCCGCCCGAGTAGCCGGAGACGACATCCGCGACGCCTTTCAGGTGGTCAAACACGGCTTCCAGGCACCAGAAGCAACCCCCTGCAAGCGTAGCGACTTCTTTACCGCCTGAGGTTAGCTCTTGTTTCATGATGGGATTCATTTTTCTTTAGCACTCCTTTCACAATCATCCATTTCTATTTCCAGTCCTCACTTTGTATCCTAAACAAGTTACAAGCAGGATAAGCAAGGATGAATGGTTTCTTACATTCATTTTTTCGGGCTGCATCCATTCGCCGGTACTGAAGTGCGGGGACAATGCCAAGATTATCGAACATCATTCGCATTGACTTAACCACAAATATTCAGTATATTGGATAATAATTGTCTACTATTTTACACCTATTATTGTAATGAAACGGGGTTTTATGAAGTTATCCACGAATGAGCTCTTGGAAGATGCCGCCCGCCGTTCGATTGCCTACCTGGTTGGATTGCCCGAACGAAGCGTGGCGCCGCCGCCCGAAGCAGTCACCCATCTGGGGGTACTGGACGAACCTTTTCCCCAAAGACCCTGTCCACCTCAGGAAGTCCTCCAGCTCCTCGACGAAGTAGGCTCTCCGGCGACGATGGCAATGGCAGGTGCGCGCTTTTTCGGATTTGTCATCGGAGGCTCACTACCAGTCACCCTGGCGGCTAATTGGCTGGCTGGCGCCTGGGACCAGAATTCGGCTTACTTCACCGCCACCCCCGGAACCGCAAAGCTGGAACAAATCGCCCTGAGATGGTTGGTCGATCTCCTCCATCTACCCGCCCAGAGTGGGGGAGCATTTGTCACCGGAGCGACGATGGCCAACTTCACATGCCTGACAGCCGCCCGTCATAGCGTGCTTGAGATGGCAGGCTGGAATGTCGAAGCGGATGGTTTGTTCGGCGCACCATCAATAACGGTCATCGTAGGCGCTGAGGCCCACCCATCGCTGATTAAATCGTTAGGATTGGTCGGATTCGGCCGAAACCGCGTCGTAAAAGTGCCGGTTGACGCTCAGGGCAGGATCACGCGCGATGCGATGCCGCATATCTCGGGTCCCACAATCGTCTGCCTGCAAGCCGGCAACGTCAACACGGGGTCATTTGATCCATTTCCGGAGGTGATTGCATCCGCCCACCATGCCGGCGCCTGGGTTCATATAGACGGCGCTTTCGGTTTATGGGCCCTGGCGACTCTTTCGAAAGCTGCGCTCACAACCGGACTCACCGAAGCCGATTCATGGGCAACAGACGCGCACAAGTGGCTGAACGTCCCCTATGACAGCGGCCTGGCATTCGTCCGCGATGCAAATGCACTGCGCGCCGCCATGGCAATCACCGCCGAATACCTGCCCACGGATACCCCCTTTCGGAACCCTTCGGACTTCACGCCGGAATTATCGCGCCGGGCGCGCGGGGTGGAAGTTTGGGCAGCTTTACGCAGCCTGGGTCGGGATGGCGTTGCGGAGATGATCGAACGCTCCTGCCGTCAGGCCAGGCGCTTTGCAGAAGCGTTGCAGGCGCACGGCTATCGGGTGCTGAACGATGTGGTTTTAAACCAGGTGTTAGTTTCTTTTGGGGATGCTGAAGAAAATCGGAGGGTGATTGCCAACATCCAATCGGATGGCACCTGCTGGTGCGGCGGAACCGTTTGGCAAGCACAAACTGCCATGCGCATCAGCGTGAGTTCATGGGCGACAACCGATGAGGATGTGGAGCGCAGTATCGAAGCTATGCTCCGGGCTGCCCACAGGTAGCGGCATTCCCGGTGGAGCCCGCCGTCAACTGCTTCGAGCTGCAATCGGTTTCAAATAAGAATCCAGCAACGCATCCATCTGTGTGAACGATTCACAGACGAAGAACATAGGGTTAAACGCATAGACGGTCTTCGGGATTTGGGCTATCGTTTCAATGTCGAACGGCGCCAGGATGACATCACCTCCAATGTACCCTTCGTGAGCAATCCCTAACTGGCGGTACAAAGAGTGAAAGACGTTCCATCCCTGTTCCTTGGATGACATCTGTCCACGTTGGTGCAGCGCGTTCACCCCGGCAACCAGCCGGTTGATATCTGCCTGGTGGGCAAGGTAGTGCTCCTGGAGCTGCCCGAATACATCACCAGAATAATCGATGATATTGTCGCGGCTGAGGCGGTAGAATTCCATGATGGTGTTGGCCAGCTCGCTGCGGCCTGAAATCGTTCCAGCGCCGAATACCTTGAAACGTCCATCTTCCAAAACCAATCCAAATTCGGTGCTGTACCATGCCAGGCGTTTGATCACTTCTTTCTCTTCCGGAGTCGCTTTTCGATATGCCGGGGCAAACTTATCCTCAATGCGCGCGTAAAAATCCTGGGTCAGGTAAGGCAAATGACCAAAGATGTCGTGGAACATGTCCGGCTCAGGCGTAAACTCCATCTGGTCACGAGTACGCAGGTAATCGGTGATCATAAAGATGCGCTGGGCAAACTTGGCATACCAGTCATCGGCAGGGGTGTAGCGAACAGCGGTGCGCTCGATGCGCCATCCGGTGCGCGGGTGGATGCGCTCGTTGAGAAATGCAACCGTGGGGATGCGCAGCGGATCGAGCTGCAATAAGGCTAATCCATCGATAAATACGTGACAGAGGTGCTCCAAAAGATACGGCCTGTGAATTCCCGCGAAAAGGTCCGCCCAGATGCCCTGCTGTTCAGCGGTAAACGTGATTTCTTGTGTGGCGGCAGTATATTCGCGGGTAGGATCGATGCTTTGACCGGCGATATCCCCAGTATAGTACGTACGGTTTTGGTTTTCGCTCATTATTTTCCCCTTGCGAACCCAGATCCCATCGTAGTTCTCTGGATGACACACCGCTTCCGGATGGTTACCTGGGTTGGATGGCATCTCTTCAGGTCATTATAGATTTATTATACCCATAATGACCCCTTTCTGTCGTCGAGAATCTTACGAATCAGCCATACAGATCGGGGCAGGTCTGCGACCTGCCCCGTTTGACTATTCTAGCTCAAGGTTCTTCAGCCACCGACAGGCGGCTCGACCGTATAGGTTGGGAACTCAGTCGGCGGTGGAGGTGTATAGGTCGGGAAGGGGGTCGCCGTAGGAGGAGGCGGCGGCGGATTCGTGGCCGTTGCGGGTGGAGGCGGCGGCTCTTCGGTAGCCGTAGGTCGTTTCGTTTTCGTCGGAGGAATCCAGACCCATGTACTGGTCGCAATTGCAGTAGCTGTCTGCGATGCGGTAGCAGAGGAAGTCATTGTTGCAGTGGGGGGCATAGTCGCCGGTGGCATGGCAGTGGTCGCCAGGAGAGTGGGAATGAGGGTACTCGACGGGGCGAGCGTGAACGTGGCGGTAACCGGTAGGTTCGTCGGTGTATTGGAGGGCGAAATCGCTGCCACCAGAGCGCCGCCGAGCGCAGCCCAGTCTCCATATTGGACGCTGCCGGGTTGCTGGGGAATGCCGTCTTTTCCCAGGCGAACATGCTGCCCCGCGTTGATGGTCAGGTAGCCATTCCCAACTTTCACCTGGCAAGCGCCTGCCAGGCAATCAATGTCCTGAATTGAGCCATCCGGCGGTTGGGCTTGCAGACCCAGCATGGCGCTGGTTCCCACGACGATCAGCTTGCCTCCCATGAGGGCATTAAAGGCTACCTGGTTTTCTTTTCCGTTACTGACCAGCACCCGCCCATAAACCAGGTTGAAGGCCAGGGGTTTATCGGGTTGAGGGTTATTCAGACTGCCGAATTCGATGGCCGTTTGCGCATCCATCACCAGCAGCGAGCCATCCGGCATCCCCAGGTGAGCGGAGCCCAAATTGGTTTTCAAGGTGGTACGAGGGGATTGAGCCATCAATGCCCCCCGCCGGGCTGAGACAGGGCTATCACCGTTATCAACCTGTACCTCTCCGGATAGGTCGGTGATATATGCCAATTGGCCATTGGCATTGGCAGCCTGAGGTTTCAATTTTCCGAGCAAAGCTACTGCCAATATGGCGACGACCACCAGGGCGCCAATGCCTGCGGGGAGCGCCCACCTGGGTAGATTCAGCTTCACCTGCGGTACAACAACCACAGGACGCGGGATGATCACCTTTCCGGTGTTGCGTGGCAGCGGTGGGGCTTCTTTGGTGCTGAGCTTTTGTCCGAGAACGAATTTCTCCAGCACCGCAGCGAACTCGTCCATGGATTGGTAACGATCGGCAGGATCCTTCGCCAAAGCCTTGAACAGCACCCGCTCGACTTCTTCCGGGATATCCGGAACGAATTCTCGGACGCGCGGCAAGGGTTGGGTAGTATGCTGCATCATCGTGCCGAGCGGGGTATCGCCTGTATACGGTTTGCGGCCGGTGACCAGCTCAAATAAGATGACGCCAAGAGAATAGATATCGACCCGCAGGTCAATGGGCTGGCCGAGAGCCTGTTCAGGCGCCATGTATTCAGGAGTTCCGATTCCGGTGCCCGGGTCGGTCAGGTCGACGGCAGGCTTCTGGATGAACGACTTTGCGATTCCAAAATCGGTAAGGCGCGGTTGCCCCTGTTCGGTTAACAGGATATTCCCAGGTTTCACATCTCGGTGGATGACGCCTTGCTCATGAGCATACTGCAAGGCCTGCGCGATCGGCAAGATCAAACCGGCCGCTTCCGAAATGGGAAGCGGCATGCCCATTCGGTCCGCCAGGGTGCCGCCCCCGACCCACTCCAGAATCATGCATGGCCGGCCGCGCACCTCGCCATAGTCCAGGATACGAACGATGTTTGGATGTGAAAGCTGGCATAGGGCTTTGGCTTCTTTCCGGAAGCGGGCGCGATACTCATCGGATGAAACCGGTTGGTTGGAGAGGGCTTTAACGGCTACTTTTTGTTGGGTCTTCACATCCCGGGCCAGGTAAACAACCGCCATGCCGCCATGCCCAATTTGCCTGAGGAGCTGATAACGACCAACAAATAAAGTCTCTGGGTTCGACATGCGTCACTGCCTCTTTGGGCTTCGCAACATCGGCGAGCGAGATGAACGCTCAAGCGCGGTTATGGATCAAGACTCTTTCTAGCAAACAGGTAATGCAGTTCTAAATATCGGTATTCGTTTTCTTTATTGATTCGTGATGATGGGAAGGTAAAATTTCCCATTGCTCACCGTGAAGAACATGTGATTGGATATTTCGGTTTCAGGAAGTGTGCCAGG
>JAQTMA010000028.1:23367-28602 GCA_028714615.1 Anaerolineaceae bacterium | reverse complement strand
TTGATACCGGCATTCGCCAAACGCCGGCAGAGTTGCCCGATTTCACCGGGGCGGTTCTGGATGGGGATCACCAATACTTTTGGCTCGTCTTTGACCACGATGCCCAATTTCTCCAGCACCTGGCGAGAGGTGGCCGCATCCTCCACCAGGATGTGGATCGTGGCTTTCCCATCCGAGACGTATGCGCAAATCCCTTCGACGTTGATCCCGGCTTTGCCTAAAGCGATTCCCAGATCAGCGACTGCGCCCGGGCGGTCGTCCATGCTAAGAGTCAGATTGAAGCTCATGAGGAACCTCTCTTGCTAGTATTTATCCGACACTATAGCCTGGATTCGGTCACCAGTCAATCACCACTTTCAGGAATCGGAGCATTCACCGGTTTGCGACCTTAACCTTATTCCATGCGTAAATACAGAATAAGCGTAGCGTTATAATTATTTCAAGCTGGCGATCGCTGGGAGGCTATCCATCCGAATGCAAACCGAACCCATTTCCCATCCAGATTTCCTGGATTTCGCAGATATTGTCGATACCCTGGTTCAACAGCAGATCGATTTGTGGTGGCAGGCTGAGAGTGCTTTACCCACTACACTCCCGGTCTACCCGCTCAAAGAAAAACTGCGGCGAGAGAAGCTGCTGGCGAACTTTATGCGGTTCCTGGCCACCGAGCTGAACGCGGCTGAGCAGGGGAGCTTCTCCAGCCCGGAGGGTAGGGCCAAGCAGGAGCGGTTAATGGCAGCGGCGCGTTCTTTCGCAGTCGCGGCTCTGGACCTGGATGCACAACAGATTGAAACCTTTCTGCAGGCCGGGTTCCAGGAATCCGCGCTGGCGTTCACCCGATTGGCGCGCGCGTTCGACGCAGATATCAGCGCTGAGGACGTCTACCAGGCCGGGCGGAACGCCTGGTCGATGAACCTGTTCCAATACCTGTTCGGACTGCCCATTCAGATCACCCCGGCGGTGTTCGCCTATTCCTTGCTGTATCCGTATACGGATAATTACCTGGACGATCCCTCCATCGCTTGGGAGACCAAACGCGAGGCAAACCTACGCCTGACCGCGCGACTGGCCGGCGAGGCCTGCTCACCGGGGAATGCGCACGAGCAGCGCATCTTCGACCTGGTGGGAATTATCGAGGGCGAGTTCGACCGAGAACGCTTTCCCCTGGTGTACGCCAGCTTGTTGGCGATCCAGCAAGCGCAGGTCGAGAGTCTCAAGCTGATCGCGCCCGAGGCATCGCCGTACGATCTGGATGTATTGCGCCTGAGTATCTATAAAGGGGGAGCGGCTACACTGGCGGATGGATACCTGGTGGCGGGTACGTTAACCCCGGCGCAACGCGAGTTTGCTTTCGCCTACGGCGCCTTTACCCAATTGGTGGACGACCAGGAAGACCTCTTCCGCGACCGGAACGCCGGACTGATGACCATCTTCTCGCAGACTTCGCGCGCCTGGCGGCTGGACGCCGTGACCGGACGCTTGTTGGCCTATAAGGAGTTAGCCTTGCGGGGAATGCGAGAGATGGAGCCGATTGAGAGCAGCCCGATCGCCAATTTGGTGCTGAAGGGCATCGACTTGCTGATTCTGGATGGCGCCAGCCGCTCGGAGCGCTTCCACTCGTACCGGTACCTGCGGACGTTGGAAACGTACTTCCCCTTCCGCTTTTCTGAGGTCGGGCGGCAGCGTCGAATACTTCAACGCCGGAAGGTCTCTCTGACCCAGGCCATGAGTCTCTTCATATAAAAGTGCATTGCGTATTGGCGAGTTGATGGTACAACAACAGCTCAGCAAAACAGAGATGGCGCGACGGATGAACACCAGCCGGGCAGCTCTGGACCGGTTACTGGATCCGGAGAACCAGTTGATCACCCTGCAGACGATGGATCGGGCTGCCTACGTTCTTGGCAAACGGCTGCGGTTAACCCTGAACTAATCAAGGGTTCCGGCTCTGGACATCACAAAACGACCGTGATAGAATAATCCACGTTCATTCTGTGGGGGCTCGTCCAATGGTAGGACAGCAGACTCTGGATCTGCTTATAGAGGTTCGAATCCTTTGCCCTCAGCCTACAGGTAACGGCACCCTGCAATCATTCAGGGTGCTTTGTCATATAAGGAGCGAAGAATATGACTGAACAGACTCCTGGTTCGAGCAATTTCATCCTCGACGCAGTAGCGGAAGACCTGCGTTCCGGACGCTTCGATCACGTGATCACACGCTTCCCGCCGGAGCCGAACGGCTATCTGCACATCGGGCATGCCAAGGCCATCTGCATCGACTTCGGTACCGCCCTGGCTTATGGCGGCCAGTGCAATCTGCGCTTCGACGACACCAATCCGGTCAAGGAAGACGTTGAATACGTGGATGCGATTAAAGAAGACATCCACTGGCTGGGCTTCGATTGGGGCGAGCGCGAATTCTACGCCTCCGATTATTTCGAGCAGCTCTACCAGTTTGCGTTGGAGCTGATCCGTAAGGGAAAAGCCTACGTGGATGACCTGTCTCCCGACCAGATCCGCGAGTACCGCGGCACATTGACGGAACCCGGCCAGGATAGCCCGTACCGTAACCGCTCAGTTGAGGAGAACCTCGACCTGTTCGAGCGCATGCGCAAGGGTGAGTTTCCGGATGGGGCGCGTGTGCTGCGGGCTAAGATCGACATGGCCTCTCCCAACATCAACCTGCGCGATCCGGCCATGTACCGCATTATCCACGCCACCCACCACCGCACGGGCGACGCCTGGTGCATCTATCCCATGTACGATTTCGCCCACGGCCAATCCGACTCGATTGAAGGCGTGACGCACTCCCTGTGCGATCTTGCTTACGAAGACCACCGGCCGCTGTATGATTGGTTCCTGGAAGAATTGGGCATCTTCCACACCCGCCAGATCGAGTTCGCCCGCCTCAACGTGACTTATACCATCTTGAGCAAGCGATTCTTGAAGCAGTTGGTGGAGGGCGGCTACGTCAGAGGATGGGACGATCCCCGCATGCCCACGCTGGGCGGGATGCGCCGCCGCGGGTATACTGCCCAAGCCATCCGCAAATTCATCGACGCGGTCGGTGTGGCCAAGAATGAGAACCTGATCGAGATCTCGCTGCTCGAGCACATGGTGCGGGATGACTTGAACCACAGCGCTCTACGGGTGATGGGAGTGCTGAACCCGGTCAAAGTCATCATCGACAATTACCCGGAAGGCCAGGTTGAACAGTTGGAAGCGATCAACAACCCAGAAGACCCTTCGGCAGGCGCCCGGCAGGTACCGTTCTCGCGCGAGATCTACATCGACGCAGACGATTTCCGCGAAGTTCCGCCGCCCAAGTATTTCCGGCTGGCGCCCGGGCGCGAGGTGCGTCTGCGTTATGGCTATATCATCAAGTGCGAGAGCTTCACTCGCAACCCGCAGACGGGTTCAATCGAAACGATTCATTGCAGTTATGATCCGCTCACCCGAGGTGGGTACGCTCCCGACGGCCGCAAGGTGCAAGGGACGATCCACTGGGTTTCGGTGGAACATGCCCTGGATGCGGAAGTCCGGCAGTACGACCGGCTCTTCATACTCGAGAACCCGAATAAGGTGGACGAGAGCAAAAGTTTCCTGGATTACCTCAACCCCGATTCGCTCAAGGTGCTCAGTGGGTGCAAAGTCGAACCCAGCCTGGCGCAGGCGGCAGCCGGGGCGCATTACCAGTTCGAGCGCAAAGGCTTCTTCAGTGTTGACCCAGATTCGACACCCGGGCGCCTGGTATTCAACCTGACGGTTCCGCTGCGCGACACCTGGGCGAAGATCCAATCGGGGTCAAAGCAGTAACGATCTCTTGGCTTGTCGTACCCGCGGCAGCAGTTACAACAAGCTAACATTTTGCTTGTAGCGCATCCCGACATTAACGCTCACAGCCCCGTCCCTGGCGCGGAGCGCACACACCTACGCTGGGGACAGCGCTCAAGATTGCAAGGAATTCATGTAGCCCGGGCATCCTTGCCCGGGGTGCTCATCAACACCCCGGGCAAGGATGCCCGGGCTACATATCGTTATTAAGGTAGCAGGAGATCATGACTCCTGATCTACAGGAGCAAAGGATCAGGTCCTTACGGGTTCTGTCATATTCCCCAAACTCGGCAAGAACTGTCCGCAGCCAGGTTGGCGTACAACGACCCCATTCTCTAGCACTGGCTGACCGCGCTGGAAGCTCAGCTCCGGCCAACCGAGCACCTTGCGCCCCTCGAACAGGGTGTAGCCCACGTTCGAATGCTGGTTCTCGGCATTGATGGTGAATTCGCGCAGCGGATCGTAAATCACGAGGTCGGCGTCCGAACCGACCGCCAGCGTGCCCTTGCGCGGATACAGCCCGAAGATGCGAGCCGGGTTCTCGCACAATACCTGCGCCAGGCGTACCAGGCTGATCTTACCGGAGTTGATGCCCTGGTCGTAGGTAACCGGCAGCAGGGTTTCGATCTGCGGCGAGCCGAAGCCTTGAATGAGGAAGTCGCCGTCGGGATCTTTGGCTTTGGGGGCATGGTCGGAGGCCACTACCTGCAAGGCCCCGTCGCGTAGCGCTTCCCACAGGGCGTCCTGGTCAGCCTGTGAGCGGATAGGGGGTCCGATCTTGGCCAGTGCGCCGCGTTCCTCGATGATGGCCTGAGTCAGGCTTAGATATTGCGGACAGGTTTCGGCGAAGACGGGCAGACCCTCCGCCTGGGCGCGCCGGATGGGGCGCAGAGCGCGCGCCGAAGTGACGTGCGGGATATACAGACGGCAGCCCATCACTTCTGCCAGGCAGATGGCGCGGAAGATAGCTTCTTCTTCGAAGGCGGCCGGGCGGGAGGCATTAAAAAACTTGGCCGAGGCATTCGGGCCTTTGAGATATTTGTCTTCCAGGTAATCGATCCCGCCGCCGTTTTCGGCGTGCACCATCGCCATGCCGCCCAGGTTAGCCAGAATGTCCATCGCTTTACTGAGCTGGTAATCGTCTGTGTACCAGCCCTGTTTCAGATAGGTCATGAAAAACTTGAAGGTACGCACGCCCAGTTCCATCACCTTGGGGATTTCGGGCACCTGGAGGGCGGCTTCCCAGATGCCGCCGTGCAAGCCGAAATCCAGGAGTGAGCGCCGGCTGGCGTCTGCCTGCATCTCGCTGACCTTGTGCAGCAGGCTGTCGCCCTGGCGGGCGTAGGCGAAGTGCAGCAAGGTGGTGGTGCCGCCGTAGGCGGCCACGCGGGAGCAAGCTTC
>JAQTMA010000028.1:18964-23267 GCA_028714615.1 Anaerolineaceae bacterium | reverse complement strand
TCGCAGGAAGTCGGCACCAGGTACTCGGAGAGCGAGACGGCTTGGATGCGACCATCCTTGACGGCCAGGTCTTCGGTCAGGGCGTAACCCAGTCCTTGCGAGCTGCCGCCTTCGATCTGCCCGACGACGGCGGTGGGATTGATCGCCCGCCCGACATCGTGGCAGGCGACGCTCTTCAGCAGGGTGATCTCGCCGGTTTCCGTATCGACCGCCACCTCGACCGCCTGTGCGCCGAAGGTGAAATCGGGCCAGATGCTACCCTGGCCCGTCTCCGGGTCGATCGGGTCGGTGAAAGGAGCTTTGAACAGGGCCAGGTTAGCCAACGGTAAGCCTTCGGCGGCACACATACCCACCAACCTGGCAAGAGGCAGGCGTTGCGCCGGGTCAGCTTTGATAAAAGCTTCGCCTTGAGCCAGGTCGAGCGCTTCAGGTGATTCTTCGAAGTAACGAGAAGCGCGTTCGAGCAATGATTTTCGAATAGTGGTGGCGGCTTGCAGCGTGGCGTTGCCGGACATGTACAACTGCCTTGTGGCGGTGGAGGTGCCGGAAAGTGGCGTGACCGCTGAATCGGTATGGTAAATGGTGATGTCCTTCATCGGCACGCCCAGCACTTCGCTGACGATCTGGCATAGGGCAGAAATTTGCCCGGCGCCCAGGTCTGGTACGCCTGCGCGAATGGTAGCAGTGCCGTCCATCTCCAGGCCGACCCAACATTGCGAGGTATCGTGCAGCCAGGTGATGCGTCCATAGGATTGGAAGTAAGAAGCAAAGCCCTGCCCGATCTTCACCGCAGCGTGGCTCGACGACGGTTCGCCCAGGGCTTCCAGGGCGCGCGTGGCGCATTCTTCCAGCCACACGGCGGAAGTGAGGGGTTGCCCGGTGGCGGTCTGATCGCCGGTGTGCAGGTAGTTGACGCGGCGTACTTCCAGCGCATCCAGGTTCAATGCTTTAGCGATCTCGTCCATTTGCTGTTCGTAAGCTGCGCACACCTGGGGAGCGCCGAAGCCGCGGAAAGCGCTGGTGAAGGGGTTGTTGGTGGCCACCGACGTGCCGGTCACCGCGACGTTCTCGATGCGGTACGGTCCGGTGGCCATGCCGACCGAGTAGAGCAGCACGTAGGGGCTGAGAAAAACGTACGCGCCGGAATCCGAGACCAGTTTGATTTCACTGGCCAGGATGCGCCCGTCGCTGGCGACGCCAGTACGGTGGGTGATGACGTAGGGGTGGCGCTTGGAATGCGCCAGGATGGATTCTTCGCGGGTGTAGACCAGGCGCACCGGCTTCCCGGTGGCCTTGGTCAGCAGACCCAGGAAGATCTCGACAGTGATATCTTCCTTGCCGCCGAAGCCGCCTCCCACCATGGTGCCCTGGATGCGCAGCTTGTTTTGCGGCACGCCCAGAGCTAAAGAGATGCTGCGGAAGTGCTCCACCACCTGGGTACACACGCGGATGTTGATCACCCCGCGCTCGTCCGTCCAGGCCACGCCCGCTTCCGGTTCCAGGTAGGCATGCTCCTGGTAGGGCAGGCGGAAGGTGTTCTCCACGATGCGGTCGGCGGCTTCCATGCCGGCGTGCACGTCGCCTTTGCGGATCTTCCAGCGGGCGACTACGTTGTCAGGGGGGTAAATGAGCGGCGCGCCGGGCTGCATAGCCTCCAGTGGATCAAACACGGCCGGGAGCGGTTCATAATCGACTTCAATCAGCTTCACAGCCTGCTCAGCCAGCGCTTCCGTTTCGGCGGCAACAAGCGCGATGGCTTCACCTACAAAGCGCACGGTATCGGTGGCCAGGACCTGCGCATCCGAGCCGGAGCGGCGGCGTTGCCCGGTCTGGCCAGGCATATCCGTCACCAGGACTGTCTGAGGAAGCTCCCGGGCGGTCAAAACGCAGACCACCCCGGGAAATGCCCTGGCTTTGCTCACGTCCAACCGGGTGATGTGCGCGTGGGGTTGCGTGCTGCGCAGGACTTTGGCGTGCAGCAGGTTGGGCGGGAAATAGTCGCCGGCGTAGACTGTGGCGCCCACGGCTTTGCTGAG
This sequence comes from Anaerolineaceae bacterium, assembly GCA_028714615.1. Next base: position 21,231 of record JAQTMA010000028.1, on the reverse strand, counting down.
GGCATCGACGCGGCGCAGAGGTTTGCCTACCTGGTGCAGCAAGGGCAGATCAACCGGCGGTAAGGGTTTAGCGGTGTATTTCATGCGGGCTGACCTCCTTCCACGGGGTTCTCCCCCGGCTGTGCCAGGCGCTCGGCGGCGAGTTGCACCGCTGCGATGATCTGACCGTAGCCGGTGCAGCGGCACAGGTTGCCTGAAATGGCCTCGCGGATCTCAGTTTCGTTCGGGTGGGGGTTGTGATCGAGGAGGGCTTTGGCGGCCATGACCATACCGGGCGTACAGTAACCGCATTGGGCGGCGCCCGCATCAGCAAAGGCTTCCTGGATGGCATGCGGGTGGTCCAGGCTGCCCAAACCGGCGTCGGTCACGATCTGCGCTCCGTCCGCCTGCCAGGCGAGGACCAGGCAGGCGTTGACCACCTGATCATCGAGCAAAACGGCGCAAGCGCCGCAATCGCCTTTCTCACAGCCATTTTTCACGTCCATAATGCCCAGGTTCTCGCGCAGCGCGCGCAGCAGCGTAACGTTGGGATCAAGCGCCAGGCGGTGCAGCCGCCCATTCACAGTCAGGGTAATGATGCGGGCTTCCATCAGATGGCCTCCATGCGTACCGGATTCGCGGCTGCCTGTTCCAGCAGACGGCGTACGAGCACTGCAACCATGCCCCGGCGGTAGCTGGCTGAAGCGCGCAGGTCCGAGATGGGAGAGACTGCCAGGGCGGCCATTTGGGCGGCTTCAGCGATCACTTCGGGAGTCAGGAGCTGCCAACGCAGGCAGTCCTCTGCGGCGAAGGCCCGTAAGGGGATGGGGGCGACCGAACCGAGCGCGATGCGCACTTCACGGCAGCGACCATCTTCATCCTGTTCCAACCGCACCGCCGCGCTGACCACCGAGATCGCATCGGCCTTGCGCAGACCCAGCTTCGTATAGCCGTGACGCATGGGCGAGGTGTACATCGGCCAGCGCACGCCGGTGACCAACTCATCCGGCCGGCGCTGAGTGCGGCGCACGTCCAGGAAGAAGGCGGCAATAGGAACCCAGCGCACGCCGTGCAAGTCCATCAGCTCGACCTCCGCGTCCAGCGCCAGCAGGGGCGGGGCTGTATCGGCGGCGGGGGAGCCGTCCACCAGGTTGCCACCCAGGGTGGCGCGGTTGCGTACCAACGGACTGGCAAAAGTGCGGGCTGCCTGCTTGAGCGCGGGGGCGTGCAGGTCCACGAGAGGGGAGTGGAGCAGGTTGGCGATGGTTTCGCCAGCGCCAAACCAGACCTGCTCCTGCTGGGGGCGCTGGCCCTGGATGGCTTCCAGGTGCGAGATATCCATGACGATCTTGGGGGTGCGCTTCCCACTGCGCAGGTCGACCACCAGGTTGGTGCCTCCGGCGATGGGGGTGATATCGGGGGCAGCCTGCGCCATCATGCTCAAGGCTTCCGGCAGGCTGTGCGGCGTCCATAGCTCAAATTCAGGCAGCATAGGTGACTCCTAAGGACTTTAACACAGAGGTCGCGGAGAAAAGGACAGAGATCACAGAGTTTTTTATAATTGATTTAGGAGACCATATCCTCGGTATTTTACCGTCTTTTGCCATTATGCATTTCTCTATGGACTCTGGTTCGTAAACTCTGTGTTCTCTGTGTTAATGGTTTACGCTCTTCAGGACCGCGCGCATGATGCTGGCGTAGCCCGTGCAGCGACAGCGATTGCCCTTCAGGTACTCGCGTACGTCCTGCTCGTTGGGATGGGGAATCTCGGCCAGCAGGCTTTTGGTGGCCATCAGGATGCCGGGGGTACAGTAACCACATTGGAAGGCGGCTTCATCGATGAAGGCCTGCTGTAGCGGGTCGAGTGCACCGGTGGCCGGGTCTTGCAGGCCTTCGATGGTGGTCACGTGACGGCCGTCAGCGGTTATCGCCAGGGTCAGGCAAGCCAGGGCGGGTTTTCCGTCCAACTGGATGGTGCAAGCGCCGCATTCACCTACGCCACAGCCGTATTTTGTGCCGGTCAGCTCCAGGCGCTCTCGTAAAAGGTTGAGCAGCAGCTCGTTGGGGCTCACCCACAGTTTTTCAGGATAACCGTTGACGATGATCTCGATCTCTTTGCGCTCGACGGACTCCAGACTGAGTGAAGGCCGCTCCGGGTGGTGCCCATTGGAGGGCAAATCCGGGTAAGGCGTCTGCCAACCCAGGCAGCAACGCCGCCAGGCCTCGCTGACGCCGTCCTGAAGCAATACGCCGGCCAGCTCGCGCCGGTACCAGGCTTCCGAGCGCGT
>JAQTMA010000028.1:0-18864 GCA_028714615.1 Anaerolineaceae bacterium | reverse complement strand
CATGGAGTGTGCGAACACGGCGCGGATGGGGGTGCAGGCGCCAATGCGCAGGGCGCCGTCCCCGGGGCGGGTGTGAATGCCGGACAAGTCAGGAATGTGCACCAGGTTGATGATTGCTTGAGGAGTCTCCCGTTCCATCTTCATCATCACCAACAGGTGGGTGCCCCCGGCCATCAGCCTGGCGCCTGCGCCGTAACGCTCCATCAACGCCAAAGCTTCGGGTAGGGAGGCAGGTTCATGGTAGTCAAAGGTCGCCACCAACAGGTGAGAGTTGGTCATCTGGTTGGATTCGGCGCTGCTCATTGGGCACGCTCCTTTTGGGCTTTCTCGCGGATTCCGCGCAGAACCTTCTCAGGCGTCATGGGTAGTTCGTAGAACCGTACGCCCACCGCGTTGTAGATCGCGTTGGCGTAGGCAGCCGGCACCGGGTTGAGGGCAGCTTCACCAATGCCCTTAGCGCCTAGCGGGCCGGTGGGCTCGGTGGTGGCGGCAAAATGCACCTCGAGCTGCTCCAGGGTCGGGCTTTCGACGATGCCGGGGATCTTGGCGTCGATCCAGAAACCGCGCGAGACCAATTGGCCTTCGTCGTCCCACTCGTTGTCCTCGTATAGGGCGTAACCCGCTCCCCGCGACAGTCCGCCCTCCAATTGGCCGGCGGCCATATCCGGATTGACCACGGTTCCGCAATCGCTGCCCAGCACCGCCCGCACTGTTTTCACGACGCCGGTCCAGGTGTCCACCTCGACTTCCAGGAAGACGGTGACGAAGGCGGGGGGACAGTTGACCGGGCGGTAGCTGTCCACCTTGGCGATGGTTTTCCAGCTTTCTGTCCAGCAGCGGGTGGCGATCTCGCGCAACGTCATGCGTTTCTCAGGCATCGAAGCGCAATAGACCAGGCATTGGTCGCGTTGTGCGTCCATGCGCAGGTCGAGCGCATCCGGCATCACGTTCAGGAAGCGCGCTGCCGTCTCCAGGATTTCCTGTTTAACTTCTTTGGCGACCTTCACCGCTGCGCCGCAGCCGGCATATACGCCGCGCGTGGCATGCGTGGTAACGTCGTAGACCGTCGAACGCGTGTCGGCGGGTGCCACATTGACTTTGTCGAGGGGCACACACAGCGTCTCAGCCACCAGCTTGGCCATTGCTTCCAGCGTACCACCGCCGTGATCCATCACCGCCGAAACGACATCAACCGAACCATCCTGGTTAACCTTGACCAGCGCGCCAGAGTAATCGATCACGTCGCCGGGTTGAGGCGCGCCGGCGCTGGAGGTGTGAAAGCCGCGCGCCAGGCCAATCCCGCGCCGGAAGCGCCCGGTTTTGGTTTCAGGGGGTTGGCGCTGCTCCCAGTGGATGACTTTGGCTCCCCGGCCGAGCAACTCGGGCACTCCGTCGCTCCAGATGATCGAACGTACCAGCGGTCCCTGGCCCCAGAAACTGCTGCCCAGACCGGCATAATTTTTCAAACGCAGCTCCAACGCATCTAATCCCAGTTTCTCAGCCAGTTCGTCCATCAGCGATTCCGCCGCCAGGGTCACCTGGGGATTGCCGAAGCCCTGCATGGCGCACGAGGGGGCTTTGTTGGTATACACCGCCGTACCGCGATAGCGCACGTGTGGGAAGCGGTAGAGCGACACCAGCCAGCCGATGGAGACGCCCAGGTAAGAATAAGCCTGGATGTTGTGCGCCCCGATATCCGCGACCAGCTCCATCTGGGCGGCAGTCAGGGTGCCGTCCTTCTTTGCGCCGATCTTCAGGTGAATGGTGGGGGCATAGCGGGCGTGGTCGTGCATGTCCTCCTCGCGGGTGAGCACCATCTTCACTGGACGGCGGGCTTTGAGCGCCAGCGCCACCCCGATGGGCACAACCGAATTCATCTGGATGCTGGAGCCGAACGTGCCGCCAACCGCGGTGCGCTTGACGTTCACCTTGCTGAGGGGGATGTTGAAAATCTGCCCGAGGACGATGCGTGCGTTGTGGATGGACTGCACCGTGCCCCATACGCTGATGCCGCCGTCCGGCTCGGCCTGGCAGACCACCGCCTTGGGTTCCATCTGGGCGTGGTAGATCTTGCGGGTTCGGAAGGTGCCTTCCACCGTTACCTCAGCTTCGGCAAAGCCCTGGTCGATATCGCCCTCGTCAACGTTGCGTGTGCAGGCGATGTTGTTGTGGATGGGGATTTCCTTGTCGCCGTGCAGCACCGTGTCATAGATGGGCTCGGCGCCTGGCTGCATGGCTGCGTACGGATCAAGGTTCACCGGTAGGGGCTCATACTCCACCACCACAGCGCGGGCAGCCTGATCGGCCAGGGCCTCCGTCTCGGCAGCCACCGCGGCCACTGCCTCACCCATGCGGCGGACCTTATCCGCCAGGACGTAATGGTCGCGATGCAACTCCCAAGGGACGGTGATGATACGCTCGTTATAACGCACCGGTGGAATGTCGGCAAAGGTGAGAACGATAGCCCCCATGGCTTCCGCCGCGGAGGTATCGACGCTTTTAATGCGGGCATGGGCGTACGGCGAGCACACCGCCCGGCCGTGGAGCATGCGCGGTAAGCGTATATCGACCGTGTACAGCTCCTGACCGGTCACCCGAGCCGGACCGTCCTTTCTGGGTGTCGCCTTCCCAACGATCTCAAATTTCTGATTTTCCATCCCTATCTCCTTCATCTTTTCCACCTCTCCCCAACTCACCTTCACCACACCATCAAGATCGTTCAAGAAATCATCGTTTGCTCTTCGCCTTGACAAGGGTCTGGACCTTGTCAAGGCTATTTATTCGTACAAGGGTTTGTAGTGAGGATTTCAGTCATCCATCCTGGCTCAATCTACATATAAGTTGCTCGCCTGACTTTCAAAGTTCTTGACCTGGACTCAGAGAGGAGAGTCTGAGTATCGAGTTTGGACTCGGCAAAGTCACTGATAACGACCAAAGTCATTACAACAAACCCCCGGCAATTCTATTGAGCCTTTTGCTTTCGGCACTGGTCCTTTGAGAAGAGTTCGCAATCCCTGACCAGCGCAGGGAGAGGGGGTTAAGCTTTTCCCATCACCAATGCAATTAATGCCATGCGCACGCAAACGCCATTACCTGCCTGGCGGAAATAGGCTGCACCAGGCAATGGATCGACGTCGGTGGCGATCTCGCTGACGCGCGGCAGCGGGTGCATAACGATCAGGCGCGGGTTGATGGTTTCGACCATCTCGCGGTTGAGGATGTAGCTGTCCTTGAGGCGTTCATACTCGGCCGCATCGGCAAAGCGCTCTTTCTGGATGCGGGTCATGTACAGGAAATCAGCCCCACGAATGGCCTGCCCAAGGTCGTTGGTCTCTTCGATCTGCATGCCTTCGCCGCGCAGCCGGGCCGTAACCTCGGCAGGCATGCCCAGCGAGGGAGGCGCCACCAGTACCAGCTTGCAGTGGTAATGCTTATAGACCTCGACCCCTGAATGCACGGTGCGCCCGTTCTTTAAGTCACCGCACAACACAATCGTCGCGCCGTCCAGGCTGCCGCGCTCAGTTTGCATGGTATACAGGTCGAGCAACGCCTGGGTGGGGTGCTGCCCGGCGCCGTCGCCGCCATTCAGCACCGGGGCGTTGGCGATTTCGGCGGCCAGCCGGGCCGAGCCGATGGCCGGGTGACGCATGGCGATCACGTCGGCGTACTGGTCCACGGTGCGAATGGTATCAGCCAGGGTCTCGCCCTTGGCTACCGAGGTCGATTCAGCAGAAGAGAAGCCCACCACGCTGCCGCCCAGGCGTTGCATGGCGGTCTCGAATGATAGGCGGGTGCGCGTGCTGGGCTCAAAGAAAAGGGCAGCCAACACGTAGCCCTTGAGCAGGTCCAGCGTCTCACGCTGCTTGACCTTGCGAGCGAAACCACCGGCGACTTCCAGGATGCAGTCCAAATCTTCGCGGCTGAACTGCGCCCCATCCAGGATATCTCTGCCTTTGAAATCAGTCATTTTTCCCTCCCAAGGAATTACCCATAGAGTTCACAGAAGAAATAAAAAGAAGAGAAACGAAATCCTGACTCTTCTTTTTCTCTATTTCCATTAAGTCTCCGTGCTCTTCGTGAGCCTTGCAGTTCAAAATTATTTTATACCATTCGTAACGGCGAGGAGACGGACGACACCCGCCAGGCGAGCGACGCCTTCCTGGATTTCCACGGGGGAAAGGGCGCAGAAAGGCAGCCGCACGAAGCGCTCGCCGCTGTCGTCGGTGAAGAAATCGCGCCCATCGGTCAGGCTAAGGCCGGCTTCGCTTGCAGCGGTTTGCAAATTATCCTGGTGGATGTCCGCTTGAAGTTGCATGCCCACAAAGAAGCCACCCTCCGGCCGGAACCAGGTGGCCAGCCCGGACATGTGCTCATCAAGGGCGGATAACATCGCGTTCAGGCGGGGAGGATAGAGCTTCTTGAGCCGGATAATGTTTTCCTCCAGCCAGCCGCGGCGAATAAACTCGTAGACCATACCTTGCACCAGGTAGGTGGGGCAGATGTAGGCCTCTTCGACGAAACGCAGCAGTCCGGGAGCCAACGAATCAGGCAGCACGACGTAACCGACACGCAGCCCTGGTCCGATCTGCTTGCTGAAAGAGGACATCTGCAGCACCCGCTCCGGATTCAGCTCGAAGATAGATGGCACATCTTCGCCGGAGTAGCGCAGGCGCCGGTAGGGAACGTCTTCAACGACCCAGAAGCCGTACTCATCGGCCAGGTCGAGGATACGCCGGCGTTTCTGTAAGGAAAGCACTGTACCGGTAGGGTTCTGGAAATCGGGGATGGTGTACAGCAGGGTGGGCCGTTCACCATGGCGCAACTGCCGTTCGAGCATGTCAACATCCAGACCATCGGCCTCCACCGGTAGCCCGACCACGCGCGCGCCCGGGCGGCGCAGGGTCAGGATGGTGCGGTCGTAGGTCGGGTTTTCGACGTAAGCCAGTTGATGCGGGCCGAGCAGGCTGCGGGCGATAAAATCCTGCAGCAGAAGGGAGCCCTGCCCGATGATTACGCGCCCATCCGGGACGCCTGCCTGCTCAGCCAGGTATTCGCGTAAGGGTTGAAAACCACCGCCGCCGCCGTATTGCAGCACCTGTACACCGTAGTTGCTAAGCACTGAACCGGCGCATTCGGATAACTGGTCAATCGGGAACGATTCGACCGGGGGTACGCCCCGGGTGAATTTAATCTCTTGGATGGCCATGAATGGGTCTCTCCTTCTCTGAAGGTTCAGACGGATGTATGGTGTTGTTTCATTCAGTGGAACACGATTTCAATAATTTCATTATATCAAATTGAGGTAAGGGAGTCAACTGGGACCTAACCCCCAGCCCTTTCCCGGAAGTGAAGGGGCTGGGAGTTAGGTCCGTATTATTCTCACGTCCCCAATCACCACACCCTGCGCGAGCGCGAAGACCGGATTTAAATCCAGCTCTTTCAGCTCGGGGTAGGTGAAGGGCAGCTCCGATACCCGTGCGATCAAGCGCGCCAAAGCCTGCAGGTCGCAGGGTGGGCGGCCACGGGCTCCACGTAGCAATGCCACCCCGCGTAATTCGTTCACCATCTCTAGGGCTGAGCCCGCATCCACCGGAGCGATCCGCAGGGAAATATCCCGCAATACTTCAATAAAGATGCCGCCAATTCCTACCGCGATGATGGGTCCAAATTGGGCGTCGCGCGACAGGCCGACTAGCACCTCCACACCCCCGGAAATCATGGGGTAGATCACCACACCGCGATAATCCCGGCCCTCGGCGGCCTGACAGATGCGATCGAAGGCCAGGCGCGCCTCGTTCTCATCGCGGATGCCGATCATCACGCCCCCCACGTCCGATTTGTGCAGGATTTCCGGAGAGACAATCTTCATTACCACCGGAAAGCCTAATGTCTGGGCAGCTTGTGCTGCCTGTTCTCGTGTTCCTGCAACCTGGAATGCAGGAACAGGCAGTCCGTTTTCTACCAGCCAGGCCATCGCTTGCGGCTCGAGCAGGGGACCCGTCCCGGGCAACGGTTTTGACTCAACCGGCTGCTGAGGTGAGGCAAGGGCAGCCCGCATGCCGCGCTTCGCATCCTGCCGGCGAGCATAATCACCGGCCAACGCGGCCAGGGCAGCCACCGCGCGTTCGCCGCTGGGGAAGTTCGGTACCCCTCCGTGCTTCAACCGGTTGACGGCATCACCCACCAGTTGGGTAGGCAGAAAGTTAGCGGTCACAGGCTTGCCGCCTTCGGTCGCACCAGCCACCACCCCCTCGGCCAGGGAGAGCGTATCCAGGTATGGTGTGCTGACGTTCATGGCCAGCGCGGCATCATATTCGGGCAGCAGCCCCTGCAGCGTGCGGCAAAAGCCCTCGCGTGTACCTTCCACGGTCAGGTCGACCGGGTTCTTCAGCGAAGCATGCCCTGGGATGAAATCACCCAGCCCGGCCTTCGATGCGGCGCACGGCTCGCTGACATCCAACCCCAACTCTTCCGCCAGGTCGGCTGCCAGCACTCCTGGCCCGCCCGAGTTGGTCACGATCAACAAGCGTTTGCCCTTCATGGGAGGCAGGCTAGAGAAAGCGGTGCACAGATCCATCATCTCGTCGACTGAGCGGGCGCGGATGGCGCCGGCCTGGCGGATCGCTGCGTCGTAAACGGCGTCAGCCCCGGACAGCGAGCCGGTGTGCGAAGCCGTGGCGCGGGCTCCCGCCCTGGTGCGCCCGGCTTTGATGACCACCACCGGTTTTCGTTCTGCACAGGCCGTCAAGGCGTGTAAAAACGCCCGCCCGTCGTTGACACTCTCGATATACAGCGCTACCACGCGGGTGAGGGGGTCATCGCGCAGGTAGTCCAGAAAATCCACCTGGGTCAGGTCGGCGCCATTGCCATAGCTGACGAATTTCGAGATGCCCAAACGCTCTTCTTGAGCGCGCGCCAGCACGGCTCCGCCCAATGCGCCGCTCTGCGAAACCAGCGCTACCGACCCGGAGGGAGGGCGTAATTCCAGAGTTGGGTACAGGTTGCAGGCGGTGTTCACCATTCCGGCGCAGTTCGGGCCGACGATCCGCATGCCATGCTCCTGCGCCACGCGGCGCAGCTCCTCCTCGCCCGCCTGATTGCCTGCTTCCGAAAAACCGGAGGTGATCACCACTGCAGCCTGGACCCCCGCCCGTCCACAATCGGTTAAAACGCTTGCCACGGTGGGGGCCGGGGAAGCGATCACGGCCAGATCCACCGGCTCTCCAATCTGCATTGCAGAGACAAAGCCCTGCACCGTTCCACAACCCTCACCCTTCGGGTTGGTCGCATAGAGTCCACCGGAATATCCACCGGCCAGGATCTGTTTGATCAGTTCGGCGCCCAGGCGCCCGGGAGTCATCGAACCGGCGACGACCACCCCACGCGGGTTGAACAGGCTCTCCAGGCTCACCGTGAGACCTCTTCGGCCGCCTGGATATGGGGGAGCGAGGCTAAGCCAGCCTGGAATGCAAAGCGGTTGGATTCGCCGGCGCGTTGCCAGCGCTCCAGGATTGAATGAGCAACCTGTTCGGCAGTAAACACCTGGCCAAGCGAAGTGTGTGCTAAGGCCACGCCGAGCATGAAGATGTTGGGCGCCACCGGTTCACGGTGAAAAGTTGGCAGGCTGGTGGGTGGGATGAATAGGAAACGCGCGCCGGCTTGCAGGACGGCAGTGCGCACCTGCTCGATAGCCGGGTAGGAAGCCTTCCCCAGCATGACGGCCGCGGGCGACCAGACATCCCCATATAAGATGAAATCACTACCCGGGCGAACGTAACGGATGGCTTTCAGCGCCTCCGATTGCTCCATAGCAAAGACCAGGTCGGCGCTGCGTTCGGGGATGTTTGGTCCGGGGTTGTCCCGGCCCAGACGCAACTGGGCTTTGACAAAGCCGCCACGCTGGGCCATGCCCTTGGATGGGAAGAAATTGACCGGGATTTCCAAGTGCTCGGCCGTGCTGGCCAGGATCTCACCGATGGTCAGGATACCCTGCCCACCTACACCTACGAGAAATATATCAAAGTTCATCTGGGTCAGTTCCTAAGGACTTTTGGATTAAGGCGTTGCGATTGCAGACTTCCACACACAAGCCACACACCCGGCATAGCGCTTCATTAATGACTACCGCGCATTCGCTAAGCTCAATGGCCGCACAGCCGGTCTGCATGATACACAGCTTGCACCGGTTGCAGTTCTCGGCGATCACCCGGATCGTACCGATATCGGTATCCCGCCGCGCGGCCGGGATGGCGCACTCGCCGCGGGAAAGCACTACCTTCACCCCTGGCTGCTTCAAGGCAAGCTGTAAAATGGCCGTAGACGCATCCAAGTCGAACGGATCAATGGTGAAGAAGTGTTCCACACCCAGGGCGGGGATGATCGCAGCGATGTCCACTTCCCGGTAGGCGCGTCCGGCGCCCTGCAGCGCGCTGGGTGTGCCCGGATTAGTCTGCATACCGGTCATGGCCGTCCAGCGGTTGTCCATGATCACCAGGGTCAGGTCGACCTGGTGTTGGATGGCGTTGATCAGGCCGGGGATGCCGCCATGGAAGAAGGTCGAGTCGCCAATGGTCGCGATAACCGGGGTTTTGACGCCGGCGTGAACGTAACCCTGCGCGAGGCTGATACTGGCGCCCATCGAGACTTCCGTCCAGACCGTATCAAAAGGCGGGTTCATCCCAAGAATAGTGCAGCCGATATCGCCGGTGACCATTACCTGGTTGGGTTTAAGGTGCAGCTTTTTGATCGCGGCATTGATGGCCATAAAGGTGCCGCGATGGGGGCATCCGGCGCAGGTAGTGATCGGCCGGGCGGCAGCCATACCTTCGCCGCTGGTCATCCCGCGCACAGAACCGGTTGGGATATCACGCATCAGTCCGGCCGACAACCCCGTGAGCACCTGGATGACGCCGTACTCACCGATGCGGCTCAGTGTGCCGTCCAGCTTGCCGACGATGCGCCCGTGGAATGCGGACCGCTGAGCGTCTACGTACACTGATTTCTCGAGGTGCGGTTCTAGCTCCTCGAGCACCACGATATCGGAGCAGTGCTCCAGCAATCGGCGTACTTCCGCGCTCGGATAAGGATGGGTAGCGCTCAGGCGCAGGATTGAGAATTTGTCGGGCTGCACACCATACCCGGCAGCGATGGAGAAAGACTCGTCCAAATACGAGCAAACCACTCCGCTGGCGATGATCCCCAGGCCGCCCGGTTCGGGGGAGAGGTCCAGGTGGTACAATCCTTGTTTGCGAATGAAGCCCTCGGCGGCTTCCAGGCGGCGGATAGCATCGCGGTGTTGGGTCATGCAGATGTGAGCGCCGGCTTTGGTGAAGCGGCTGATGTCCTTGATCAGGATCGGCTCAGCTTGAGAGACGGATGCAGGCTCTTCCACATCTACCAGGGCGAAGGAATGCGCCAGGGGCGTCACCAGGCGCAAGAATACCGGCGCCTTGACTGCTTCGGAGAGCTCGAAGGCGACCTGGATGAGCTTGTAGGCCTCGGTCACGCTGGTAGGTTCCAACACCGGCAGGTCGGCCATGGCGGCGTACAGGCGCGAATCTTCTTCCACGCAGCCGGCTGACACCCCCGGATCGTCGGCTACGTAAACCACCAGCCCGCCCTCCGTCCCGGAATAGGCTACCGCAAGCAGCGAGTCCGCTGCCACGTTGATCCCGCTCATTTTCATAGTACATAACGCCCGGTGCCCCGCCCAAGCGACGCCGGTAGCGATTTCGAAGGCCACTTTCTCATTGGTGGACCATTCCACGTAGGCGTTGCTTTGGGGTTTCTCCAGCAAACTCGCTAATGCCCCAGTAGAGGGTGTACCCGGGTAACCGGTGACGCATTTCACCCCGGCGCGTAAAGCGCCGTATGCGACGGCTTCATTACCGGTGATCAATTTTTTCATTAGGTCCTTTCCCCATTAAATCTCCACATCATCCAAAATATTAACGCCACAATCCTCCCCAATTTGTTTGAGTTCTGCATACACCTTTCGGTTCACCGGGATGCCATCACGCTGCCTTCTTTCAGCCTGTTCGAACTCTTTTTCGCCGTGAATGTAGATGCGTTGCTGACCTTCTGCCTTGGGGGCTGCTTTCATGCGGCGTTGCAGGTCATCCATCGAATCCTTGAATTCCTCGATCGGGCGGAAGGCATCGATGCGTATGGCAGCAAACAGGTGCCCGAGCCCTGGCGGCAAGCTCTCTCCACCGGCCGTTTGCGGGTAGACCCGGTCGGCGTACAGCGCCCCTGGCAGCACCCCGCACAATACATCGACCAACAAGGCCAGGCCGTAACCTTTATGCCCACCGAACATTTCGCCTTCTCCACCCAGGGGGGTGAGGCCGCCACGCAGAGGCTGCTGGTGCATATTGTCCATGACATGGCGCGAGTTGGTGGCTGTCAGGCCGTTTTCGTCGGTTGCCCAACCCGGGGGAAGAGGTTTCTCGAGGCGATCGTACACTTCCAGTTTGCCGAAAGGAACGGTGCTGGTGGCCATATCCAGCACGAAAGGCCGCTCTGCGCCAGAAGGGGCGGCTACGGCAATTGGGTTGGTTCCCAGCATGGCATCCCGACCGAAGGTGGGTACAACAAAAACTGCCGAGTTCGTCATGGAGATGCCAATACAGTCGTGTTCCAAAGCCTGGAGAGCGTAATACCCGGCGATGCCGTAATGGTTGGAGTTGCGCACGGATACCCAGCCGATGCCGCAGGATTTCGCTTTGGCGATCGCCATCTGCATCGCCCGGTAAGCGACCGGCTGACCCATGCCTGCTTTGGCGTCGATCACCGCGGTCGCCGGGGTTTCGCTAACCACCTCGGGGTTAACGTTCGGACGGATCATCCCAGCTCGCATATACTTAACGTACATCCCCACGCGGGCAACCCCATGGCTGTTGATGCCTCTCAGATCGGCGGCTAATAAGACGTCCGCGATGATGCGGGCAGACTCATCGGGCTCTCCGAGCTTCTTGAAGATTTCTCTGCAGAACCGATGCAGTTGGTTCACGGGTATGTGCATATTTTCATTTTCCATCGATCACCTCATCCTGGATGCGTGGGATGGTGTTCGAGCCTGCCGGGAGGATGACCACGCTGGCTTGCTGACCGTGCACTTTAAACAAGGCGTCCAAACCAGCTTGCAGGGAGTCGACCGGGTGGAGGCCAAGCGCTTCTAACTGTCCGCCCGGAATGCCAGGCATGATGGCGTAGACGTGTTTTTCTGCCAGGATACGGGTCAAGAAGTACCCAAGCACATTATAGGTCACTTTTCCTTCGCGCCGGGCGATCTTTCGCAGGAATTTCTCGGCTGAACGGTCGGGATCGGAAAGCAGGTCGAAAAATTCCCGGCTGCCGGTTCCATCCGGACATGGCGCGGCGATCAACAGGCTACCGCCGGGACGAACAACCCGGTCGGCGTACTCAACCGCCCGGATGGCCTGGTAGAAGTCGATGTCGTAAGGGTAAGCAGATGCTACGCAGATGTCGGCCAAGGCCGGACAGGCGACTTCATAACTTAGGCGGGCCAGGTTGACGCCTGCCTGGTGGACGGCGCCCGGTGAACCGGCAAAGACAGCCGCGATTTGGCCTTCCTGGTTCAATACGGTATTGATAAAAAGGGCGGCATGCACAAGCGACCCAGCCGCGTCGATATCCAGGCGACAGGGCAAATCGATGCGGCCATACTGACGGAAGCTCAAAACCGCCAGGGCGTGGTTAGCGTTGATTGTCTCCAGGGCTGCTACACCGGGCACCACCAACTTCCAGCCACCCGCGTATCCGGCATAATCGCTGGGGTCGATATGCCCGATCCCGAAAAGATGATCGGTCTCGACCGCGGCGCGGTTCACCCAAACCGGCGTCCCAAAGGAGGTGATCCCCAGGAACACCTGGCTGGTTGCATCCTGGCAATCATGCTGGACCACCCGGAGGCGGGGAACCAGGGCATTGCCCAATTTCTTCTGTAATTCGCTGGGGGAACAGGGGCGGTGGGTGCCGGTTGAAATCAGAATGGTCACGTCTCGATCCTGGATTCCGCCAGCATGCAGGCGCTCGAGCAAACAGGGTAGGATCATGCAGGTGGGTGTGGGGCGGGTGTAATCGTCCACCAGGATGGTAACCTTATCGCCGGCGTGCACCAGCGCTTCCACAACCGGTGACTCTACGGGATGGTCGAGGGTGGAATAAATAGCCCGCTCAGGGTCTGGGAGCGCTTCTATCCTTCCGGGCGGCAGCCAGGCCAGCAGATTCTCTGGAGGTACGCGCAAATCCAGCGAATCACTCCCATAGGGAAGGTGAAACAATCCCGGAGTGTCCAGTTGCGCCATTCTTTATAAACCCAGGTAGAACTGCTTGATGTGGGTACTGCCAGATAACTCCGCGGCAGAACCTTGCAGGGCGATTTGCCCGTTTTCCAGGACATATCCGCGGTCGGCCAACTCAAGCGCATAAGCCGTGTTCTGTTCGACCAGCAAGACGGTTAGTCCAGCGTGTTTGAGCAGGCTTATTTTTTCATAGATCTCGTCGACAAGTTTGGGGGCCAATCCCAGGGAGGGTTCGTCTAGCATGATCAAGCGGGGTCGCGAAACCAGCCCGCGAGCGATGGCCAGCATCTGGCGTTCACCGCCCGAAAGGGTGCGAGCGTACTGGTTGCTGCGCTTCTTTAAGATTGGAAACAAGGTATAGACCTCTTCCAGAATGCCTGTCTTGAGCAACTCGGGATTACTGTAGGCGCCCATTCGCAGGTTATCTCCCACGGTCATGTTGGAGAAGGGCCGGCCGCCTTCCGGGACGTAGGCAACCCCGCGTTTGACCACTTTGTCCGGAGACAGACAGGACAGCAGGCTGTCGCAGAAATTGACGGCGCCCGCCTGTGCGCGGACCAATCCGGAAATCGTCTTCAACAAGGTACTTTTTCCGGCTCCATTCGGCCCGATGATGGTCACCACCTCGTTCTCTTCGACGTGGAATGAGACCTTATGCAGCACAGGTACTTTGCCATAACCCGCATAGAGCTCGATCACATCTAGCATGCCGTCACCCGCTTTCCGAGATAGGCCTGGATCACCCGCTGGTTGCTGCTGATCTGGTTAGGTGTGCCGGTGGCGATCACCTCGCCCGATTCGAGCACGATCAGGCGTTGGCACAACCCCATGACCATCTGCATCACGTGTTCTACGACCAGGAAGGCGATGTGGTCATTCTGGTTGAGGCTTTTCAGCAGGTCCATAAAATTACCAAGCTCGGTTGCGTTCAATCCCGCTCCGGCTTCATCCAACAGCAACAGGGAAGGTTCTGTGGCCAATGCGCGGGCCAATTCCACGCGGCGTAGCGGCGCCAATCCCAGGTCGCCGCAAACCCTGCTGCGGATTTCTTCCAACTCGCATAATGCGATCACCCGGTCGACCTGCGCCTGCACGGTTTTCTCGCCGTGCCGGTTGTAGGCCCCCACCCGGATGGTATCCTCGACATTCAGGTGTACGAAAGCCCGGGTGACCTGGAATGTGCGCGACATGCCCAGGCGGCAAACTTTGTGAGGCAGCATCCCGGTGACATTCACGCCTTTGAATACTACCCGACCGCCGTCGGGTTTATATAACCCGTTGATGGAATTGAACAGGGTGGTTTTTCCCGCCCCGTTGGGGCCAATCAGCCCGACAATTTCGCCTTCACAGACTTCCAACGAGGCATTGTTCACCGCCATCAGGTTGCCGAACTTTTTGGTCAGGTTACTGACTTGTAGCATCGGCTGCGTGTCCATGGCGCCTACCTTCCATATATTTTTTAAACTTGCGAATCTCTCTTTCTAACAGCGGAGAGATGCCAGTGGGTTGGTACATGGCAATCAGGATAAGGATGACTGCATAAACCACCAGGTACAAACCTTCGAACTGCCCGCCCAGGTTGGACCGTAAGACCTCGCGAAAACTGACCATGATCACCGCAGCCAGGGCAGGCCCATAGGTGATGCCCATCCCACCCACAATGCCCAGAATGGCGACTTCCATGCTTTGGGAAGTACTGAAAAAGGAGGGGTGCAGGTAGCCGTACAAACAGGCATAGATGCCACCCACCAATCCACAGATAAAGGTGTAGATCAACAAGGCTTTCATTTTACTGACTTGAGAGTTCACGCCCAGAACTTCAACAGCGTCCTCATCTTCACCGAGCGCCAGCAAGGAATACCCAAGCTTCGAATAACGGACGCGGATGTTGACGATGATCACGAGGATCAGCAAAACCAGCATGATGTAGTAATACGGCATATAGGTATTGAAGCGCATGCTGTAGGTGGGTGAAATGATCGTGGGTAGATAAACTTCAGTCGGTCCTCCGACCTGGTTCCACATCATAAAGAGGACGCGCATCACTTCGACCAGGGCTGTGGAAGAAAGCGCATACCACAGTTCCTTCACTTTAAACCCAAACAGGGGGAAACCGATCAGGACGCCCAGGCCGGCAGCGAATAAACCCCCGACCAGAAAACCGACCCAGGGAGTTATATGCCATCTGATCAACAGGGTACCGGTGGTGAAGGCGCCAATCCCCAGGTAGGCGAAAGCCGCCAGGTCGAGTTGACCGGCCATTCCACCAATAATGTTCCAAGCGGAGGCCAAAACAGCATATAAAAGAACGGTCGTCGCCAGCACCATCCCGTACTGGTTGGAACGCAAGATGAACGGCAGGACGAACGCCAGTACTAATAACCCCAATATCCACAAGTTCTTTCGGTTGAAAACCGTTTTTGTACTCACTACCGCCTCCCGAACAGGCCTCGTGGTCGCAGCCAGAGGACGAGAATGAAGATGAGATAGATAGCCAGCAGGCGGCTGCGCGGGTCGAAGAAGGATACCGTCAGGGATTCGACCACCCCCACGATGATTCCCGCCACGATCAGGCCGGGCAAGGAGCCCAACCCGGCCAGGGCTAGCACGCACCAGCTCAGCAAACCAAAACGCATACCACCGGTCGGGTCGGTTTGCTGAAAGCTCATCAGCAAACCCCCGGCAATGGCAGTGGAGGCTGAACCGATCGCGAAGGTCAGGGCATAGGTGCGGTGATAATTCACACCGACCAACGAGGCTACGTCTAAATCATCTGAAGCAGCCCGCATGGCCATACCCGCCCAGGTTTTATTAAAGAAATAGGCAAACCCGGCGATGAAGATCAGGCTCACCACGGCTGCGAACAAGCGAGAGGTAAGGATACTGAAGCCGAATATTTCGATGTTTCCCTGGATGAAGGAATACTCAAGGGCGCGCGGCTGGGCTTTCCAGATGATCAGCGCCAGGGAGCGCATCAAGATTTGCAAGCCAACCGTGATGGCCAGTTGCACAACGTACATCTGGCGCAACGTCCTGTCAATCAGCAGGTAGTAGACGACCAATCCGAAAATGAATAACGCCGGCACCGTGATCAAGGGGGTCGCTACCGCATCCCAGGCGAGCGCTGCCCCAATGGTATAGGACAGGTACATTGATAGCATAACAAAATCACCGTGAGCGAAATTGGTGACGTTCATTACGCCGAAAACAATGGATAGCCCTAACGCGATCAATGCGTAGATGGCTCCAACCATGATCCCGGTAATAATACCTTGCGTTGCAATTTGTATCATCTTGCCAGTCCTTTTCCGTCGAGATCAAGCCGGCAAAAGTGAGACCAGATACCCCAGGGTCCCCCAAGTCCCTGGGGTATCTTCGATACGGCTGAAGGCAAGCGCTTCAGGGTCGGGCGTGAAACCTTACTGCTTGTAGTGTGGATTCGGCCAAATGGGTTTGGCTTCGGCTTGATCGGCAGGGTACACCGTTACCGGCTTGCCATTCTGGACCTGAAGAATGACCACTCCGGGGAATACATTTTCGCCCAGGGCGTTGAACTTGATCTCGTTGCCGGGGTAGCTCTCAACGGCGGGTCCGGATTTCAGATCAAGCGCCAGGAAGGACTTACGCAAATTATCTGGGTTGAGGGGATCATCCGGGAAGTTCTTGCCTGAATACTCCAACGCTTCGTAAAGCACCATCGCGTCGTAGTAATTCATTCCGGCGCCTTCGGTGGGGATGTAGCCTTTGACCTTCATGTAATCGGCTACGAATTTCTTGTTCTGGGGTGTATTCTTGGATGGGTTATAGCTGTAGGTCATGGAGATGCCTTCAGCGGCATCGCCCAACGCCTTGATCGACTCGGGATCCACATAACCGCACGCACCCGCACCGGCGAGGAACTTCGGATACCAGCCAACCTCCTTGAACGCTTTCCCAAAGACGATGGCATCGTTGAAGTATGGCGTGTGGATGATCACGTCTGGGTTGATGTCCTTTAGCTTCTGGACGATCTGGGTGGCGTCGGTGATGTCGTATGGATATTCCTGAGTGGTCACGATCGAGAATTTGTCCATTAAGGCTTGTTCGGTGGCGCCCAAGGAGTTGGCCCGGCCGTTGGCAGAATCTTCGTTCAAGATGGCCATCGTTTTGATATCCGTTCCATTTTCCTTAGCCACATCGCGGAGGAAGTGATAAGCGAGCGCTCCGTGATTGTTGGCGTTCGGACCAGGGCGGAACAGGTACTGGCGCCCCATCTGGGTCACCTGCGGGACGAGCGCATCGGCCAGCAAGATGACTTTCTCCCGGTCGGTCACCTCTGAGGCGGCCATGACGAAACGGCTGATGTACAGGCCCAGGATGGCGATCGGGTGGTTCTTGCTGATCATGCTTTCAGTGGCTAATTTTGCCGAATCGGCATTTTCACCGGCGTCCTCAACCGCCAGCTTGATCTTCAAGCCCCCCATCGATTTAATTCCGCCGGCATCATTAATGTGTTGGACGGCAATTTCGGCGCCGAGTTTGCCATCCTGGCCAAAAACAGCGAATGAACCCGTGAGGGGTTGTACAACACCCACCACGATTTCGCCAGGTAATTTTGGCTTCTTGTCGACAGCCGCTGCGCCAGGTCCGCAAGCACTCAGGACCAGGGCTGCCATAACAAGCACCAGCATAACTTGGTAGATTTTCTGACGCATTGCTCCTCCTACTGGAATGAATCTGGATCTGGTTATTCAGGCCTAATTCATACGGACAGTGTGAGAAAAAGGGTGCGTTTTACAGGTCTCTTCTGGTCCTCCTCTTTGCCGTGCTGGCTACAGATCCTTTGCAGTTATTCCGACGTATCTCAACTGCAAAACGAATTTCCAGGAACATCCATCTTCGGGGAGATATTCAATTGTTGGATTTGTGAAAATGACAATACAGGTGGAGCAAGAGGATTGTCTGGTCAGATTGATGAGCGGTGGAGTGCGCCTAATCTACGGGAAAGAGCCTGGGCTGTGTTTACGACCTGGGTGGCAACTTCAGGTACGCGCTCTTGAGTGACCCGTACTGCTGGCGCCACGATCCCGATGCCACAGACAACCTGTCCGGTATGATCGTACACCGGGGCAGCCACACCCATAGCACCATTATCGGTTTCTTCAAAAGAGGTAGCGTACCCGCGCTCACGGATGTCTCTCAGCTCTGCCAGCAACTGATCTCGGTTGGTGATCGTATTCTTTTGTAGAGGATTGAGCTGGATTTCGGAAAGTACTTGGTGTTGCTCACTGTCGGAGAGGAATGCAATGAGCACTTTCGACGAGGCTCCGGCATGCAATTGTAGTGGTTGGCCGATTTTCATGGCTAAGCGCACCGGGTGGCGGCTTTCGATCATTTCGATCCAGGCGCCGACATTGCCGTACCGGGCAGAAAGAATCGCGGTTTCACCTGTGCAATCTGCTAATGAGCGTAAGAATGGCAGGGCATCGTTGCGGATATCGATCGAACTCTGCGCCAATATGCCCCAATGAATCAGCACATAACCCAGGCGGTATCCTTTGCCATTCGGATCAGGCATCAGCAAGCCCTGGCTGGTCATCGCTTCGAGAAAGCGGAAGGTGGTGCTCTTGGGCAGCTTTATGCAGCGGCTGACCTCCGTGAGGGTCATGGCAGGCTCAGTTTCTGAAAAACAATTGAGGATGTCAACCAGGCGGTTCAGCGAGCGTAAGTCGGAATTTGCTTTGGCCATGATCAACCCGTCAGGGAGAGCGAAAAAAGTTCCACCTATTAGAACTATATTTCGACTATTGGATTATAGCAAAAATTGGAGCGAAAAGTCAACTAGCAGTTTTGTTCTTAAATTCAATCACCGGCTCGCGAAGGCCGGTGACTGTTGTTCCAATCCGGTTGATATCCACCCTGGTACCGGATGTCAGATTAATCTATTTATAACTGCTTTCCTCCAGTCCGGCAATACGGGCTTTCCCCCGCGCAGCATAGGGAAAACCCTACTCCCCGCTCATGGTACAATCAGCAGAGAGGGAAGAGCCATGTTTGAAGCAGGTGACCAGAAAGAGCAGCGTTTTTCAACGACGCTCCCCGTGATCGTATCGGTTCGTGCGGTTGGGGGTGGGCTGGACGATTGGAGAGAATTGGACCGAGGTCCCGGGTATTTCACCATTCCCTCCGGGCAAGAAGCCAGCGTGCGAGCGAAAAACATCGACGACGATGACCTGGATGTGTTGGCGCATGAGCTAGCCGCCTGTCGAGCTGTAATAGACCTGATCCTGGCTGAGAATCGCAAAGTCACAGATGAGGGATTGCCCGCCCTGGCAGCTTTGCCTTGGCTGTTCAGCCTGAACTTGAGCTCGTGCAGCTTGAGCAATACCGGCATGCCGGCACTCGAGGCGCTATCCGGCCTGCGACGTTTGAATTTGAGCTACTGCAATCGCATCACCGACCTGGGTCTCAAGTCGATCCGCAACTTGCCCAACCTGGAGTACCTGGATCTGCAAGGTTGCGTCAAGATCACGCACGGGGGCATTGCGCGCCTGCGCAA
>JAQTMA010000027.1:26241-29212 GCA_028714615.1 Anaerolineaceae bacterium | reverse complement strand
CGTTTTCCCTTGACCAAATCGCTCGGAAGTTTTATAATTCAACTGTTGAATATTGGATGCCTCTCCTCCAATAACCCCCTATGGAGATTACTGTCGAACCCATTCGTGATAATGCCCGTGACCTGGTCATCCTGGAGCAGATCGAACAAAACCCAGATGCCACCCAGGCCTCCCTGGCCGGCCAGCTTGGTGTGGCGGTCGGGACGATCAATTGGCACATCAAACGCCTGATCGCGAAGGGGTACGTCAAAGTGCGGCATGCAGAACGGCGCAAGCTACGCTATATCATCACACCCGAGGGTATTACATTACGAGCGCATCTGACCATTCATTATATCGAAACCTCTTTCCGTGTCTACCGGCTCGTACGCGAGCGCATGGTGTCGGCCCTCGATGAAGTGCGCGCAGCAGGGTACGACTGCGTGCGACTGGACGGTGAGGTTGGGGATGTGGCGGACGTCTGCCGCCTCACGTGCATTGAGCAGGGTGTCAGCCTTGCCGATAGGAGCGACCCCTCCGTTCCATGCCTGGAAGTGCGCGGCATGAAGATATTCACTCATTTTGAAGGGAATCCGACATGAACGAACACAGCACTGAAAACCAACCTTTTTGGGCGAACCGCCGTCTTTGTGTCACCGGTGGCGCTGGCTTCCTGGGTTCGTTCCTGATCGAGCGTCTGCGTCAGCGCGGTGCAAAAGATATCTTCATCCCGCACATTGAGGAGTATGACCTGGTCGAGCCTGATTCGATTCACAAGCTCCTAGATGATGCCCGCCCGGACGTGATCATCCACCTGGCCGCGCACGTAGGCGGCATCGGCGCCAACCGTGAGCACCCCGCCGAGTTCTTCTACGATAACCTGATGATGGGCGTGCAGCTCATGCACCAGGCCTGGAAGTGCGGGGTCGAGAAGTTTGTGGCGCTGGGTACGGTGTGCGCTTACCCGAAATTCACCCCCGTGCCGTTCAGGGAAGATGACCTCTGGTCCGGTTATCCGGAAGAGACCAATGCGCCCTATGGACTGGCTAAGAAGATGTTGTTGGTGCAAGCCCAGGCTTATCGCCAGCAGTACGGCTTTAACGCCATTTTTTTGCTACCGGTCAACCTGTACGGGCCTCGTGATAACTTCGATCCGCGCTCGTCGCATGTCATCCCAGCCTTGATCCGCAAGTGCCTGGAAGCACAAGAGCGTGGCGAGGCGGAGATTGTGGTATGGGGCGACGGCACCCCCACGCGTGAGTTCTTATACGTGGAGGACGCCGCTGAAGCGATCGCCCTGGCGACCGAGCGCTACAACAGCTCAGAGCCGGTCAACCTGGGATCGAGTAACGAAATCACTATTCGAGACCTGGCGGAGCTGATCGCTCGCCTCACGGGTTTCACCGGCCGGCTGGTGTTCGATGCCAGCAAGCCCAACGGACAACCGCGTCGCGGACTGGATACCACCCGGGCGCAGCGAGAATTTGGTTTCAAAGCGCAGACCTCTTTCGAAGAGGGCTTGCGGCGCACAATCGAGTGGTATCGCGTGAAGAGAACGTTGGTTTTGGACCCGAAATATGACTGAATCGGTTTTGCCAGGCGTCCATCAAGAACTTCCGGTCACCTACCTGCGCGCCCGGCACGGTTGGAGCGGGCTTGATCTGCGCGATTTATGGCATTTTCGTGAGCTCTTGTATTTCCTCACCTGGCGCGACATCAAGGTGCGGTACAAGCAGGCTATCCTGGGAGTAGCCTGGGCTGTTCTACAACCGGTGGTTAATATCGTTATCTTCACCTTTGTCTTCGGCACCCTGCTCAAGCAGAACCAGGGCGGTGATTACCCGTTGATGACCGCTGCCGGGTTGCTGCCCTGGGGCTTGTTCTCCGGAGCGCTGCAGCGTGCCAGCGTGAGCCTGGTAGCCAATGCGAACCTGCTTACAAAGGTGTATTTTCCTCGCCTGATCATTCCCATTTCGGCCGTCCTGGCTGGATTGGTGGACTTTGCTGTCTCTTTCCTGGTGGTTACCGGCTTATTGATCTATTACCACACGCCCCTTACCTGGAACGTGGTGTGGCTGTTACCGCTAACCATGCTGGTGGTTCTAACGGCCTTATCGGTCAGCCTGTGGCTCTCTGCGTTGAACGTGCAGTACCGCGACGTGCAACACATGGTGCCATTCCTGATCACCACCTGGATGTACGCTTCACCGGTTGCATATTCTGCCGGGTTGGTTACCGGACGGGTGGCGCGCATTGTCTATGGACTCAATCCAATGGCAGGCGTCATTCAGGGCTTCCGTTGGGCGCTCTTGGGCGATTCCCCTCCGGGGGAACTGTTTATCGTCTCGGTCGTTATGGTAGTGCTGCTTTTCACATCCGGGTTGTTCTATTTCCGGAGAATGGAGCGGACGTTTGCGGATACTGTATAAGAGAGAATAAGGCAACAAGGCAAGAAGGCAACAAGGGAA
The DNA here is from genome assembly GCA_028714615.1 of Anaerolineaceae bacterium. The sequence continues at coordinate 26,765 of JAQTMA010000027.1, read as the reverse complement.
GAGGCAATGAGGTAAAGATGGTTACGAAAGGCAATGCAGATAATTTGGAAGAGCGTGGGTTGGAGGGCTTGCAAGTTTGGAAACGCGCTCTTTCCTTTGCGGTTAAGGTGTGTAAAGAAATGCTGCCAATGTTGCCGGTGGATGAGAAATGGGTTCTCGCCAGCCAGTTGCGAAGAGCGGTTCAAAGCGTTCCAGCAAATATTGCCGAAGCATATGGACGATTTTATTATCAAGATGCTGTCCGGTTCAATTACATTGCAAGGGGATCATTGGATGAAACCTATTCTCATCTTACCCTAGCCCACCAGCTAGGCTATCTTCCTGCGGATGTATACGGTGAATTCGCCGCTGAAATGCAGGAAATTCGCAGGATGCTGAATGGGTATATCCAGTACCTCAAGAGGAGCAAACGCGGAGAAAACGAACCTGGTTCTCAGCCAGCAGTCCATGAAGATATCGAACCCTACCTGATTGGAGAAGATGTTGACTAGGAAGACCGAAGAAGTCCTATTGCCTTATCGCCT
>JAQTMA010000027.1:5672-26141 GCA_028714615.1 Anaerolineaceae bacterium | reverse complement strand
TATCGCCTCGTTGCCCCGTTGCCTCATTGCCTTGTCGCCTCGATGCCTTTTTGCCTTAATACTCGTTGCCTCTTTGCCTTATGACTGATTACGCCATTCGCGTTGACTCGCTCGGAAAGCGATACCGCATCGGAACACCCAACATGCGCTATCGCACGCTGCGTGACTCGCTCAGCGGAGCAGTGGCGGCGCCCTGGCGCCGCCTGCGGAAGTCCATCTCTCACCCGGCGGAAGAAGGCGCTAGCGGCAGCGCGGACCACATCTGGGCCTTGCGCGGCATCTCTTTTGACGTCCACCAGGGACAGGTGCTGGGCATTATCGGGCGTAACGGTGCAGGCAAGAGTACGCTGCTCAAACTGCTCTCGCGGGTCACCGATCCGACCGAAGGTGTGGCCGAGATCCACGGACGAGTGGGCTCGCTGCTGGAAGTGGGTACGGGCTTCCATCCCGAGCTAACCGGGCGCGAGAATATCTTCCTGAACGGCGCCATTCTGGGGATGAAGCGCAGCGAGATCGAGCGCAAATTCGACGAAATCGTGGCCTTCTCGGAGGTCGAACAGTTCATCGACACACCCGTCAAGCGTTATTCAAGCGGCATGTACCTGCGCCTGGCGTTTGCCGTAGCGGCCCACCTTGAACCTGAGATCCTCGTAGTGGACGAAGTTCTAGCAGTGGGTGATGCCGAGTTTCAGAAGAAATGCCTGGGCAAGATGAGCGACGTCGCTCACCAGGGGCGCACAGTGCTTTTCGTTAGCCACAACATGTCAGCCATTTTGCGGCTGACCGAAGAGGCGCTGGTGATTGAGAAAGGCCGCATGGGCATGCGCGCGCCCACGCCACAGGCGGTGGATTACTACCTGGCTTCCGGGTATTCGCAGTTGGGGGAACGCACCTGGACAGACAGTGAAGTCCCCTCCAGCGCCTGGCCCTTCTGGCCGGTGGCGCTGCGTATGTGCAACCCGCAGGGTAAGGTAGCCGATACATTGCGCTCGGTGGAGCCGGCTACGATCGAGATGGAATACCGGCTGGACGCGCCGATAACCGGGTTGCGGGTTGGCATCTACGTGATGAACACGCGCGGTGAACATGCCTTTACCTCGTTCGATGTGGACGAGCCCGAGCGTTTCGAAGAGATGACGGTCCGCCCGGCCGGGTGCTATATCAGCCGGTGTGTGATCCCCGCGGATTATCTAAACGAAGGACGTTTCGTGTTGGGGGTGAACGCCAGCTCGTTTCGAATTCAGCGGTATTTTCAGGACGAGCAGGCCTTGACCTTTACTGTTGACGCTGCTGGAGCGCCGGGCATGCAATGGCCCGAGCCGCGCCTGGGACCGGTTCGCCCGCGCTTAAAATGGGAAATTGAGGTGATCGATCCATGAGCATTTCTGGGAAAGAAGCACTAAAAGAAATTCTGGGTGAAATTCCGCTGACTGCTGAATTTTACTGGCTCGTGCGGCAACGGGGCAGGGCTTTCAGCCGGTTTTCACTCAAACATTTGCAGGCGAATCTTCCGCAGATTCGCGATCAGGCGGCACAGTTCGCCCAGTCGGCCTCGGTCGGGAAAAAGGTGTTCATTTTTGCGACATTGCACTACTGGATAGAACAGGCGACCATGCTGGGCATGGCACTGGCTGGGCAAGGCCACCATGTCACGTTAGGATTTTTACCCTACAGTGAGTGGCAAAAGCCGATTTCCCGGTTTGACTTGCGCCGGCAGAACCTGTACGCCCGGCGGGTATTGGCCCTGGGTGAGCCGCTCATCAAACCGGTGTCGCTGCTCGAGGGACGCGGGCAATACACTCCCCTGCCCAAAGAGCTGGCTACGGCGGTTGAGCAGGTCAGCGCATACGATGCCCAGTACACGCTGCAGGTTGAGGTTTTCGATGTGCGCAGCCCGATTTACCAGTTGCGCCTGGAGCGGAACACCGCCATCGCCCAGGCCGCCCTCACCTGGTTCCATGCGAACCGGCCGGATGTTGTTATTATCCCGAATGGCAGCATCCAGGAGTTCGGCGTTGTCTACCGTGTGGCGCGCTATATGAAGGTTCCGGTGGTCACGTATGAGTTCGGCGATCAGAGGGACCGTATCTGGGTGGCCAAGAACTCCGAAGTCATGCGCCAGGAGACGGGGACGATGTGGGAAGCGCGCAAGGAGACCCCCCTGAGCGATGCGCAGATGGAACGCATCCGTGCCATGTTTGCCGCCCGCCAAAAAGCCTCCACCTGGGAAAACTTTGCCCGCCGCTGGCAGGGCGTCCCTGCCCAGGGGGGCGAGCAGGCCCGCGCCGCGCTCGGCCTGGACCAACGTCCGGTGGCTTTGCTGGCTACCAACGTATTAGGAGATAGCCTGACGTTAGGGCGTCAAGTGTTCTCGCAAACCATGGCTGAATGGATCGCGCGCACGGTGCAATACTTCTCCGGCTGCCCCGATACCCAGTTAGTTGTGCGCGTCCATCCGGGTGAATTGCTCACGCATGGCCCGTCGATGATGACGGTGGTGCATGAAGTGCTACCGCATTTGCCCGAGCACATCCACTTGATCGGCCCGAAAGAGAAGATCAACACCTACGACCTGATCGACGTAGCTGACCTGGGGTTGGTCTACACGACTACTGTAGGGCTTGAGATGGCGATGGACGGTTTGCCGGTCATCGTCGCAGGGCAAACCCACTACCGCGGCCGGGGCTTTACCCTGGATCCGGAGTCCTGGGTTTCCTATTTCAAGACGCTCGGCCAAGCGTTGGCGAAACCGGATGTCTTCCGTTTGTCTCGCCAGCAGATGGAACTAGCCTGGCAGTACGCCTACCGCTTCTTTTTCGAGTTTCCCCACCCGTTCCCCTGGCACCTGGTGCATATGTGGGAAGATGTGCAAGCTCAACCGCTAAGCGTAGTGCTGAGCCCGCAAGGCATGCAGAAGTATGGGCGCACTTTTGCGTATTTGACCGGTGAGCCGGTCGATTGGACGAAGATGGGTGAATGAGCCCAGAAGATATTAGGAAGCAAGTCCGTAAGTTCTACGACAAGGTCGGTTGGCAGATGGATGACGAAGGCGCGTATCAGAATGCACGCTATGAAGACCTGCGACCTGTTTCACAAGAATACATCCACCGCTGCCACATGCGGGTGGCCCGCTACCTCAAGCCATCAGGACGTTACTTGCTGGATGCCGGCTCCGGGCCGGTACAATATTCTGAGTACCTGACTTATGGGCAGGGCTATACCTTCCGGGTGTGTGCAGACCTCTCCATGGTGGCCTTGCAAGAAGCCCGCAAGCGCCTGGGAGCGCGCAGCCTTTACGTTGTCGCAGATGTGGCCAACCTGCCCTTCAAGCCGGGCGTTTTCGCAGGGGTGATCTCGCTGCATACCTTGCATCACCTGCCTGCGGAGGAACAGGCGCGCGCCTACACCGGTCTCTTCCGCGTTCTGGCAGATGGATCGAGCGCGGTGATCGTCAATGGTTGGACTGAATCGCGGTGGATGGATTGGCTAAGCTGGTTGGCGCGCAGTATGGAGTACCTGGATGGGCTAAAACGGAAAATCGTCTCCTCCCGCAGCATAGCCCAACCCACGCCGGTTGAGGTAAACCGGAAAAAGAAGACCAGGCAAAAACCGACCGGTACATTTATTGAGAAAGAAAACTCAGCCTGGCTAAAGGAAACCCTGGCGGGACGTATCCCGTACGAAGTGCGCTGCTGGCGCAGTGTGTCGGTAAATTTTCTGCGTGCGGTGATCCAACCGGGATTGGGTGGACGGTTGTGGCTGCGTTTTTTGTTCAACCTGGAAGAGTTTTTTCCACATTGGTTCGGAGTCAATGGACAGTATCCGTTGATCATCCTGAAAAAGCCTTGACCGAGCTGACAGGCTCGTTGGGAGTATGTCGAAAACGGATAAATCAATTGAGCGAAGGGAACCGGCCCATGGAAAACACCTATCCACAAGACTTGTTGTTCCGTAGACAATTTTTCTTCGGTTTGAGTCCGTATCCGCTTGAAAAATGGATAAACTACCCTATGCCGGATGGGTATCTCCTATCTGTCCACCCGGATTTGACAGTCACCCAGGTCGCTCGGAATGGTTTTCTTGTGACGCTCTTGGGCTTTTTGCTGGACCCTGCCCGCCCCGAGGACAGCGACGAGCTCATCCTAAACCGGTTGTGCGAGGCGGCGGCGAGTATCTCTCAACTCGTCGAATTGACCGAGCCTTTGAGCGGCCGGTGGGTTCTCTTCGTCAATCAAAACGGTTCATCCGTGGTTCTGAACGATGCCGGCGGCTTGCGCTCTATTTTTTACCACGTCGATATGGAAGGTCATGCCTGGCTGGCTTCACAACCCGGGTTACTGGGCCAGCATTTTGGCTTTACCTTCTCTCCCGAGGCCCTGCAGTACATGCAATCTCCTCGCTACTTACAGAAGATCGAGACCTGGTGGCCGGGAGATAGCTCGCCGTATGCCGAGGTGCAGCATTTGCTGCCCAATCACCTCTTCGACCTGCAAACGCGCAGGGTTCAACGCTTCTGGCCGTATAAGCGATTAAAACGAGTTTCCCTACGGCAAGGCGTCCGTATTGCCGGAGACTTGCTCAAAGGCACATTGGCCAGCGCCCATAACCGGTTTTCCCTGGCGATGTCATTGTCTTCAGGATATGATAGCCGGCTGGTATTTGCAGCGTGCAAGGATTTCGCTCCCGAGGTTTACGTGTTTTCCTTGCTATACCGGCATCTCACCCCGGAGAGCGACGATGTCCGCATCCCCAGGGAGATCGCCCGCTTGCTGAATTTTGAGCACCACCTGGTGGATTGCCACCAACCGATGAGCAAGGAATTCGAGGAAATCTACACCCGCAACGTGGCCGGGTCGAAAGACGACTGGGGCAACATCGTAGAGGCGCGTTACAACCACGTCCCCAGGGACCGGATCGTACTGAAGGGGAATATCTCCGAGATCATGCGCTGCCGTTTTTGGGACAAAGGCGTATACCCTTACCGCGTGACGCTGCGCGACGTGGTGCGCCTGCTCAACCTGGGGAACGATCCCCTGGTAGTGAGCAGTATGAAGCGTTGGATGATCGATGCGCTCCCGGTAGAGAGGCTGGGCTACAAATTGCTCGACTTCCTCTCCTGGGAAATCGAAATTGGGAACTGGATGGGGATGGCCCCCCTGTTTTTTAGCCTGGCGCAAGAGGAGTTCTCCCCCTTCAGCAACCGGTCTTTCCTCAACGTCATGCTGGGGGTGGACCCGGTTTACCGTTCCTATCCGAAACACCTGCTGGAACGTGAAATGGTTGCATCCCTCTGGCCTGAGCTGGCCCAATTCCCCTATTCGCCAAGCCGCCGGGTTGGGAAGAAGCGTTTCTTCGACGGCCTGGCATTAAATGCCGTTCGATGGGCGAGATACCTTCTATTTGAGGAAAAACATGGTCGATTGGAAGCATAGCGTCGTTTTGGTAACCGGCGGTACCGGTTCCTTTGGCAAGAAATTTATCAGGATCCTGCTGGAAGAATACCAACCGGCCAAGATCATCGTCTACAGCCGCGACGAGCTCAAACAACACGAGATGCGTACTTCCGGCTTCAACCACCCGACCCTGCGCTACTTCATCGGCGACGTGCGCGACGAGCAGCGCCTGGAACGCGCCTTCCATGGAGTAGACATCGTCGTGCATGCTGCAGCGCTCAAGCAGGTTCCCGCCTGCGAGTACAATCCCAGCGAAGCCATCAAGACCAACATCCTGGGCTCCAGCAACGTGATCGATGCGGCGTTGGCCTCTGGGGTGAGCCGGGTGCTGGCGCTCTCGACCGATAAAGCCGTCAACCCGGTCAACTTGTACGGCGCTACCAAGCTGGCAGCAGAGAAACTGCTCATCCAGAGCAACGCATATGCCGCGGGGACCTCCACCCGCTTCGCTTGCGTGCGCTACGGTAACGTAGTGGGCAGCCGCGGCAGCGTGGTGCCGTTGTTCATTCAGCAGCGTGAAAGCGGTACGCTCACCATCACCGACGAGCGCATGACCCGCTTTTGGATCTCACTCGAGCAGGGTGTGCACTTCGTCATCCGCTGCATCGAGCAGATGCAGGGCGGCGAGGTCTTCGTACCCAAGATCCCCAGTATGAAGATGGTCGACCTGGCCCGCGCCATCGCCCCGCATGCGTCCATTCAGGTGATCGGCATCCGCCCAGGCGAGAAGCTGCATGAGGTGCTGATCAACGACGACGAAGCCCGTACCACAGTGGAACTGGAGGATATGTTCGTGGTCCAACCGGCCGAGACGCTGTGGTTTGGGCATGCCTGGTCGGACAAGGGTCAGCGCCTGCCGGACGGGTTCCGTTACGCCAGCAATACCAACCCGAGCTGGCTGGAAGTCGACCAGATTCGCCAGATCGTGGCTCCCTTTGATGTGGCGCTGGCTGCCGGAGGAGACTGATGCGCTTGTTGGTGATTGGCGCAAGCGGCTTACTGGGACTGCACCTGAGTCTGCGGGCAGCGGATCGCCATACGGTGACCGGTGTGGTGCATGCGCACCCACTGGTAGGCGTCCCGTTCCGTGTGGTGCAAGCAGACCTGACAAGCGAAGCCGCCGTGCAGGCGGTCATCGCGCAAGTCCAACCGGATGCCATCGTGCATACAGCCGCGCTACCTTATCCGGAGCGTTGCGAGGAAAACCCCGAGCTCTCCGAACGGCTCAATGCGCAATTACCCGGTTGGGTGGCTCGCTGGGCCCAAGCGGATGGCATCCGCCTGCTGCACGTTTCCACGGATGCTGTCTTCGATGGGGTGCGCGGCGGTTTCAGCGAAGAGGATATCCCCAACCCGCGCAACACCTATGCGCGCCATAAGCTGGCGGGCGAACGGGCCGTGCTGGAAACTTATCCGTCGGCGGTTATTGTGCGCACGGTTTTTTACGGGTGGAGCCTGAACGGGCAGCGCAGCCTGGCGGAATGGTTTTTCAACAACCTGCGCAGCGGCACCCCGATGAAGGGCTTCACGGATGCGTGGTTCTGCCCGCTGGAAGCTGGTGAGCTGGGCGAGCTGCTGGTGGCTATGCTCGAGTGCGGTTTGAGCGGTTTGTACCACGTGGTTAGTCCTGAGGCCATCAACAAGTATGATTTTGGCGTGGCGATTGCCAGACGCTTTAGTCTGGATGAGAATCTGATTGCCCCCGCCTCGGTGGAGAATGGCGGCCTAAAGGCGCTGCGCTCTGCCAACCTGTCCTTGCGTTGTGATAAGCTGGTGCGCGACCTGGGCATCCGTCCTCCCGGTCAACCCGAAGAGCTGGATAAGTGGTACCAGCAGTGGCGGGATGGGACGGCGGAGCGAATTCGGGGCTTGTGCGCATAGACTAAGTGCTTTGGACACGGATTTCACGGATTTTACGGATTAACACGGATTTTTTAAACCCCTTATTGCCTTATTACCTCGTTGACTTATTGCCTTCTTACTCATTGCCTCATTGACTTCTTGCCCCATTGACTTCTTCCTTCCGGAGAGACCCATGGATATTCAAATCGGTTCACATACTATCGGCGAAAAGCACCCGACTTACTTCATCGCAGACATCTCTGCCAACCATGACGGCAGCCTGGAGCGCGCCAGGATGCTCATTCAGCGGGCCAAGGAAGCCGGGGCGGACGCGGCCAAATTTCAAAATTTCCGCGCCCCCGAGATCGTCTCCGATTACGGTTTCAAGGCGATGGGTGGTCAAGTCTCGCACCAATCAAGCTGGAAAAAATCCGTTTACCAGGTGTACGCGGATGCCTCCATCCCGTTCGAGTGGACGCCCCTGCTGAAAGAAGAGTGCGACCGGGTCGGGATCGATTATTTCTCCTCTCCGTATGATTTTGCCGCGGTGGATATGCTCGAGCCCTATCTACCTGCCTATAAAATTGGCTCAGGCGATATCACCTGGCCGGAGATGCTGGAACATATTGCCCGCAAGGGTAAGCCGGTGATTCTGTCTACTGGTGCATCCGATATCGGCGACGTGCAGCGTGCCGTCCACCGAATCCAGCCGCTCAACCCGCAATTGGTGCTGCTGCAGTGCAACACTAACTACACCGCCAGCCTGGAGAATTTCGACCACGTCCACCTGCATGTGCTGGATACCTACCGGGTCATGTTCCCGGAACTGGTGCTGGGTCTCTCCGATCACACCAGCGGCCATGCCACTGTGCTGGGGGCAGTCGCGCTCGGAGCGCGCGTCATTGAAAAGCACTTCACGGACGACACCTCCCGTACGGGTCCCGACCACCCCTTCTCGATGACCCCCGCCGCCTGGCGGGACATGGTCGATCGGACACGCGAGTTGGAACGGGCGCTCGGCTCGGCGGACAAATACGTGGGCGGCAACGAGCAGCAGACGGTGATCGTCCAGCGACGCTGTCTGCGAGCAGCCTGCGACATCGCCGCAGGTAAAACCCTCTCTCGTGCGATGATCGCCGTGCTGCGCCCAGCCACTCCCGGGGCGATCCTGCCCTACGAGATCGATCAAGTCGTCGGCGCACGCGCCAAGGTGGACCTGGTCAAAGGTCAGGAGCTGCGCTGGACGCAGTTGGAGGATGGGTAAGCACCCGTGCGCGTTCTGTATTTCACCCGCGGGGACAGCGCCCACGACCGGCGTTTCCTGGCTGCTTTAGGGCAGACAGGGCATGAAGTCCATTACCTGCGCCTGGAAACCGGTAGCCTGCCTGGGGAAGGAAGCCTTCCCTCAGGGGTTCACCCGGTCGCCTGGCAGGGATTGCCAGCCTGTGCCGGTCTTGAAGCTGGTCTTGCGCTGCTGCCGGAGTTGAGCCAGCTCATCGAGCGCCTGCACCCGGACGTCATTCACGCCGGACCGCTGCAGCGGGTTGCCCGCCTGGTCGCACGGATTGACTTTCACCCGCTGGTGAGCATGTCGTGGGGTTCGGATCTGCTTTTGGAGGCGAATCAGGATGCAGCCTGGATGCAGGCGACTTGTGAAACCCTGGCGGGCACCGATATTTTGGTGGGCGACTGCCAGGCAGTGAAAGATAAAGCGCTTGGGTTGGGGTTCGCAGCCGAACGAGTTGTGCTCTTCCCTTGGGGCGTGGACCTGCGCCACTTTACCCCGCAGGCTAACCCCGATCCGCGGGTACGAGCTGGCTGGGAAGGATGCTTTACGCTGCTCAGCATGCGTTCCTGGGAGCCTTTGTACGGGGTGGACTTGATTACGCGGGCGTTCGTACAGGCTGCCAAGGTTAGCCCGGAGCTAAGATTGTTAATGCTCAGCTCAGGTTCGCAGGGTCCGCTGCTGCGGGAAATCCTGAAGCGGGGCGGAGTGATCGACCGGGTAACCTTCGCGGGGCAGGCGCCACTGGCGCAGCTTCCTGGCTACTACACCTCGGCGGACCTGTACCTCTCCGCCTCGCACTCGGACGGCTCGTCCGTATCGCTGCTGGAAGCCATGGCTTGCGGTCGGCCAGCGCTCGTCTCGGATATTCCAGGCAATCGCGAGTGGGTTATCCCGGGCGAAAACGGCTGGCTGTTCCCTGACGGAGACGTAGACGCGCTGGCGCAAGGGATGGTAAGGGCGGTACAGGAAAAGCAACGCCTGGCAGACATGGGCCGGAAAGCTCGCCAGATCGCCGAGGAACGAGCCGATTGGGAGCAGAACTTCCCCAAGCTGCTGCAAGCCTACGAAATGGCTGTAAGGGATTGTAATGACGGCTTTAACCGTTCTGATTAACTCGTATCGCGTGTAACTCTCTGCAAAGAAGTGTGTTGTGACGATGTATCCTGAACGACTGATGTTTTTGGACATATTAACAGGGTAACCCGGCGCACATCGTGCGCACTACAAGCGTTCTGGTTTGTAGTGAGCGCTTTGCATAGCACCCCTTGCGGGTCAGCGCTCCTTCCCGAGGTAAATCCGGGTAAGCCAGCATTACCCGTTTATGTGGTCAAATACCATCAGTCGTCACGACAAGATCAAAACAGCGTGGCTCAGCCATTATGGAATTAGCAATATGTTGAATCATCAATTCTCTCCCATCATCGCCATCGTCCAGGCACGTACCGGGTCCTCCCGCCTGCCGGGAAAGGTTCTGCTGGATGTTGCCGGAGAACCCATGTTGGTACGCGTGGTAGAACGCGCCCGCCGGGCGGCAACCCTCGACCAGGTGGCGGTCGCCACGACGACCGAAGCGACCGATGACGCCATAGAGATCGTCTGCCGGCAGCGAGGCTACCCGGTGACGCGCGGCAGCCTGTTCGACGTGCTCGACCGTTTCTACCGGGCAGCCCGCGACCTGGGCGCACGGACCGTCGTGCGCCTGACGGCCGATTGCCCGTTGATCGACGCGGGCGAGATCGATCACGTGGTGCAGGCTTTCTTGGAGAGCGGCGCTGATTTTGCCGCGAACCGCCTGCCGTGGGGGCGCACCGTCCCGATTGGGCTGGATACCGAGGTTTGCTCCTTCTCTGCGCTCGAGCGCGCCTGGCGCGAGGCCCGCGAACCCTACCAGCGCGAACACGTCATGCCATACCTTTACGACCAGGAGGGCCGTTTCCGAGTGCTGAAGGTCGACAGCCAGCCGGATTTCGGCCATTACCGCTGGACCGTGGATACCGCCGAGGACCTGGAACTCATCCGGCGGGTGTACGCCGCCTTCTCCGGTAGAGACGATTTTTCGTATGGTGAAATCCTGGAGCTCTTTCAGCATAATCCGGAGTTGGCCCAGATTAATGCGGACATTAAACATAAAACCTTCACAGATATCGACCATAGGATTTCGGACATACAGAAGAAAACATGAATGAATCTCAGCCCTCGTACGCGGGATGCAGCATGTTTGTAGTGAGCGCTTTGCATAGCACCCCTTGCGGGTCAGCGCTCCTGTTGGTGGTGGAGGCGCACTAAAGTGCGCACTACAAACCATATTTGTCATTTGCACCGCATTTTCATCATTCGTGCAACGATCACTGATGCCACTAATAACTAATAACTAAGAACTAATAACTAATAACTAATAACTAACAACCATGCCTCGCCTAACCATCTTTTCCGCCCCCAAGCCCTTCACGGACCCGCACATTGATACCATTCAGCGCAATGCCATCTGCTCGTGGTTGCAGCTCGGGGCTGAGGTGGAGGTAATTCTGATCGGGGAGGAGGCTGGGCTGGCGGAAGCGGCTGCACAATTGGGCGTCCGCCACCTGCCGCAGGTGCAGCGTAACGCCCAGGGGACGCCGCTGGTCAGCTCGATCTTCGACCTGGCTCGCGAGCATTCCAGCAGCCCATTGCTGGCCTACGTCAATGCCGACATCTTGCTCTTCCCGGACTTCGTGGAGGCTGCCAGGCAGGTCGCGCAGGGGCAAAAACAGTTCCTGGTCGTCGGGCAGCGCTGGGACCTGGACGTGCGGGATCCCCTGGACTTTTTACCGGGGTGGCAGCAGCGCCTGGCTAGCGACGTCGACCGGCGCGGCCGCCTCCACCCACCCGGAGGCAGCGATTACTTCATTTACCCGCGGAGTTGTTTCCAACACATGCCGCTCTTCGCGGTGGGGCGCGCGGGCTGGGACAATTGGATGATCTATCACGCTCGCGAACAGGGTTGGGCAGTGGTGGACGCGACCGCTGCCGTGCGTATCGTCCACCAGGACCATGATTACAGCCACCTGCCCGGAGGTGTCGCCCACTACCGTCTCCCCGAAACGGACGAGAACGTCCGCCTGGCAGGTGGCAAGCGCACCATTTTCGGTTTGGCAGACGCCAACCAGCGGTTGGCGGGGGGCCGACTCCGCCCGCACTTGACCTGGACCAAGTTCTGGCGCGAGGTGGAGATCTTCCCGCTGGTCAAACTGCACTCGATGCTGCTCGGGCAGGTGTTTTTCGGGATCTTCCATCCGAAGAAGGCGTATGCGCAATTTCGCTGTTGGATGAAGAAATTTTAGATTGTAGATTGCTGATTGCTGATTGAAGAACAAGAACCTGGTAACCACAGACCCTGGCACCGCCCGCCAGGGCAGGTGTTACACAGATTGCACAGATTTTAAGAACGATATATACGAGAAATGGTTTTATAAATTAGCGTTATTAGCAAAATTCGCGGATAAATGGTTCTTAAAATCTGTGTAATCCGTGTCACACCTGCCCTGGCGGGTGGTGCCAGGGTCTGTGGTTACGCACTTGGTCTTCAATCAGCAATCTACAATCTACAATCTAAAATCAAAAATCTAAAATCCATTGTGGTAAGATAAACGAAACAGGAGTTTTGCATGCGTCTGGGACAAAATCCAGCCAAGTACGTCAACCAGGTGGTACAACCGGAGCGCGTTACGGCGGTGGTCTTGACCTATCTCCCCTTCCTCTCCGGGTTTTACGCCGAAGGGTTAGACGTGCTAAAGGTCAGCCTGGCCAGCCTGCGCGATGGGGCGGACATGCCTTTTGACTTGATGATCTTCGACAACGGCAGTTGTCCGGAGGTACAAGACTACCTGCTGCAAGAAGAGCAGGAAGGGCGCATCCAGTTCCTGATCCTCTCGGACAAGAACCTCGGCAAGGGCGGCGCCTGGAATGTCATTTTCGGTGCGGCCCCTGGCGAAATCATCGCCTACGCAGACAGCGACGTGCTCTTCTACCCGGGCTGGTTGTCGCGCTCCGTGGAAATTCTGGAGACCTACCCAAATGTGGGCATGGTTACCAGCCGGCCTTTTCGTACCAACCCGGAGCTCTACACGACCACGGTAGAATGGGCACGCCATACCGAGCAGGTCAGCCTGGAGCAGGGACAATTCATCCCCTGGCCGACCTACCTTGAGTTCAACCTGAGCCTGGGCGCCAGCGAAGATGAGATCCGCGGGAGCTACGCTGCAGGAAGCGACTTCCGCTTGAGCTACTGCGGTATGCCAGCCCTGGCAGGTGCATCGCACTGGCAATTTGTCGCCAATAAATCAGTATTGCAGCAGTTCCTGCCATTCCACATGGACCGCCCGATGGGACAGGTACGCCAGCTGGACGAACGCATGAATTCCGGCGGTTACCTGCGCTTGATGACGACTGATCCGCTGGTGATGAATATGAGCAATACCGTCCCGGAACAGCTGCGCGCCGAGCGCCAACTGGCGCCTCTGGCCCGTACCGCTGGCATCCGGCGGCGGATGCTCGACCTGCCGGTTATCAAGCCGGTACTGCTTGCTTTGTACAATGCCATCTTCCGGTGGTATTATGCTCGTTAATTCCTCCTGTCAGACAGGGGTGATGGAGTTCCGTTATTGAAAACGATCTTGCTGGTTATTGATCACGGCCTGACGCTTGCTAATTTTCTGCTGACTGACCTTGCTAGGTTGCTCACGGATCAAGACGTGCGCTTAGTGTTCCTCGTCCAGGATGAGCTCATTCCTCGCCTTCGCGAGGAATACGGCGCCAACCCCTTACTCGCCTTCGATTCGATGCGCGAAGATCAGGCGATTCACTACCAGAAAACGGTGCATGGGGGCGTGCAGGAATTAATGGAGCACATTCGCGGTGCCAGCATGAACCCCAAGGTGCCTATGACCTATGTGGACACGCATCGCCAGCGCAAGGAATATGAAGCGAAAGGCCGCTGGAAGTACGCCTTGAAAGCCACCCGCCCGGCGATCGGGCTGTTACGCCATTCTCGTGTCGCCAGAAGAGCTTTTGCAGGCCTTCAGCAGCGCATGTTCACACCGGAGATTTATGGGGACCTGTTCGGCAAATACCAGCCTGATCTGATCGTCTCGGCCACCGCGGGGTGGCGCCTGGACCGCTACCTGCTGCGGGAAGCCAACCGGCGCAAGATCCCCACGGCTATGGTGACCGTCGGCTGGGACAACCCCAGCGCGCACGGCCTGCCAGGGGCGCATGTGGATTACGCCAGCGTCTGGTCAGACGTCCACAAGTGGGAGCTAAGCACCGGATACGATTGGCCTAAGGAGAATATCTTTATAGGCGGTTTTCCTCTATATGACGGGTATATTAGTAAGAAGTGGCTGATCCCGCGCGAGGAATACTTTCGGATGCACGGATTGGATCCTGACAAGCGCTTGGTCGCCTATGCCGCCACGGCGCTGAGCATTTCACCCAATTTGCACATCGTCCAAAGCATGATTGAGATGATCGCCCGTAATCAACTTTCGGTGCCTTCTCAATTGCTTATCCGCCTGCACCCCAATCACTTCAAACCCTTCCCGCACTACCAGCAGGAATGCGATGCGATCACCCAGCTCGCCAGCCAGTGTCCGGACGTTCACGTAGTCGCCCCCAAGGCGCTGGCGGGAGGACTGCCGCGCTATTCCGGGGAAGATTTTCCAGAGAAAACCTCCATGCTGGCGCATTGCGATGTGCTTGTCTCAATCTATTCGACCATGGTTTTGGAAGCCGCTCTACACGGTAAGCCCATCGTCAGCGTGTGCATCGATTCTCCGGGCGGATGGCCAGGGAATTATTGGATACCCCTTCATGAAGTGCCGAACTGGCCGACCGCCGCACGGGTCAACAAGCTGCATGCCGGCCGCAATGCGTTCACGGCCGAGGAACTCATCAAAGTGATGGATGATTATCTCGTCGATCCTTCCCTGGATGCCGAAGCACGCCATCGTTTTATCCAGCAGGAGTTGACGTACCTGAACGGCGAAGCCACCGGTAAGACCGCTCAATTCTTATTATCACTGGTCAACAAGCAGAGATAAACTCATGGACTCATTTGCGTTCAATATAGATGGAAAGCCCGTAGGAGGCAGCGCTCCTACCTGGATCATCGGCGAGGTTGGCCAGGCACACGACGGTAGCCTGGGGACGGCGCACGCATTTATCGATGCCATCGCCAAGGCTGGAGCGGATGCAGTCAAGTTCCAGACCCACATCGCCGCAGCAGAAAGTTCAGCGCAAGAAATTTTCCGGATTAAGTTCAGTCAACAGGATGCCACGCGCTTTGATTATTGGCGGCGCATGGAGTTTACCGCCGACCAGTGGGCCGGGTTGGCGGCGCATGCCTGTGAGCGTGGCATGGTCTTCCTGAGCTCCCCCTTTTCGGATGAAGCGGTCGACCTGCTCGAGCGGGTGGGCATGCCGGCCTGGAAGATCGCTTCCGGCGAAGTCTCCAACCCGTTGCTGCTCGAGAGCATTGCCCAGACAAATAAACCCGTGCTGCTTTCGACCGGGATGAGCTCCCTGGCTGAGATCGACCAGGCTGTAGCAGCGCTCCGCGGGTACCACCTGCCCCTGGCGGTTATGCAATGCACCTCCAAATACCCCTCTCAGCCGGAAGATCTCGGTCTGAACTTGCTGGGGTTCTTCCAGGAGCGCTACCAGGTTCCCGTAGGCATCTCCGACCACTCCGGGAAGATCTATACCGGGCTGGCAGCCGCCACCCTCGGCGCCAAGCTGGTGGAAGTACACGTCACCCTCAGCCGGGATATGTTTGGCCCGGACGTGCCGGTGTCGCTGACCCCTGTAGAGCTAGGCCAGCTCGTTGAAGGGGTGCGCTTTATCGAAAGCGCCTTGGCTCACCCGGTGGATAAGGACCAGCTCAGCCGTGATTTGGAACCAATGCGCAGCATGTTCGGCAAGAGCCTGGTTGCGCGCCAAGATCTGCCTGCCGGAACCGCCGTTAAACGTGCTGATTTAGCCGCGCGTAAGCCAGGCACTGGCCTCCCCGCCGCCGAAATTGATCGCTGGGTGGGGCAGCGTTTGAAACGCGACGTGACTGCGGGCAGTTTTTTGCAGGCCGCCGACTTCGAAGATGAGGCTGTAGCCCGATGAGTGCGAAACGAAAAATTTGTGTGGTCATCACCGCACGACCGAGTTACTCGCGCATTCGCACCGCACTGGAGGCGATTCGCGACCACCCCGAGCTGGAACTGCAAGTGGTGGCGGCGGCTTCGCTGCTGCTCGACCGCTATGGCAGCGCTTTCCGGCACATTGAGGAAGATGGCTTCCACATCGACGCCAAGGTATATATGGTGCTGGAAGGGGAAAACCTGGTCACTTCTGCCAAGACCACCGGCCTGGGCCTGATGGAACTCTCCACCGTGTTCGATAACCTGCAGCCGGATGTGGTCGTGACCATCGCCGACCGCTATGAAACCATCGCGACAGCTATCTCGGCGACCTATCTGAACATACCCCTGGCGCATATCCAGGGAGGTGAAGTAACCGGCTCCATCGATGAAAAAGTGCGCCATGCCGTGACCAAGCTGGCAGATATGCATTTTGTGGCTACCCCAAAAGCTGCCGAGCGCGTCATCCGCATGGGTGAGGACCCGGGGCAGGTATTCGTCACCGGCTGCCCATCTATTGATATCGCTGCCCGGGTCATGGCGAACCCTGGGCAGGAAATCGACCCATTCGCGCAGTATGGGGGGGTTGGCGCACAGGTAGACTTGACCCATGGTTACCTGGTGGTGATGCAGCACCCGGTGACGACCGAATATCAGCAAGCCCGCCACCAGGTGACCGAGACCCTGTATGCTATCAAAGAATTGGGATTGCCCACCCTGTGGTTTTGGCCGAATGTCGACGCCGGCTCGGATGGAGCCTCGAGCGGAATCCGTGCCTTCCGCGAGATCGAGCAACCCAAAAACATCCACTTTTTCAAGGATGTTCCACCGGAAAACTTCTTGCGTTTGGTGTACCGCAGCCGAGGCATTGTGGGCAACTCGAGTGTGGCCATCCGGGAGTGTTCCTACCTGGGCGTCCCCGCTGTCAATATCGGATCGCGCGAGCTAGGGCGCGAACGCGGCCCGAATGTGATCGACGTGGAATATGACCGGGCGCAGATCTCTCAAGCGATTGTGACTCATTTGAGTAACGGCCGGCCATCTTGCTCCACGCTTTATGGAGATGGGAAGGCGGGTGCACGAATTGCCCAGATCCTTTCCGAGGCGCCGCTCAAAATTGATAAGCGCCTGACGTATTGATAATGAAATGGATCGCAGAATAGATACTTTGAAAACCCTGGCAATCATCCCGGCCCGCGGTGGCTCGAAAGGCGTTCCGCGCAAAAATATCCGCCCGGTGGGCGGCAAGCCGCTGATTGCCTATACCATCGAAGCGGTGCTCCAGGTACGGGACCTCATCCACCGGGTGATCGTCAGTACGGACGATGCAGAAATTGCGGAGATTGCCCGCGTTTGTGGGGCGGAAGTCCCCTTCTTGCGCCCGGCGGAGCTGGCTGGCGACCGAGCTCCCACCCTGCCGGTCTTGCAGCACGCGGTCCGCTTCGTGGAGGACCAGGACCAGGTGCGCATGGATTGGGTGCTGCTGCTCCAACCCACCACCCCGTTCCGGGCTCCTGAAGACATCCGTCACGTTGTAGAGCTGGCTTCCAGCGGCGGCTGCGACTCGGTCATCAGCGTGGTGCAGGTGTATTCCACGCACCCCATCCTGATGAAGCGTATTGAGGGCAACCAACTGGTTCCCTATTGTATCGAGGAAAAGGAAGGTACCCGCCGGCAGGACTACCAGCCGCCAGCATACATGCGCAACGGAGCCATCTACATGTCGCGGCGGGATACCATTATGGAGAAAAGATCAATCTGGGGCGAGACCATTCGGCCCTATGTTATGCCAGAGGAGCGCTCAGTCAACATTGACAGCCAACTGGATTTCAAGCTGGCTGAATTCCTGATTCAGGACCTTCAGGCGCGAGCGCAATCGGACGAGGGAGTGGCCTGATGTGCGGCATTTCGGGTATTGTCGGCACGGGTTGGCAGAAGGCGCAGTTGGACGCAATGGTGGCCGCACTGCACCACCGCGGTCCGGATAACAGCGGTACCTGGGTTGACCCAAGCGGGACTGCTGGGTTAGGACACGACCGGCTGAGCATTATCGACCTATCCAACACTGGCTACCAGCCCATGCGCAATGGCCGGGGCGACTTATGGATCATTTTCAACGGCGAGCTTTACAACTACCTGGAGCTGCGCGCTGAATTAGCTGATTATCCCTACATCAGTCACACCGATACCGAGGTAGCGCTGGCTGCGTACGAACGGTGGGGTGATGCCTGCCTGGAACGGTTCATCGGGATGTTTGCCTTCGCAGTCTGGGACACGCGCCGCCAGCGCCTATTTGCTGCACGCGACCGGTTCGGAGTCAAACCGTTTTATTATGCAACCCGGCCAGACGGAGGGCTGGTTTTCGCCAGCGAGATCAAAGCGCTGCACGCGGCTGGGGTTCCAGCAGTGCCTGACACTACTGCCTGGGCGACCTACCTGGCCAATGGGCTATACGACCATACCCCGCGCACGTTTTGGTCTGGCGTTCAAGCGTTGCCTCCAGGCAGCTGGCTAGCCTGGGAAAGCGGCCAGATGCACGTAGAGCGCTGGTACGACCTGGCCGACCGGGTGACCGAGCAAGATTGTCGATCATTAGCAGTTGTGGAAGAGGAATACCTGGCGTTGATGAAAGCAAGCGTCCGCTTGCGCTTCCGCTCGGATGTGCCGGTGGCGATCAATTTGAGCGGCGGGTTGGACTCATCCGTCCTGCTTGGACTGGTGGGCGCCGTGCAGGGCGCGGATAATGACGTCAAAGCCTATACTTTTATTACCGGCGACCCCGCCTATGATGAGACTCCCTGGGTGCGCGAAATGCTGGCTAGAACCCGCCACCCGTCTGTTTTATGTCAACTGCGGCTGGAGGAAGTCCCGGCTCTGGCTGAATCAGTGCAGCAGTTCCAGGATGAACCGTACTCCGGCTTGCCCACCCTGGCATATGCATCTTTGTTCGAGCGCGCCCGAGCGGACGGGGTGATCGTCTTGCTGGACGGCAATGGGATGGACGAACAGTGGGCCGGCTATGATTATTACGAGAACGTGCTGCGTGGTCAGGCTGCCGGGGTGGTGCAAGGCACGCGGGAATCTCCGATCCGTGCAGAGTGCCTGGTCCCGGAATTCCGCGCCCTGGCAGAAGCATTCTGCTCTCCACAGCCGTTTGCAGACCCGATCCTTAACCTGCAACTGCGAGATGCCGCTTATACGAAAATCCCACGGGCCATGCGTTTTAACGACCGGATTTCGATGCGCGTCTCAACCGAACTGCGCGAACCTTTCCTGGACCACCGCATGGTAGAGCTGGCGCTGCGCCAGCCTGTCGAGCGCAAGATCCAGGGCGGCAAACGCAAGTGGCTGCTGCGGCGCATCGCCTCGCGACTCGCGCCTAATGGCGTAGTTGAGGAACCCAAACGGCCGATGCAGACTCCACAGCGTGAGTGGCTGCGTGGCCCGCTCGTTGGATGGGCGGATAGCTGCATCCAGCGCGCATTGGAATGCACCGGTGGGGTCTGGCTAGATCCGGAAGCAGTTCGCCAGTCCTGGAAGGCCTTCTGTGCTGGGCAAAGCGACAATAGTTTCTATGTCTGGCAGTGGATCACCATCGGTTTGATGGCTGACCGCCTCACCATAAGGTAACCGCATGGCGAACCTACGCATTCTCAACCTGGAACCTGACCGCTATTCTCCGGATGCGCGTGCCGTGTTGGAAACACTCGGAGAAGTGGTCGATGGCCCGTTGACCCGAGCACAGCTGCTGGAATGTCTTCCGGAATTCGATGTGCTTATCGTCCGGTTGGCCCATCGGGTGGACGAGAGCGTCATCCAGCAAGCTCTACGCTTGAAAGTGATCGTCAGCGCTACCACGGGGTTGGACCATATTGATCTTCAGGCAGCTCAGCAGCGCGGTATCACCGTACTGAGCTTGCGGGGAGAGACCGATTTCCTGCGCAGTATCCCGGCGACCGCTGAGCTGACCTGGGGGTTGCTCCTGGTGCTCGCACGCCGCATCCCCGCGGCCTGCAACTCGGTGGTATCCGGGGCCTGGGATCGAGATGCCTTTCGCGGGCACGACCTGGCCGGGAAAACGTTAGCTATTCTTGGGCTGGGGCGCATCGGCGAAATCGTGGCGCGTTACGGACTGGCGTTTGGTATGCGGGTAATCGCATACGACCCATACCGCCAGGGTTGGATCGATGGGGTTGAGCGCTGTGCCAGTCTGGAGCAACTGCTGAGGAACGCGCAGGTTCTATCGGTGCATGTACCCCTGAATGAAGAGACCCGCGGCATGATCGGCTCACGGGAGCTGGCTTACCTGCCGGAAAATGCCCTGCTGGTCAACACCGCACGCGGGGAACTTCTGGATGAAACAGCCCTGCTGGAGGCACTGGAACATAGGAGCCTGGCCGGAGCAGCGCTGGATGTGATTCGGGCGGAGCGCGGCCAACGATCACAGGCGCTCCTGAATTATGCGCGGGCGCATGATCATTTGTTGATCACTCCCCATATCGGAGGAGCGACTGTGGAATCAATGGCTGCCACAGAGATATTTATGGCAAAGAAGCTTAAAGGATTTTTGGAATCTTGAGATAAAATCTTTTGGACACGGATCCTTCGGCGGATTTTAAGGATAAGTACAGATAAAACCTAAGAAATTAAAAACGAAAAATCCTTTTTATTCAGTATCTGCGAGTTATATAATCCATTTTTATCCGTACTTTCCGTGTAA
>JAQTMA010000027.1:0-5572 GCA_028714615.1 Anaerolineaceae bacterium | reverse complement strand
GTGTCCAGTCATTAAAGGGTTAACATGAAATTTCTCATCGCTGGGTTTGGCTCCATCGGGCGGCGCCACCTGCGCAACTTGCGCGAGCTGGGCGAAAAGGATATCGTCCTGCTTCGTTCTCATCACAGCACCCTCGATGAGGACGAGATTGCCGGCGTCCCGGTGGAAACGGATCTGGAAGCCGCTCTGGCCCACCAACCAGACGCCGTGGTGATCGCCAACCCGACCGCCCTGCACATGGATGTAGCAGTCCCGGCAGCCCTGGCAGGCAGCCACCTGTTCTTAGAAAAGCCCATCTCTCACTCGATGGCGGGCGTGGAAGATCTGCATTCTGCCCTGACCCGATCCGGGGCGCGAGCCCTGGTTGGCTTCCAATACCACTTCCACCCGGGACTGCAGAAGGTCCACGAACTGCTGCAGATCGGCGCTATCGGCCGGTCCCTCTCGGCCCGTGTGCATTGGGGCGAGTATTTGCCGGATTTTCATCCCTGGGAGGACTACCGAAAAGGCTATGCGGCCCGCACGGATTTGGGCGGCGGGGTGGTGTTCACCCTCAGCCATCCTTTCGATTACCTGCGCTGGCTGTTGGGGGAGATCGAAGGGGTATGGGCATTCACCAGTAACTCGGGCGGCCTGGAGATCGCCGTGGAAGATAATGCGGAGATCGGCCTGCGTTTTACCTCCGGAGCGATCGGCAGCGTCCACCTGGACTATAACCGGCGCGTCGCCTCGCACACGTTGGAAATCACCGGGACGCTGGGCGTGATCTCGTGGAGCAACTCAACCGGAGCAACGCGCATTTTCCGGGCCAGCACGGATGCCTGGGAAAGCTTTTTGCCGCCCGTGGGTTTCGAGCGCAATGACCTGTTCCTGGCGGAGATGCGCCACTTCATCCAGGTGTTGGCGGGTAAAGCGGAACCGGTCTGCACCCTGGAGGACGGCATCCGCATCCTGGGGCTGACGCTCGCCGTGCACGAATCGGCTCGTACTGGCCGGATGATCGATGTCTAACCCGTCCGCTACGCTCCCCGTGCCGCAGTCTACGCTTACCTCGGCTTTAGCCCGTGTCTGGGCGAGATACCATTGGCTCTGGGCGGTTGTCTTCTTCACCGGGATGACCCTGGTATGGACCTGGCCGCTGGCGCTGCGTATGGGAAATTCGGTGGTCGGCACCATCGGTGACAACATTTACTTCGTCTGGCTGATCGAGTGGTTCCGAAAAGCGCTTTTCGAGCTGCATGTATCGCCTGTGTTTGTGCCTTTCCTCAACTACCCGGAAGGCTGGAACCTGGCGTACACCGAGATTACCCCAGCCATGGTGTTCCTGGCCCTGCCAGCCAGCCTGATTGCTGGGCCCACCTTCGGCTACAACTTCGCGCTGATGGCTACGTTTGTGCTCTCTGGCCTGGCCATGTACATCTGGATCCACCATCTGACCGGCAGCAAGGGCGCCGCCCTGGTGGCGGGCATGATCTATGGGTTCTTGCCTTTCCGCGTAGCGCATTTCCTGATCGGTCACCTCAATTTGAGCGGGACGATGGCGCTGCCCTTGTATTTTATGGGCCTCTATGACTTGCTGCACGCACCCGGATCCCTGCGCCAGGCCTGGAAACCGGCGCTTTTAGCCGGGGTCTCTCTCGGGTGGGTAGCGCTGACCTCCCAGTATTACCTGTACATGGCGATTTTGCTCTCGGGGGTATTCGGACTGGTGGCGCTTTTCTACACGCGCAAACCGCTGACCTGGCTGCGCGGGGCCTGGCAGGGCCTGGCGGGTTTCGCGGCAGTGGCTGTGCCGTTGGTGCTGGTCTCGGTGCTGCCCTTCGTGCAGCTTTCTCGGTCCGGAGATATGCCCAACCGTACGGTCAGCTACGTGCGCATGTACTCGGCCAGCCCCACGGATTTTCTGCTGCCCTCTACCGATCATTTCTTGTGGGGGCGTTTCATCGGAACTCATTTCGACCGCTCTATGTGGATCGAGGGGACGCTCTACATCGGGGCGGTTACCCTGGCGTTGGTGGTTCTGGCGTTTTGGTGGCGTCGGGAAAGCTCACACCGCCTGTTGCTGGCAGGTTTTACCTGGGTTGCACTGGCGGCTTTCATCCTGGCATTGGGGACGGATTTCCACTGGTTGAACCAGTCCGTCAACATCAGCGTACCCGCTTTTCTCCGCGGGGTGGTGCAGCGCAACACCATGCCCATTCCACTGCCTGGTTACTTCATGTTCCTGTACTTCCCTTTCTTTGCCAAGATGCGCGCGTTGGAACGTTTCGGCCTGTTTGTGTTGTTGGCCGCCAGCGTGTTTGCAGGGTTAGGCGCCGCAGGACTGCTTGAAAAGGTTAAGCCTCGACGGCGAGCATGGGTTACGCTTGCACTGCTGGCGTTGGTATTTATCGACTTTTATCCCGGCCCCTACCAACAGTTTTCCACCATCCAGGCGCGTCCAGTGGATACCTGGCTGGCAGTACAGCCGGGGAAGGGTGCGATCGCCCAGTTTCCCTTCAGCCTGGCTGCAGACCAGGACTTAACGTACGACAGCTTGGTGAACAACAAGCCGTATATCGGCGGCTTCTTTGCGGCTTTCGAGCCGGCCCAATACCAGCGCATTAAACCGGTGCTGAATAGCTTCCCGAGTTCAGATAGCCTGGGATTGCTGAAGGAATTGGGCGTCCAGTATGTATTAGTAGATGCGCCTAGTTATCCAAACCTGGCTGAGATAGAGGCGGAGCTGCAGCAGCAAGGCTTGAGCAAGCTGACCACGCAGGGCAACGAGGTAGTCTATGAGCTACGCTAGAACTAACTTTGACAAGGTTCCAAACCTTGTCAAAGTTCTGAGCTGGATGAGAAGTTACCAACAACCATCAACGATAAAGAGTCACTCGGAACGCCTAAAGTCGTCACTACAAGAACGAAATCCCCTCTTCCTCCCCTTCCTACTCATCCTCTCACTCCTCGGCGTCGGCCTCATCCTTTACGCCACTACGCGCGGACCGGGGGTAGGTGGGGATGCCGCCGTCTACCTGGCTTCGGCAAAAAACCTGCTGGCTGGGCGCGGTCTGGGCCTGGTCGAGCCGGATGGGGGTTTCCGCCTGATCCCGTACACGCCACCGCTCTACCCGCTGATGCTGGCCCTGTTGGGTGCGCCTGGCTTTGACATGCTGCAGGTGGCGCGCTGGTTCAGCGCTATGCTATTTGGCGCCACCATTTTCCTGGTGGGTTCTACCTTCTACCGCTTCACCCGCTCAACCTGGTTCGCCCTGGCGATCGCGCTGATCCTTGTCTTCTCACCCATCCTGATGCGCGTCTACGCCTGGGCAATGTCCGAGCCGCTCTTCCTCTTTACCGGCTTCCTCGGGCTTTTTCTTGCGATTGCTTACGTCCGCACCCCTGGCCGTAGTCTGCTCGTTGGAGCAGCCGTAGCCTGCGGACTGTCTTTCCTGGCGCGCTACATTGGCGCCGGCTTTTTGGGAGCAGGCGGGTTGGTGATCCTGCTGCTTGGGCGGCATCGCTGGGGTCGGCGCATCGGCGATGCTGTCCTGTTCGGCGCCATCGGTTTTGCTCCAATGGCAGTATGGCTGGCCATCGACTTTCTGCAGACCAACACGGTTGCCTCCCGTTCGATGCATGGGGCATCTGTGTATCTCACCCGCTTGCTCTCGGCGTTCCCGTTGCTCAAGCAAGTAGGGATCAACTGGTTGGTTCCCGATTCCTGGATTGACGCTCCACCCTATCCGTTTGTATTGAATAATGTCATTTTCTTAGGGGCGATAGCTGCCATTTTCCTGCTTTCGGGGGTGGTTCTCTGGCTTTGGCGAGCGCACGCCTCGCGGGAGATGGACGGCGCGTGGCGCGAGGATGGGCGCGTGCTGCTAGCTGCCGGCCTGGGCATCCTGGTGGCGGTTTACCTGGCCGTCACACTGGCGGTCTATGTGGTCACCTACCCGTCGATTTCGTTGGACAACCGCATGCTTGCCCCAATCCATATTGCCGTTCTGGCCTTCGTGACCTGCCTGGCATGTCTCCTGACGACATTGGAGTCGAGGCGGCGCTGGGTGACAGCGGTTGCCTGGCTGGCGTTGGTTGTTATTGCCGGAAACTATATCTGGCGCGGTCCCCGCATTGCCCTGGGAGAGCACAATGCTGGATTGGGCTTTATGATGGACGTCTGGCGCGATTCCCCCACTGTGGCAGCCATGAAGGAGATTCCCGGCAGTATCCCGATCATCACCAATGAAACCACAGCCGTATTGTTTTTTACCGGGCGAGCAGCTTACACCCTACAAGAAGCCTACGCTTTGCAACCTATAGACCTGAATGCGGTCTATGGGTCAGATCCGTCTCAAAGGGAGCAGAAGGCATTCCGCCAGGGTGCGGCGCTGGTATTGTTTGATACAATTAGAAGCCAAATCTCAGGCCTCTATGGAGATAATACCCAGATGCGCCTGGATGGGATGACGCATGGCCTGCGCCAGGCGTTTCGCGGCGACGATGGAGCGGTGTATTACGCAAGGTAATGAGGCAACAGGGCAATGAGTAATGAGGCAATAAGGTAACAAGGTAATGGGACAAACAGATGTCTATTTTCCTTTGCCAAGGTTGTCGGCTTTTCAAAAGACTCATTCAATCAACCCTTGTCAAGGCGCCTCATCCCACTCCCTCTTACCTTTTTGACTTATTGCCTCATTACTCATTGCCTTATTGCCTCGTTACTTCTTGACAATGTACTTCCGGAGGAAATATGCCTCTCATTCAAGATAAGTTTGACCTGACCGGCAAGGTGGCGCTGGTCACCGGAGGAATCGGGCTGTTGGGCAGTGAGTTCTGCCGCACCCTGGCCGAGGCTGGCGCCAGCGTGCTGGTGGCTGACCTGGATGGTAAGGGCGCCGGAAGCTTGGCGGCGCAGCTTTGCCAGGCAGGTTATGCCGCGGAGGGGCTTACCGTTGACGTCACCCAGCCGGACTCAGTCCAGGCGATGGCGCAGCATGCTGTCGACCACTTTGGCCGGCTCGACATCCTGGTCAACAGCGCCGCGATGGACCCGAAGTTCGACCAGGCTCACGCCGGTCAGCAAAATGCCAATGCCTTCGAGAATTATCCATTAGCAGCCTGGAACCTGGCCCTCTCGGTCAACCTGACCGGCATGTTCCTGTGCTGCCAGGCGGCTGCCCGCCAGATGGTCGCCCGGGGGAGCGGAGCGATGATCAATATCTGCTCCACCTACGGCCTGGTGGGTCCGGACCAACGCATCTACCGCCGTCCCGGGCAAGAGACCCAAGCCTTCAAGCCGGTGTTCTACTCGGTTACTAAGGCCGGAGTGCTCGGCTTGACTCATTACCTGGCGACCTATTATGCCGGGACGCGCATCCGCGTCAACGCGCTCACCCCGGGTGGAGTCTACAACCAGCATGATGAAGTCTTTACCCAGAATTATTCCGCCCGCACTGTGCTGGGACGGATGGCTAACCGCGACGAGATGAACGGAGCACTATTATTCCTGGCCTCGGAAGCTTCATCGTATATGACAGGGGCAAACCTGGTGGTGGACGGAGGATGGACGGCATGGTAGACCGGCCTG
>JAQTMA010000026.1:23297-29461 GCA_028714615.1 Anaerolineaceae bacterium | reverse complement strand
AGATGGAACTGCTTGGTCATGAGAATTTCTTCGTATTCTATAACGTGGACAACGATGCGATCAATGTGCTTTACCGCCGCCGAGATGGTACGTATGGATTAATTACCCCAGAAATTGGGTAGATGGATGCTAATGGTTTGAAATACAAACGGGACAGCCAGATTGGCTGTCCCGTATATGCCAGACCAGGCAAAGATGGGAGAAGTAGATATGGAAGATCGTCTACGGCAAGCAGAAATGGAGTGCAGGTGTATGGAAATCGAGGATAAGCAAGGGGTAAATCAGGCAGCGCAGCTATTCGATACCCCTTTCCATCCCAGCGAGATCGAAAGTGCGACGCGAGAGATCCTCCAAGCCGTTGGAGAGAACCCGGACCGGGATGGTTTGAAACGCACGCCCGAGCGAGTGGCGCGCATGTATGAAGAATTATTGTCCGGTTACCGCATTGATCCGGTGGCGATGGTGAATGGTGCGATTTTTGAAGTCAAATATGATGAGATCGTCATCGTCAGGGACATCGAATTTAACAGCCTATGTGAGCACCACCTGCTACCATTCATCGGACGGGTGCATGTTGGATACATGCCGAAGAATTGTGTCATTGGATTGTCGAAAATACCTCGCATCGTGGACATGTTCGCTCACCGGTTACAAGTTCAAGAACACATGACGCGCCAGATCGCAGAGTTCCTGATGGAGCTGCTCCATCCCACCGGAGTGGCAGTCGTGGTGGAAGCTATGCATATGTGTGCGATGATCCGAGGGGTGAAAAAACATGACGCGAGGATGACTACCTCTGCAATGGTGGGGTCATTCCGCACGAACATGGCCACCCGTATGGAGTTTTTGGACAATATATCGAGAGGGTCACAACCCCTGAGCTACTAGTAAGCAATTTCTGGTCGTAAGGTGGCGGGTTGGTGCTGCTGCATCTGGTGGGCTACCTCAGCCAACGTCGCTCCCGTTTCCGGATTTCGATAATCAGGCAATAGGCTGGCAAAAGGGATCGCCAGGAATGGCAGCGTCCACAAGCGGGGATCAATGAGGGTGGCACCATAAATGATGATATCCAGGTCAATCGGGCGGGGTGCGTACTTATCATCTGTACGGACTCGCCCCTGCCTGGTTTCGATGGGACGCAAAACGTTGGATTTAAGCCCTTCGAGGGGGTGGTGGGTGAGGGCGTGAAGAGCCGTGTTGAAATAATTTGCGCCGCCAGTTCCATAGGGGGGCGTCTCCCAGGTTGGGGCGATAGCCAAGACGCGCAATTCCTGGCGCAAATGGGCAACCGCCAAGGGCAAGTTGCGTTCCGGATCGATGTTCGATCCCAGGCTAAGGTAGACCGGGATTTGGGGTCTCATAAATCTGTAAGTGAGCGCTCAATTTCAATACCGACCGACTGGGCAAAGCGGACAGCGCCCGGTTTTTCGATACGGACACGCACACCCAGGACATTGCTTTCTTGCAAACAGATGTGAGCGATATCGGCTGCCAGAGCCTCAACGGTGAAGCGCCGGGCAGTTTCCGCATGGGCATATACCTTTTTGGCAACCGTTCTGTAATTTACACAATGTGAAATATTGTCACTCTTCGCGGCGGCTCTCGAATCTGTAAAAAGGATAATGTTAACCAAAATATCTTGAGGATTATTCCGCTCGTCGTCGTTGATCCCGATAATACCACGCACAAGTAAATCTTTGATCAGAACCTGGTCCATGGTTCCTCCCCGTCATGATGTGAATTCTTGATGGTATAAAACCACCTCGTCATTTGACAATTGAATTTTCACCAACAATACCATCTCTCCTTGGGATATCCTTTTGCCTGTCCAGGCGCCTGGCGCCGATTAAGGTCAGGCTGACAGCAAGAATACCCCATGCCACGAGCATCGGGAGACGGAAACGCCCGAAGACAAGGGGGCTATCCCCTCGGAAAGCCTCAAGGAACAAACGAGTTCCGGCTGAAAGGGCTAAAAATACTGCAAAACGTAGCCCGGCTGGTGGCGAGATGCGTTTCCAGAATATAAATCCCGCCTGACCCCTCGGCCAGGTGAGACCCAGGACAACCAATCCTGCCAGGATTTCATACACCTGGGAAGGCTGGCGGTGTTCCCCCCATAGAGGAAGCGACCAGGGAACATGGCTGGGTAGGCCAAACGCGCTGCCATCTGCCAGGTGGGCCAACCCGAGCGCAATGATCAGAACCGCAAAACAACTGGTGAAGGCGTCCATGACGCCCCAAAATGAGAGGTGGGAGCGTTGGAGATAGAACAGGCTGGCCAAAATGGCAAGCGTGAAGCCGCCCCAAACATCCAATAGTAAGGGATTGGGAGAAATAAGGCCGAGGGGGCTGGCTTGAAAAGCGGAGGGGTGCTGGAGGATGTAGACCAACCTGGCTCCAACCACTCCAGAGATGAGAGCGACCAGGCCGAGAGTATACAACTTATTGCCCGGAATGTTATACAGGTCAGCGTGGCGTTCAGTAATTAACAGACCTATCCAGACTGCCACCAACAGAAACAGGCCGGGAGTCTGGATGGCCAGGGGACCAAGGTGCAGAATGGGAAACATGCTAAGGCTCCACCAATAGGCGTTCCACTTGAACAGGGAGCAGCGCCTCTGACATCGGTCCTCCCAAAACGACCTCGCGGATAATGCCATGTTTGTCGATAAAGAATGTGGACGGCAAAGCCTGGAGCTGATATTGTTCCGATACAACCGCTTCCGGGTCAAACAAGATGGGAAAGGTCAATCCCTCCTGATTGTAGAAGGTCACCGCTGCTTCAGCAGAGTCCTGAGAAGTAACGTTCACCGCCAGAACCTCCAGGCCCTGATTGTGATAAGCGAGATACGCGGATTGAACAGTTTTCATTTCTGTCTGGCAGGGAAGACACCAGGATGCCCACAGATTCAGCAGCAGCGGTCGTCCGCGCAAATCGGATAAACGGATCGCATTGCCCTGAGGGGTCAAGAGGCTGAAATCAGGAGCCTGGAATCCCTGGTGGGGTGCGGAGATGGTTCCAGGAGATAAGGAGGAGGGTGAAGGGGGATTAATCCAAATCCAAACTGCCGCTAAGAAGAGCACCAACAGGGAAAATGCAGTCCAAGACCGTGAAGAATGCAGGGGATTCAAGGGAATTGGGGATTGGGAAGGCATGGGAACCTCAAGCAAATCAAGTGTACGAGGTAAGCAAGCACCTGTCAAGTTCAGGAAACCTTGACAAACCAGACCAGTATGGGTAGAATCAAAACACCCTACCCCCCTGGGGAGGGGTAACCAGGAGGTTGAATGAAAAATGAGGAAGCCTTAAAGCGTTTAAAAAACATCGAGGGGCACGTTCGCGGAATCGAGCGGATGATGGAAGAGGAAGCTTACTGCATCGATGTCATCCGGCAAATCCAGGCAGTGCAAGCAGCACTCAATCGCGTGTCGTCGCAAATCCTGGATAACCATCTCAATACATGCCTGATCACGGCAGTTCGCGGAGAGGATATTGAGGAACGCGAGCGAGTGCTCAAAGAAATCGGTGAAGTATTCCTGGCAAGCCAAAAAGTATAATACGAGGAGATTGATTATGAATACCGTCACATATACCGTCCCCAATATTTCGTGCAAGCATTGCGTCCACACCATTCAAAACGAGATCGGTGACCTTCAGGGCGTGAAGACCGTGAATGCAGAACTGGAGAGTAAGCAAGTCACGGTGAGCTTCGAAGCTCCAGCAACCGCAGAAGCAATCGAGAAAACGATGGCGGAGATTAACTATCCCGTGCAAAAGTAAGTGGAATAACAATTGGAGATGAGTGGGAATATCCCCTTATCTCGTTGGTGGAAGGATATCGCATGAGTGAACATAAGCAAATCATCCTACCCATTACAGGGATGACTTGCGCAAATTGCGTGGCAACGATCGAACGCAATCTCAACCGGCTCTCCGGGGTGGAAACGGCGGCGGTGAACTTGTCGTCTGAACGAGCCACAGTCGAATTCGACCCAAACCAACTCGGATTGGGTGAGATCATCAGCCGGGTGCAAAAAGCCGGCTACGATGTGGCGCGGGGAGAGGCTGACCTGGTGATCAGGAGGATGAGTGACGATAATGATGCCCGGCGACTGGAAAAGACCCTACAAAAGCGAGAAGGGGTACTGGAGGTTCAAGTAAGCTTCGCAATGGAGCGTGCGCGGATCATATATGTACCGACGATCATTTCGCAGACCGAATTGCGCCAGGCCATCGCCGCCGCCGGTTTTGAAACGATCGAGCAGGGTGGAGAAGGGGATGACGCTGAGGCTCGAGCGCGCCAGGTGGAGATTGCTCACCAGCGCCGGCTGCTCGTAACCGGGTTGGTGTTCACCATCCCATTGTTCCTGTTGGCAATGGGACGTGATCTCCTCCCGATGGAGATGCGGGGAGGCGCCTGGATCAATGGTTTGATGTTTGTATTGGCCACTCCAGTGCAATTCTACGTCGGGTGGCAGTATTATGTCGGAGCGTATAAAGCCTTGCGCAATCGCTCCGCCAATATGGACGTATTGATCGCCATGGGTTCGTCGGCAGCATACTTTTATTCGATCCCGGTGGTGCTCGGATTGATCCCGGGGCACGTCTATTTCGAGACGGCGGCAGTGATCATCACCTTGATCCGGCTCGGGAAGTTCCTGGAGGCGCGCGCCAAAGGTCACACAAGTGAAGCCATCAAGAAATTGATGGGGTTACGCCCACGCATTGCACACGTGATGCGGGCTGGCGAGGAGCTTGAGGTTGCGGTGGATGATGTGCGCGTAGGCGATATCGTCTTGGTAAGGCCAGGGGAGCGGCTCCCGGTAGATGGAGTCGTGATCGAAGGCCACACCTCGATTGACGAATCGATGCTTACCGGGGAGTCTTTACCCTTAGAAAAGGGTCCAGGCGATGCTGTGACTGGTGCAACCATTAACGGGATGGGCTTGTTCCGCTTTGAAGCTACCCGGGTAGGACGTGAAACTGCGTTAGCGCAGATCGTCCGCCTGGTTGAACAAGCGCAGGGCAGCAAAGCTCCGATCCAGCAACTCGCCGATCGGGTGTCTGCGGTATTCGTGCCGGTAGTGATCGCGATTGCACTGGTGACCTTCGCAGCCTGGTATTTTGTCGTTCCTGCTCCGGCAGCAAGCGCGGAAGTCAACGCTTTCACCCGCGCACTGATCAACATGGTGGCTGTGCTGGTAATTGCTTGCCCTTGCGCCATGGGGCTGGCTACCCCAACTGCGGTCATGGTGGGTACCGGGAAAGGCGCTCAGAATGGTTTACTGTTCCGATCGGGAGAAGCATTGGAGCGAGCCGGGAAAGTTGGCGTGGTCGTCCTGGATAAAACGGGTACGCTGACACGCGGGCAACCGGCCGTTACCGACGTGGTAGTGGGAGATTGGTCAGGCGACGCAAACCAGCTCTTGCAACTGGCAGCCAGTGTCGAAAAGGGCAGTGAGCATCCCCTGGGGCAAGCTATCGTCGCGGAAGCCGGCAACCGGGGCTTGAGCTTGAGCGAACCGCAGGGTTTTCTGGCGCAGGCCGGGTATGGTGTAGAAGCTAATGTGGATGGAACTCAGGTCGCCATCGGGAATATGAAGATGATGGAAAGCCAGAAGGTCACCCTGGACGGACAGGCGCCTGTCATCGAGCGCCTGCAAATGGAGGGAAAAACGGCCATGCTGGTGGCGCTGGATGGTCATATCCGGGGAGTGGTGGCTGTTGCCGACACGATAAAGGAAGGGTCCCGTGAAGCGGTGGATGCCCTGCACAAGCTTAGACTTCGCGTAGTCATGATTACCGGTGATAACCGGCGCACGGCCGAGGCGATTGGTGCTCAAGCAGGCATCGATGAGGTATTGGCGGATGTGCAACCAGATGGTAAGGCAACGCAAGTGAAAGAATTGCAGGAACGGGGGGAGGTCGTGGCAATGGTGGGTGATGGCATCAATGATGCACCTGCGCTGGCTCAAGCGGACGTTGGAATGGCCATCGGCACGGGGACTGACATT
Source organism: Anaerolineaceae bacterium (assembly GCA_028714615.1). Next base: position 23,446 of record JAQTMA010000026.1, on the reverse strand, counting down.
GCTATAGCGGCGGCGCCTGTCACATTGATGAGCGGCGACCTACGAGGAGTGCCACGGGCAATCAGCCTGTCTCGCCAAACGATGCACACCATCCGGCAAAATCTGTTTTGGGCTTTCTTCTACAACGTGCTATTGATACCCGCAGCGGC